>NZ_DBNJ01000030.1:0-38047 GCF_002297765.1 Thalassolituus sp. UBA675
CCCAAAACTGTGGGACAGCAGTGCGCCGAAGCGGGTTTTTTCAACAGTACTGAAAATCAGTCGTTGTTAGTCGAACCAATCTTATGGATCGACAGGTCAGCACCGTTGAACTCTTCTTCTTCGCTCAGGCGAATACCCGATACAGCCTTCACCAGACCGTAAACGATAAAACCACCAATCAGAGCGACTGCGATACCAGCAACAGTACCAATCAGCTGTGACATCAGGCTGACGCCACCAAGGCCGCCCATTGCTTCTGTGCCGAAGATACCGCAGGCAATGCCGCCCCACGCGCCACACAGGCCGTGCAGAGGCCATACACCAAGTACGTCATCGAATTTAGGGAACTTGTTCTGAGCCAGAGTGAATACCCACACAAACAGCGCACCAGCAACACCACCGACCAGCAGAGCACCTATGGGATGCAGAACGTCTGAACCCGCACACACAGCAACCAGACCTGCCAGAGGACCGTTGTGGATAAAGCCCGGGTCATTGCGACCAACGATCATTGCAACAACAACACCGCCAACCATCGCCATCAGGCTGTTCACAGCGACCAGGCCCGAAATACCGTCAAGTGTTTGTGCAGACATCACGTTGAAACCGAACCAGCCAACAGTCAGGATCCATGCACCCATAGCCAACCAAGGAATGTTTGAAGGAGCAAATGCGGTGACTTTACCGTCACGGTAACGGCCACGACGAGCGCCCAGCAGGAAGACAGCTGCAAAGGCAATCCAGCCACCAACACCGTGCACAACGACTGAGCCTGCGAAATCGTGGAAGCCAGCACCGTACGTTTCTTCTAACCATGCTTGCAGGCTGAAACCAAAAACGGCATTCCCGTTCCAGATGATGCCTTCAAAAAATGGATATACGAATGCAACCGTCAGGGCAGAAGCAATCAGAATTGGGTAAAACTTCGCACGCTCAGCAATACCACCAGAAATAATGGCTGGAATTGCCGCCGCAAAGGTCAGCAGGAAGAAGAACTTCACCAGCTCATAGCCATTGTTTTCAGTCAGCTCCGCAGCACTGGCGAAGAAATCCATGCCGTAGGCTACCTGATAACCGATGAAGAAATAGGCAATGGTTGAGATACCGAAATCAGTAATGATTTTTACCAGAGCATTTACCTGGTTCTTATGACGTACTGTACCGACCTCTAGAAATGCGAAGCCCGCGTGCATCGCCAGTACCATGATGGCACCCAGCAGAATAAACATTGTGTTCGCGCTGTACATAAGAGTTTCGACAGCGGAGTTGATACCTGTGATATCCACGAGTTGTCCTCTGATAGTTCGTTAAATGTGTATTTGGCGCGGCGCACTCTAGCGGTGCCCTTTGCGCAACATCAGGGCAAAAGCCCATTAGAATCCTTCGATAGGGGAACGTTTAAGCAGAAGGCGTGCCACTTTGTCCACTTTGCGACAATCGAGCAATAGAAAACGCACAACTATAGAGCTGACGTGCGCTAGCGTGATGCAGGAATTCGTACGCGAAAAGAATGATCAACCAAACCCACCCCAATATGGCACCAACATCTAACACAGAAAATGTGATTGCACTTCAATAGTGCATTCAATCTGCAGGCCACATCCCATCCATCATCATTGGATAGGCCACGGGCCTAAAATCAGTAAACTCGATGTCTCTGACTATCTCAAAATCACTCCAGAGCATCCGTGCTCCCTTCAACCACTGGGTCGAAGCAACGCGTTTATGAATCATCTGGAGTTCTTCAGACGTGGCTGGCCGTGCCGGGCCAGCTTTGCCGTAGAGCCGGACTCCGGGTTCCGAGGCAAAACGTCCTGTTAGCAGCGACTTAAGCCAGAACCAGCGCCCCACATTTACTGCCGACACGCAGACGCTTGGGTTCGAGTCTATGTTCTCACCCAATGACACTGCGTAGTGATCGAAGAAGAACCCTGTCTGATCATCACGGAGGAATACCGTGCCGACAGGGGTAATATGCGGAGTACCGTCAGGACAGACCGTCGCAATAGAGCAGTGCACTGCTGAGGTCTGCGACTGCTCTAACGTGCGTTTGATTTGTGGCCAGTTCGATTTTAATGACATGCTTTAACCCTCCCTGGTTAAGCTAAACTTAAAGTTTAATTGCCGTGCGAAATTTCAAAACACACATGAATATTCTGGCGACGTTCGAAGTCCTTAGGGATCGACTTGCCAGTCACATCCCGGATGCTGAACTCTGACAGGGCTTCACGGTCGAGGCTGAACTTACGCAGGTTGTTAGAGAAGATCAGTGTTCCGCCCGGTGCCAGCCGGTCCATCGCCATGCGGATCAGGTCAACGTGGTCACGCTGAATATCGAGTACGCCTTCCATACGCTTCGAGTTTGAAAAAGTCGGCGGGTCCATAAAGATAAGATCGTACTCGCCGGTGTCGTCTTTCAGCCACTGCAGGCAGTCGGCCTGAATAAAACTGTGCCCGTCCGGGTTCAGATCATTAGCACGGAAATTATCACGCCCCCAGTTGAGGTAAGTCCGCGACATGTCCACACTGGTCGTCTTTGCCCCGGCTACCGCGGCATGCAGCGACGCGGTCGCCGTATAGCAGAACAGGTTAAGGAAACGCTTACCGCCCGCCTGTTTCGCGATATGCAGACGTGTCGGCCGGTGATCAAGGAACAAGCCTGTATCGAGATAGTCACGAAGATTCACCAGCACATTCACCTGCCCTTCGCGGACGCTCATGGTGCGCTTTTCATCGCTCTGCTTTTCGTACTGACGTTTACCACTCTGACGTTCACGACGCTTAAGAACAATCTGCTCCGCAGGTACGCCAGTGACTTCAGGTAAGGCTGCCAGAACATCCAGCAGACGTTTCTCGGCGACCTGAGGGTCAATCGATTTAGGCGGCACGTATTCCTGAACGTGGAGCCAGTCTTCGTAGCGATCGACCGCCACCGCGTATTCCGGAATATCCGCATCGTAAATGCGGTAACAATGAACGTTCTCGCGGTTTGCCCACTTACCGAGGTTCTTCATGTTCTTCTTCAAACGATTGGCAAACGCCTCTACCGGGCCACGAATGGCCGTTGGCTGCGGTCGAGAGGAACGTTCATCAGCGGCGCCGAAGACCAACAGCTTGGTTTCGATTTTGCCGTTCATAAACTTATATTGTTTATCAAGAGGACGACGGATAGCGCGGGCCAGGTCCGTATTGCCGGTAAAGATAGCAACACGCCACTCAGGTAATTTCATCGTGGCATCATGCAGTTGCTGATACAGAGGCGCCAGCTGAGGTAGTTCGCTCAGGCGCTCACCATAAGGCGGGTTAGAAATCACCATACCGCCCTGCTGTATCACCTCTTTCTGCACGCGCAGATCGTTAATATCGCGGCGCTCCAGATGCACCTTGCCAGCCAGACCTGAACGCTCCAGGTTCTTGTTTGCCGCATTCAGCTGCTCAGAATCAATATCAAAGCCATACAGACGGTTCTTCATAGCATTGATGCCATCGGTACGACGCTGGCGCGCTTCATCAACCAGCTTCATCCAGAGCTTACGCTCATGACTCTTCCAGCGATCGAAACCCCAACCCTGTCGGTTAAGCCCTGGTGCAACATCTGCGGCCATGAGCCCGGCTTCAATCAGCAAGGTGCCGGAGCCACACATAGGATCAACGAGGGTCTTGCCCTCTTTTGCCAACTCAGGCCAACCCGCACGGATCAGCAGGGCCGCGGCCAGGTTTTCTTTCAGCGGTGCTTTACCCGGCTGCAGGCGATAGCCCCGACGGTGGAGGCTGTCCCCGGAGACATTCAGAAACAGCGACAGACGCCCTTTGCGCAACTGGGCTTCGATACGGATATCACCCGACTTATCGACCGATGGACGCACGCCCGTCTGCTCACGGAAGACATCGACCACCGCATCTTTGATGCGCTGCGCACCAAACTGAGTGTTGTTGATAAAACGACTGCTGCCGTGAAAATCGATACGGAACGTGGCTTCAACAGGAAATAAAGAGGGCCAGTCGACCGTCTTCGCCATTTTGAACATTTCATCGGCGCTTTCTACCTGACATTCCAGTAATGGAAGCAGCAATCGGCTGGCGAGACGTGACCATAAACACACCCGGTACGCCGCTTCAAGATCACCGTGCCAATAGACGCCAATGTGGCTTTCTTTATCAACACTTCCGCCTAAGTGTCTGATTTCATCGGCCAGCAGTGCCTCGGTGCCTTTTGCACAGACAGCCAGCCAATTGGTATTTGGATCGTTATATTCTACGTCACTCATACATTCATACACTCAGGGTAATAGCGAAAAGGCGCTAAAACCTTATCACTTAGAAGAAATAATTCATTAACATTCACCGTGTTGTCACGGTACAACTATACGTGGTCCGCCGATTTTTCTGTGGCTAACCGATGTTTTAATAACAGCGAGGAAGCAACTCTATGAAAAGACAGAAACGCGACATGCAGGAAAGAGCCTTTGCACGTGGCTACCGGGCAGGCGTAGAACGCCGCTCCAAAGATCTGGCCCCAGCAGGCCCAACACACGACGACTGGATGGCTGGTTGGCGATCCGGACGCGAAGACAACTGGGATGGTTATACCGGCGTTTCTGGTATTCATCGAATGGCGGTGTAATTACCCGCCACTGAAGAATTTTACTCCACTCCTGACGAGTTTCGTCAGACTCACGCCTCCCCCACCCGGGGAGCTTGGCCCGGCTTTGCCGGGCTTTTTATCTGCTGTTATTTAATCAGTGTCGATCAGGCTTTACTGAGAGAGCGTACACACTCACCGATCAGCTCTGGACCACGATAAATAAAGCCAGAGTAAACCTGCACCAGAGATGCGCCTGCACGTACTTTATCAACCGCGTCTTCACCTTCAAGAATACCGCCAACGCCGATCACCGGCAGACGATCGCCCAGCACACCACACAGGCGCTCAATGGTCATGGTTGAAAGATCGGTCACCGGCGCGCCGGATAAACCACCAGCCTCAGCGCCATGCTTAGAACCTTCAACGCCTTCACGAGACAAGGTGGTGTTGGTCGCAATGACGCCGTCGATTTCACAATCGAGAAGCGTCTGCGCCACAGTATCAATTTCTGCGTCTTCCATATCGGGCGCAATCTTCACGAAGATTGGCTTGTAGCCATGCTCTTTTGCCAGCTCGGCCTGACGCGCTTTCAGCGGCATCAGCAGGTCACGTAGTGCATCGCCGTACTGCAAGGTGCGCAGCCCTGGTGTATTCGGTGAAGAGATATTGACCGTGATATACGTGGCGTACTGATAGACCTTCTCAAGGCAGATCAGGTAATCGGACGTCGCATCTTCAACAGCGGTGTCAAAGTTCTTGCCGATGTTGATGCCCAGCACACCTTTAAACTTCGCTTTCTTTACTTGCTCAACGAGGTGATCAACACCTTTATTGTTGAAGCCCATGCGGTTGATGATGGCGCGCTCTTCCGGCAAACGGAACAGACGCGGCTTTGGGTTACCAGGCTGTGGACGCGGTGTGATAGTACCGATCTCAATGAAACCAAAACCCAGGCGCGCAAAAGCATCAATGTAATCGCCATTTTTATCCAGCCCCGCCGCCAGTCCGACCGGATTCGGAAAGGTAATTCCAGCTACGGTTACTGGCTGATCTGGCACCTTCTTAGCCAGTAAACCCAGTACACCAAGCTTCTCAGCTCTGCCCAGCATCTTCAGCCCCAGATCATGGGATGTTTCTCCATCCATCATAAACAGGAACTGTCGGGCAAGGCTGTACCAACTCATAGCTATCTCTCAATACATCAGGGTGATAATAGATTTGCGCGCATTATAGGGACTAATGCGGCCGCTGTAGATCCCTCTCGGCTAAAAAGTCAGCCGACGCGCTCAATTCCCTCGAATTTGCCTTGCTGGTTGAACAGAATCGCAAAGCGTCCGCGCACACCATCACGGGTGACAACGCGCTGCAGCACGCCTGCCGGAAAGCGTACCTTCCTGCCATCGGTTGAATACGCCAGTACCGTCCGGGCATCGCCCTGATAGTAGCGGAGATACTCATCGCTGCTGATATTCAGGTCGACAACGATTCGTTGCATCATGGTGCGACTCCCTGCCGATCGCCCGCAACCGCGCGTTGTTCACGCTTCACATCCTGCCGGATACGCCATTTTTCCAGCCACTCCCGAACGCCTTTTATCCAGGAAATACGGCTTTCGGTCATAAGTTCAGGGTGACGCTGAGTCAGAATAACCTCGGGCTGAAGATAATCCGGTAGCACCGCAAGACCGTGTTGGTTAAAAAGCACAGGCGACAGTTCGCCATAACGCTGCCACGGCAACAGCGTTGGATTACACACAGGCCCGGTATTAAGTACCTTCTCGAGCAGGCCGAGTGTACGCATCATCGAGCAGTTAACACTCTCATTCCAGGCCGGATCAATGTACTCACGCCAGTCGAATTTTGCCGCAACGACCCACTTTTCATCCTCACAAGTAACATAAGGTGGAAGTGCCCGCTCTGACAGTGGGTCCGGGTACTCCGACAGAATACGATTCCAGAACCTGAGGCCGTTAAAATTAGCGACCAGATCAGCAAACGAATACACCCCTGTGGTTTCAGCACCAAAATAGACTGACTCAGTCCACTCCCCAAATAGGAAGGCGTGCTTCAACGGCAGAGCCATCCTCTCCGTTTCGCGAAAGTAGCTGTAACCTTCGGTGAAGAAGTGCCCAAACTTATCGGTACCAACAAAGTGCTCGCCGACACGAACGACGGACGCCACCCGCTCAGACAGAACGAGGGTCGGAGAATGCGGCCAGGTGAAGTCGCGATAGATAGAATCCGGAAGAGTGATGCGAATACGATCGAGATCAGGGTGCTGTTCAGCAAATGACTCGACCTGCCCCACGATTGGCCGGGCCAACAGCACCCGGAAAGAGTCGTACAGACGATCCACATCACAACGAGACCGTTTGGGAACGCGCTGAACTTTACGGGGTTTCAGGTGTGGAGCATTGCGGTTAGCTCGTACCAGAGCACGATCAATCCGCTGCGCAACCTCTGCATTTAGAAGCGATCGGCTATCGGCCATGTCCACGGCAGGCAATTGGCTGAAATGATCAACCTCTGCTGCTTTCGCAATAAAAGGTAGAAGTGTCGACAGCAGAAAAGGGAGAACTAGTAGTCTGATCAAAACCTGAATACACGCCGGTGAAAACCGCAGTTTTACACCGGCGCAGGCATCAGATCAAATCTCAGGCGTGGCGGCTCGCTTGCGCAAGGTCCAGAAGCTCTCTCAGAGCGACCGCAATCATCGGGAAGCTGGTCTGCTCGATACTTTTGAGATCTTCAAGCATACGCCCCCAGCGCTCAACCAGGATGTCCTGCTCTTTCTCCCAGTGCTCAATCGCCAGTTCGAGATCTGTTTCGTCAGAGTGTCCTTTAAGGATACCGACGGTTAAGGACCGCTGCTGCCAATCAAGGTCATCACGGAAACTTTCACGTGCCATCGCTTCCCAATGGTTACTGGTGGGCAGATCATTAATCTGACGCAAGAACCAGTTAAGCGACAGGTGATCGCCCACACCGAAGTAGGCCTGAGTAACACGTTCGACCGGGCAATCCGATTGAGCCGCCGCTTCGATAATACCCAGCGAAGAATAAAGTTCTCCTGCACCGGCAGTAAACGCCGCTAACGTCTTTGGTACACCCTGCTCCTGTCGTTTATCAAACTCCTTCTGCCAGCGCTTGAGTGCGTCACCCTTAAGAGTCGAACTCAGATTATGAGCTATGTGTTGAACTGCCGTGCCGAAGCGTTCAACTTCACTGGCAATATCGACCGCTACACGACGATTACGCAGGAACCAGCGAGTGGCACGTCGCACCAGACGCATCAGCTCCGCCATCATATTTTCCTGCACTTCCGTCGAGACCTTGTAGTCCAGCGCACTTATCTCCCGCCAGTGTTCATGTAGCGAGAAGGTATCACGTGCTGTCACGTACGCACGCGCAATATCAGTAATCGAAGCACCAGTGGAGTCACCCAGACGGTTCACGAATGTGATCCCCATGTGGTTAATCATGTCATTCGCTAACTGAGTCGCGATGATTTCTTTACGTAGCCGATGGTTATTAATGGCTTCAGAAAACTTCTTATTCAGCGCCTCAGGGAAAGCCGTCGACAGAATCTTCGAAATATATTCATCAGACGTAATCTTCGACGCATTCAAGCGCTCTTTCATATCCGCTTTAGTATATGAAATCAGCACAGCCAGCTCTGGTTTCGTCAGGCCCGTATTATCATTGCGGCGATCCTGTAACTCTTCTTCATCCGGTAAGAATTCGAGTGAGCGATTGAGCTTGCCCTGCTGCTCGTAGTCCTTCATCAGACGAATATATTCATCGAGACGTTCGCGGCAGTCACGATAGGCTAGTGCAATCGCCTGTGTCTGATGGTAGTTGTTATTTAATACCAGATCCGCGACAGGATCGGTCTGCTCAAGGAAAACCTGATTGCGCTGTTTACGAGTGAGATCACCATTATCCATGATCTCATTGAGCATAATCTTAATGTTTACTTCGTGGTCAGAGCAGTCTACACCACCTGCGTTATCGATAAAGTCCGTGTACGACGCACCGCCATTCAGCCCAAACTCGATACGACCTAGCTGAGTTACACCGAGGTTCCCTCCTTCGCCTATAACTTTGGCACGGACATCTCTACCGTTAATTCTGAGTGTATCATTGGCCTTATCACCGACATCGGAATCAAGCTCAGACGATGCTTTGATATAGGTTCCGATACCACCGTTCCAGATCAGATCGACTTCAGCTTTCAGCGCCGCTTTAATCAACTCATTCGGTGCCAGCTTGCTCTCTTTGATACCGAAACGTTTCTTCATTTCAGGCGTAATGTCGATACTCTTTGCTGAACGTAAAAATATACCGCCGCCCTTGGATATCAGAGACTTATCATAGTCCTCCCAGCTGGATCGCGGCAGCTCAAACAGTCTTTTTCGTTCTTTGAAGCTAGAGGCTGAATCTGGTTCAGGGTCGATAAATATATGCATGTGGTTAAATGCCGCGACCAGCTGAATGTGCTCGGACAGCAACATGCCATTACCGAACACATCACCGGCCATGTCACCGATGCCGACCACAGTGAAATCATCCGTCTGAACATTCACGCCGCGTTCACGGAAGTGACGCTGCACGGACACCCAGGCACCGCGTGCTGTAATGCCCATTTTCTTGTGGTCGTAACCCACCGAGCCACCGGAAGCAAAACCATCTCCCATCCAGAAACCGCGGTTGACTGCAATTTCATTGGCAATGTCTGAGAAAGTTGCTGTGCCCTTATCGGCTGCAACAACAAGATATGGATCAGGCTCGTCGTGACGAACCACTGACTCAGGTGGAACAATCTCACCTTCAATCAAATTATCAGTGACATCCAGGAGCGCACTAATGAACGTCTGATAACAAGCCACACCTTCAGCTATAAAAGCATCGCGTCCACCGTCAGTCGGTGGACACTTCGACACAAAGCCACCCTTAGCACCGACAGGGACAATGACCGCGTTTTTCACCTGCTGTGCTTTCACCAGGCCCAGCACTTCCGTGCGGAAGTCATCGACGCGGTCAGACCAGCGCAAACCACCACGGGCGACTTTTCCGCCTCGTAGATGCACACCTTCGATACGGGGAGAATAAACAAATATCTCAAACATGGGGCGCGGCAGAGGAATATCGGTGATCTCTGACGGCTTAATTTTGAATGAAAGATAGCTCTTTGTTTTTCCATCAGCATCTGGCTGGAAGTAGTTGGTACGCAGCGTGGCCTTGATCAGCTCTATATAGCGACGGATAGCTCGGTCTTCATTAAGCTGATCTACACCGTCAAGCGCTTCATGAATCTTACCTTCAACCTCAGCGACGGCTTTATTACGATCATCAGCAGACTGATCATTAAGGCCAAAACGTGCATGAAAAAGATTAACGATCTGAGCACTGATCGGAATATAACGGCTCAATGTGTCAGCAATGTAGTTCTCAGAAATACCGAAGCGAATCTGCTTCATATAGCGTGCGTAGGCTCTGAGCAGTGCGATGTCTTTCCAACCCAGCTTAGCACCCAGCACCAACCGGTTAAATGAGTCGTTCTCAGCCCGGCCATCCCAGATGGCACGGAATGCTTCCTGAAATACCTGTTTCACCTCGGCAATATTGATGCTGTCAGACAGGGTATATTTCAGTGAGAAATTATGAATCCAGACACGACGGCCATCACTGCAGACGATCTCATAAGGATGCTCACCCATCACCCGCAGACCGAAGTTTTCGAGCACAGGAATAATGTCAGACAGCGGTAGAATGCTATCCGGGTTAAACAGCTTGAACCTGAGTTCATTCTGGCCTCCCTCCAGCTCCCGATAGAAGGACATACCGAGTTCACCTGCAGAGGCAGACTTTAAGGTATCCATATACTGAATATCAGCTACGGCAGTGCGGGCAGAAAAGTCCTCGCGGTAGCCCGCCGGAAAGGCAGACCGATATTCGTGATAAAGAACATTACCGCGCTCTTCGCCGACCTGTTCCACCAGCGCAATATGCAGATCATCAGTCCAGGAGCGGACCACCTGACGAATCTTATTGGCGACAATATTTTCGTCATAACTCAGCTCTTTTTCTGGATTCAGGCGAACAATAAAATGGGTCCGGGCCAGAACAGATTCTGAAAAATAAGTGTTGAACTCTATGTCTAGTGGACTGAATTCCTGAGCCAGAATATCTTCCATTTTCTGACGTAGCTCTGTGTTATAAACATCACGCGGTGTGTATGCGATGCACGACAAAAACTTACTGTAGGTATCCTTGCGCAGGTACACTCTCGTCTGGCGTCGTTCCTGAATATTCAGAACACTATTGGCTGTCTTATAAAGTTGATCAACATCGGATTGGAATAATTCGTCGCGGGGATACACTTCGAGGATACGATCGAGCTCTTTCGCGCTATGGCTCGAACGCTCAAAACCCGACTTCTCACGAATCGCTGTCAGTTTACGGCGGATAATCGGAATATTGTTCGGGGTTTCGATATAAACAATCGAAGTAAACAGACCCATAAACCGCATACCACCGACGACGTTTCCATGTTTATCGAATCGCTTTACAACGACATAATCGGGATAGGCAGGACGATGTATACGGCTGCGGTTACCGGACTTCATAAAGTTGATCAATGAAGGACCGGTAATGAACTCGCGGATTTCGGGTTCGAGTTCTTTCAACTGAACACGCGAACGCGTAGTGTCTATATTGCGGAAAATCCCAAGGTCGTGATCAGGATCTCGATCTACAATTTTACCGGATTTCGCATCACTGACGGTAAACTCATCATATGCCAGAAAGGTAAAGTGATTAGATGCCATCCAGTCAACGAACTCAGCGGCCTCAGTACAGGCTTCCTTGTCATTGACTGTGCAGGCATCACGCAGCTCCTGAGCTGTACTCTTTGCCTTTCCGAGCATTTCAGGAAAGTCGCGGACGCAGCGCTGAACTTCACTAAGCACATCTTCAATTTCCTGAGCCAGATCCGTCATCAACTGCTCATCAGAATGATGATCTACTTCGATATAAATAATGGCTTCAGGCGTTTTTCCTTTTCCTGGTTTCTGCCACTGACCCGTCGCCTTGAACTGGCCGCTCTCGTCACGCCCTGCATGTAATACACAGTAATGAATGGCGTGCAGCGACATCTGACGGGCATTGAGCTGCATTCGTACAGAATCTACCAGAAACGGCATGTCGTCGAAAACGATCTCGATCACCGTATGAAGTGACTGCCATCCATGATTTTCATGGTCTGGATTAAATACACGCACCTTCGGCTCACCGGCAGATCTATGCTGAATAAACTGCCAGCAGGACAAAGTCGCCCCGTACAGATCCTCTACTGACCGGCCGAGCACCTCATCTGAGGGTGCACCAGAGTAGTAAAGATCTGCGAATCGCGTTAACTGAGACGCGAGGGAAGACTCATTCCGTTCATTGATCAGAGCGTGTAAAGGTGTAAGCATTGCAGTCACTCGCCACAAGGTTCCAGTAATAGTTATGTCTAAAGCTTAGACTATCTGTCAGCTTTGCCACTTGAGCGTACGCAAGGATTGTTTACGCTACTTTACGGACATGCAGATAACTTTATTAACAAGGCGTGATCAGAGCGTTGACCGCCACAGCGGAATCTCTAAAATCCTTGTCACTCTGGAAAAACAGAGGCCAACACACCGATAAGAATCAGGACTGGATTCAGATGAGCTTACAGAACGGGTTCCAACAACTCCGTGATAATTTACAGAAAACCATCATTGGTCAGCCTCAATTGGTAGAGCGACTGCTCCTGACACTATTAGCGGATGGGCACTTATTGGTTGAAGGCGCACCTGGCCTTGCAAAAACCAAAGCCATTAACGCGCTGGCAGACCGAATGGAAGGTGAATTCAAGCGTGTTCAGTTTACGCCCGATCTCCTGCCGGGAGACATCACAGGTACTGAAATTTACCGCCCTGAAACGCAGAGCTTTGATTTTCAGGCCGGGCCAATCTTCCATAACCTGATTCTCGCCGACGAAATTAACCGGGCACCGGCGAAGGTTCAGAGCGCTCTTCTTGAAGCCATGGCTGAACGTCAGGTAACCGTCGGCGGTGTTACTCGTGAGTTGCCTGACGTATTTATGGTCATGGCCACTCAGAACCCAATTGAGCAGGAGGGGACCTATCCTCTCCCTGAAGCTCAGCTGGACCGCTTCCTGATGCACGTAAAAATTGATTACCCCGATGCCAGCGCAGAGCAGTCGATTCTGCGCTTGGCCCGTGGCGAAGCGCTGGCTCACAAAGACTACGATGGCAGTAAACTGACCGAGAAACACCTGATTGCTGCTCGCAGCCAGGTACTGCAGATGCACATGAGCGAAGCCGTCGAAGAATATCTGGTGCAACTTATCATCGCGACGCGTGAACCCGGTAAATACGGCGATGATCTCGCACGCTGGGTCGAGTTTGGCGCCAGCCCCCGTGGTACCATTGCGCTTGATCGCTGCGCCCGCGCGTATGCCTGGCTTGAAGGGCGTGATTACGTCAGCCCCGATGACGTACGTGCCGTAGCGCACGATGTGCTGCGTCATCGTATTCTGCTCAGTTTCGAGGCCGAAGCCAGTGGCCTGACCACAGATACTGTCATCAACGAACTGCTGTCGCGGGTACCAGTAGCCTGATGATCCGCCGCGAGTTTTCTGATGGAACAGTGATCAACCCCGCTCGCCTTGCGGGTCTGAGGGTACTGGCCAACCTTCTGCCACTGCACCGGCAGAAGAAAATCCTGAACGAGCAATCGGGCACTCATGCCTCTCGTCTGCGTGGCCGGGGCATCGATTTTGCGGAAGTTCGGGGATACCAACCCGGTGACGACATCCGCTCAATGGACTGGCGTGTCACTGCACGTACCGGTGAACCTCATATCAAGGTATTCCGCGAAGAACGAGAACGCCCTGTACTGCTGGTCACTGACCTGCGCAGTTCCATGAACTTCGGTACCCGGCGTGCACTCAAGCGAGTGGTGGCAGCTGATATTTCAGCCCTGCTGGCTTGGGCAGCTGCCATGCAGGGAGACCGCGTTGGCGGCCTGATATTCAACGATACCAACGAATTCGATCTGCGCCCGCACACCGGCCGGAAAACATTGATGGCCTACCTGCATCGTTTGGCTGAAATGCCCGTCACAGAAGCCGCAGCCGCTCAACCGCGCATGCTTGATATCTGCCGTCACCTGGCCCGCGTTGCACGCCCGGGATCAGCGGTTTATATCGTCTCCGACTGGCAGGGCTTTGATAAAGAGTGTGAGCGAGCCTTGTATAGCGTCTCCCGGCACTGTGACCTGATTGCTATACGCGTCATTGATCCACTGGAAATTCAGAAGCCTGCGGGCGACTACGTTCTGACCGACGGCCGACAACGCTCGCGACTGAGCATCAGCAGCCGGGACAGCGCCCAGCAGCTCACTGCCTGGCAGGAACGTACTAACCAACTGAAGCACTCGCTGCTGCACCTGCAGGCACCATTAATTGATGTTCAGACCCACGAGGACCCTCTCGATTGTCTGCGTCAGGGGATGGGCTTCACCGCAGATCTGTCCGGAGTCACAGTATGAACCCGGGTGCCCTGCCGTTAGAAGACATCATTGAACCCGCCGCCATTGGATTATTTCCGTTGGCCTGGGGGTGGTGGGCCAGTGCAGCCGTCGCGGTTGCTGTCGTTACCGCAATGACATGGCTATTTATTCGCTGGCACCGACATCGTGCGATGCTCACGCTCACGTTGCCGCTGCTCGATCAGGCAAAAAATGATTACGCTGAGAACGAAGACTCAACACGGTATTGTCAGAGCCTGAACAAAACACTGAAGCGTTACCTGAAGGCCTGTGACGAAAACAGCCAACTATCGCTCAGCGGAGAGGAATGGACGGCCTACCTGAACCGCATCAACTCCAAAGCGACACTATCCAGTAAGACAATCAATGCACTTGCTCACGGCTCATATCGACGTGAGCCTGACCTGGCTGTTGAGTTAATCGACAGTGAGCTGCGTCAGTGGTTAAAAAGAACAACGCCAGAACGAGTGCGTAAAGCCGTCTCGAATACTGGCAGGAAGGCGCCCCATGTTTGAATTTCAGTTCCCATGGGCATTTTTACTGCTGGTGCTGCCATTCATTGCGCGCTACCTGCTACCGGCCAGAGTTCAGGAAGACGCTGCCCTTAAAGTGCCAGACCTGAGCGACTGGAACAGCACATCAGGCAGTACACCAGACAACACTGCGAGTGGTATGCGCTGGGTTGTGCCAGCGTTAGCCTGGCTGGCCCTGGTGTTTGCGCTGGCCCGCCCTGTCTGGCTCGGAGAACCAATTCGCCTGCCCGCTGAAGGTCGTGATCTTATGCTCGCGGTCGATATCTCAGGCAGTATGGATACCGCCGATATGGAGTTGAATAATCGCCCGGTGAATCGCCTCGAAATTGTTAAACACGTGCTGAACGATTTTATTAATCAGCGCGAAGGCGATCGCCTGGGATTGATTCTGTTTGGCTCGAACGCCTATCTGCAAGCACCACTGACGTTCGACCGTGAAACCGTGCGTACCTTTATGAATGAAGCCGCACTCGGACTTGCCGGGAAACAAACCGCGATAGGTGATGCCATTACCCTCGCCGCCAAGCGTATGCGCGAAAATCCGTCAGACAGCCAGGTGATTGTTCTGCTGACCGATGGAGAAAACACGGCCGGCAAAGTAGACCCCGTCAGAGCCGCAGAACTGGCTTCTGAGCTGGGCATTAAAATTTACACCATTGGTCTGGGCGCTGAGAGCATGCAAGTCCCAAGCTTCTTCGGCAGTCGTACAATCAACCCATCACGTGAATTAAACGAAGGCGAGCTGCAAAGTATCGCCGACCTGACTTCGGCACGGTTTTTCCGCGCTCGTAATACTGAAGAGCTGAGCCAGATTTACGACTTAATTGATGAGCTGGAACCGACCGAGCGGGAGAATAAAACTTACCGACCTGAGTCCGGACTGTTTCAGTGGCCGCTGCTTGCTGCCCTGTTGCTTGGCTGGGTTCAGCTAGTGCTTGTACGACGAGGTCTGTCATGAGTGAGTTTCTGAATAACATTCACTTTATGCGCCCTATCTGGCTGATCCTCCTTATTCCGGCTGTCGTTATGACCGTCTGGCTGGCACAGCGGACGCTGCGCAAAGGTCGCTGGGATCAGTTGATTGATCCCGCACTGCAAGCACACATGCTCGACCGCACACCGGGTAAATCGTCCATGCTCGGCGTGATTGCCATATTCATTGCCTCAGCCATCGCCATCGTCGCCATATCCGGCCCAAGCTGGCAGCGCAAAGCGGTGCCTGTGATCAGTAACCCGGATGCTTTGGTGCTACTGATTGATATGTCGCTTTCAATGAACGCAACCGATGTCGCGCCTGATCGCGCCACCCGGGCAATTCGTAAAGCCACCGACATCGTCCGCGGCCGTGAAGATGGCATCACTGCTGTCATCGCCTACTCAGGAGAAGCCCACACGGTCGTGCCCTTTACTGATGACAAAGCAACCGTTGAGCACCTGCTGACATCACTGTCTCCCGAGATCATGCCGAAACTCGGTAGCCGACCAGATAAAGCTCTGACTCAGGCTCAAACGCTAATGACGGATGCCGGTGTCAATGAAGCCTCCGCTCTGCTGATTACTGACGGTATCCAGAACAAAGACGTCGAGCGCATTGCTCTCGCTCTGGGTGACTCGATTGACCTTAGCCTGATTGCCGTCGGCACGGCTGAAGGGGCCCCCGTCCCTATTGGCGACCAAGGGTTCCTAAAAAAAGGGGATGGCACCATCGTCCTGCCAAAGCTGGATACCGCGCCGATGCAGGCACTGTATGAGGCTACAGGCAGCCGCTGGCGGGCCATGAGTTATAATGACAGTGACTGGCGCAGCCTCACCAACAGTCTTCCCGGGAGTAACGACGCCAACGCACAGGAAACAACATTCGAAACCTGGCAGGATGCCGGCTACTGGCTCACCTTTTTGCTGATCCCCATCGCCATTGCAGGCTTTCGCCGGGGTGTACTGTTCAGCCTTGTTTTAATCCTGCCACTGCTCCCCGAAACGGCGAGCGCGAACGCCTGGAAAACGGACAACCAGCAAGCCGCTGAACTTATGGAGAGCGACCCGGCCCGAGCTGCTGAGCTGTTCAATAACCCTGAGTGGAAAGGCACAGCGCACTACCGCGCCGGAAATTACGAAGCTGCAGAAGAGGCCTTTACGCAAAGTGATTCTGCACAAGCGAAATACAACCTGGGCAATGCCCGCGCTCAACAAGGCAAGCTGGAACAGGCGGCTGAAGCCTATCGTGATGCACTGAAAGCAGATCCTGACCTGACGCAAGCGCAGAAAAATCTCGACCTTGTCGAAGAAGCAATGAAGCAGCAGGAGCAATCGTCGTCTGACTCTGAGGGTGATTCTGAAAATTCTGACAAGAATTCTCAGAACGACCAGCAACAGGACAGCTCGCAAAATAATGGTGAGAACAGCTCACAGGGCAATTCATCAGAGTCGCAGAATTCAGACCAGAATCAGAACAACAGTAGTCAGAATAACAATAGTCAGAACAACAGCAATTCCTCGGAAAATTCAGACGGTTCTTCAGGTCAGAACTCAGATAACCAGAATTCAGACTCTGAAGAGGACTCTGAACAGGAGTCAGCTGATGATGCCTATGCTGACAACATGGCTGAAAAAATGGCAGAGAAAAAGGCCGAAGAACAAGCCCAGAAGCAGGCTGAAGAAAAAGCCGGAAAGCAAGAACAGCAGCAAGCAGGAAAAGCCCAACAGCCTGAGACCGGAAAATCCGGAGATCGCGGTCTGGAAGACCAGCAGGAATCACAGAACGGCGATGAAGGTCAGGCCCAGAAACAAACGGTCGCAGAGCAACAGAGCAATGAAGAGAATGGAGAGTTCAGCCACCTGTCCCGCGAGCAGCAAGCGGCGATGGAGTCTGTACTCAACGAGGTCGAAGATAACCCGGGTCTGCTGATGCAACGGAAGTTTTTATATCAGTACCGCCAGAATGCAGATCAGACGGAAGAGGATGTTTTATGGTAATCCGCTGGATTATTACCGCAGCGCTATTAATAACCAGCCAGCTGGTACTCGCGGCTGAATTTATCTCAAGCGTTGATCGCAAACAGATTGGCCGCTCAGACCCGGTGACTCTGCAACTGCAGCATGTCGACAGCCAGGGTGGCTTTCTGAATCTGTTATCGACCGACATGCCAGACCTGTCGCCACTGGAGCGCGACTGGAATGTCGTCGGCCGCCCACGCATCAGCAAAGAAAGTTCAAACGTTAATGGCAAAAGTACCTCAACCACTCGCTGGGAAGTTGAATTGTTGCCCCGCCGGGCGGGTGAAGTACTGATTCCGGCCTTATCATACAAAGGCGAATACAGTGATCCTATTCGAATCAATGTCGAAGACACTGCGACGACAGAACCCGAAAAGTCGGAGCATTTTTTCTTCGAAGTAGAAGTCAGCAGCGGCACTCACTACGTACAGGAACAGCTACTTTATATTGAGCGCATGTACTACACAGTGAATCACGACGACGCATCTCTGTCGGAATTTGAAGTCGCTAACGCCCGCGTTCAACCTCTCATGGACCCGAAGAAACACATTACCGTGGTTGATGGTCAGCGTATCGGTGTTTACGAACGCCGCTACGCTATTTTCCCTGAATCTTCAGGCACATTAGTAATACCGGGGCAGCGCTTCACAGCGCGTGTTACCGACCGCTATAACCGCTTCCGTGGCTCGGCCGAAACCATCGTCAGCAAACCCATCGAGTTAACCATTAATCCGATTCCTGACAGTTATCCGCAAGCGCCATGGATTCCGGCCAGCCGCTTTGTTCTGGAAGAAACATTCAGTACGCCTCCGACCGAGTGGCAGGCAGGCGAACCAGTGACCCGTACTTTTACTATCAAAGCGACCGGGCTGAATTCTGGCCAGGTTCCCCCCGTCCCGATGGCAGACGTAGAGGGTTTGCGTTACTACCCGGATCAGACTCAGGACAACAGCTCTATTTCAGAACAAGGCATTGTGACCACGATTACTCAAAGCGTCGCCCTGGTTCCGGGAGTTGCAGGTGAGCTTATTCTGCCCGAAGTACGTATTCCATGGTGGAATACACTGGAAAACCGTGTTGAATACGCGACCTTGCCCGAGCACGTAATCACGGTCACTCCAGCAGCGACTGCGCCGCCCTCTTCTCAAACTTCACCCGGCATTTCTGAGCCCCCTGTCGAACCAGTCGCTGGCGAACTACCCGCTGATTCAGGGATCTGGAAACTTGCACTGGGTGCCTCTGTCGTTATGAATGGTCTGCTATTAGCAGTGGTTGCCTGGCTGATGCTGCGCCAACCTTCGAGTAGTGCAGCATCTGCAGTTCCGGATCATCAGGCTCGTAAAGAAGCCGCCGATAAAAAACAAAAAGAAGACGAGCACTACTACTGGCGAGAGCTTAAAAAGTCTGCCCGCGAGAACAATGCTCAGGCCATCCGTGAAAACATTATTCATTGGGCTTCAGCGGCATCAGGACGCCCGATGACCTCGCTTGCTCAGGCTGAGGTCTGGTTGAGTGATGTCAGGTTAAGCGCAGCTCTGGCTGAGCTGGATGCGACTCTTTACAGCGCCGATAAAAACAGCGCTTTTAATGGAAGTAGTATTACGCTGTTAATCGAAAGAGCGATGAAAGCAAACAAATCGCAGGAAAATCAGGAATCCCTTCCCGAACTCTACTGAGCATTATCAGGCTTTGCTCAGTTTCATATGCTCGGTTTTCATGAGCGCGCTGAGCAGTCTTATTGACTGTTCAGCTCGTCCAGTAAGGCTTTAAACCCTGCCTCATCGTACACCGTCACTTCTAGTTTCTGCGCTTTAGCGAGTTTCGAGCCCGCTTTATCACCTGCAACCAGAAAGTCGGTTTTTGCCGATACGCTGCCCGTGACTTTAGCTCCCAGAGCCTCGAGAGCCGCCTTGGCGTCGTCACGTGTCATGTCCGACAGTGTGCCGGTAATGACCGCGGTTTTACCACTCAGAGGCGCGTCTTCAGCACTGCTGACGGGTTCTTTTTCTTCCCAGTGAATACCGGCTTTCTGTAACTGCTCGATTACCGTGCGGTTGTGCTCTTCAGCAAAGAAATTAACGATATGTGCAGCCACGATATCGCCAATGTCGTCAACCGCCACCAGCTGCTCATGCGTGGCAGACATAATACGCTCAAGGAAACCAAAATAACCGGCAAGATTGTTGGCCGTAACCACGCCAACCTCACGGATGCCGAGAGAATAAATAAAGCGAGCAAGCGTCGTGTGCTTCGATTTCTCAAGAGCGTTCAATACGTTCTGCGCGCTTTTTTCAGCCATACGCTCAAGCCCGGCTATCTCTTCGACGGACAGATGAAACAGATCATCAAGAGTGTCAATCAAGCCCGCTTCGACCATCTGCTCAATCAGCTTATCGCCCAGGCCTTCAACGTCCATCGCCTTGCGTGAAGCAAAGTGTTTAATCGCCTCTTTACGCTGAGCAGAACACACCAGCCCGCCGGTACAGCGAGCGACAGCCTCACCCTCTACTTTCTCCACATGTGACTCACAGACCGGACAAGCATCCGGCATCTGAATATCAGTCACAGTATCGGAACGACGTTCTTCAACAACAGAAACGACTTGAGGAATCACATCCCCTGCACGTCGGATAATAACGGTGTCACCAATTTTTACACCCAACCGGGCAATTTCATCCATATTATGGAGCGTTGCATTACTGACCGTTACGCCGGCCACATGCACAGGTTTTAAACGCGCTACAGGGGTTAAGGCACCGGTACGACCAACCTGAAAATCAACGCCCAATAATTCCGTTAATTCTTCTACCGCCGGAAATTTATAAGCAATCGCCCAACGCGGTGCTCTGGCGACAAAACCAAGCTGCTGCTGTAATGCCAGAGAGTTTACCTTGAAGACAGTTCCGTCTATTTCGTATCCCAGGCCCAGGCGCTTTTCACCAAGGCCAGCAAAAAATTTTTCAGCCTCTTCACGACCAGTTACAACTCGCATTTCTTCGTTAATGCGCAGCCCCCACTTCTGGATCTGTTCGAGCGTCGCGCTGTGAGTTTCTGGCAGCGTATATTCCTCACTGACCACTCCAAGACTGTACGCACAGAATTCCAGCGGACGCTTCGCCGTGATACTGGAATCCAGTTGTCGCAGCGAGCCCGCTGCCGCGTTTCTCGGGTTAGCGAATATTTTCTCACCCTGCTCCCGCGCACGTTCGTTGTAGGCTTCAAAGCCTCCCTTGGGCATATAGACTTCGCCGCGAATCTCAATGCGCTCGGGCACATCATCACCGATTAAACGCAGGGGAAGATTTTTAATCGTGCGAACGTTCTGGGTGACATCTTCACCTGTTTCGCCGTCGCCACGCGTCGCTGCACGCTCCAGTAAACCATCGATATACAACAGGCTGATCGCCAGACCATCCAGCTTTGGCTCACAGGCATACTCGATGTCTTCACTGCTCTTCAGGCGATCACGAACGCGCTGATCGAACGCCGCAAACTCCTCTGCATTCATGGCGTTGTCCAATGACAGCATAGGCCGCTCGTGCTGAACTTCAGTGAAACCTGATAGAGGTGCTCCACCGACCCGCTGAGTGGGCGAGTCAGAGGTGATTAGCTCAGGATGCTCACTTTCCAGCGCCTGTAGCTCACGCATCAGGCGATCATATTCAGCATCAGGGAGCGACGGCTCGTCGAGCACGTAATAGAGGTAATTATGGTGATTTATCTGGTCGCGTAATTCCTGAATTTTATCTTCAGGTGCGGAAGAAGAAGAGGCGCCGGATGAAGGCGCCTCTGAAAACATATCTTGCTGGCTCATACTCGTTTTTTCGCAGCCAGCCGTTGCTGGCGTTCATATTCCAATATCTGCTGACGCTCATGTTCCATCGTCTGAGTCGTCATCGCACTGTGTGACTCGTCGAGCACATCAGCATTGAGGTTACGGGAAACCACCATCGCCATTTCAGACATCGCTTCGTACGCTTCCAGAGGGCGTTTGGCCCCCGGCAGGCTCATGAAGAAACTCAGCCCCATAAAGCTCTGATCTGCCATATGCGAAGGATCAAACGTACCCGGATTACGTACCTGTGCAACCGAGAACTGAATGCGCCCCTGTCCATCGGCTTCTTCAAAACGGTGGAAAATATCTTTCTCGCCATAGCGCAGGTCACAGCTGTTGAACAGGAACAGCAGATCACTGCCGTTAAAACCGCCTTCTTCGCGAGCGATGGTATGTATCACCAGTACCAGTTCCGGGTCAGGTCGGTTGGCCAATACCTCTGCATTCGCACCGGCATAATTGACCGGCTGCGAGATAACCGGCTCTTCCGGCATGCTCTCGACTTCCTGATCAAGGTGCGGATCTTCAATATGTTCCGGGTCTTCGACTTCTGAGGTCTGGTAGGTCTCATTGGTATCCTGCGAAGAACCGACAGGAGATGACGCTTCAGTTTGTTCCTGAGTCTGTGAATCCTGATACGCGTCAGACATCACATCCTCTGTGGTCGGCGCACGATCAGTTTTAGCTACAGGCTCCGTTTGTAATTCCGGAGAAACGACGCGCGCTGGAGAGACGATACCTTCTTCGAAACTACGCTCATCTCCCAGTTCCTCAACGTCCAGCAGCACCGGCACCTTTTCATTCAGGTCGACAGGCTTAACCGTCGGGATAATATCCGCTCTCGGTGGGGTCGTTTGCGCTGCTGGTTCTGAATGTACTGTTGGCTGTGTCGATAAGCCCGATGGCTCAGGAGAAGCCTCAAAAGCAGACTTGTGAGAAGCCTCCTGAAGCGGGCTTTCGTCGTCACTGTCAGAAATTGCACTGCCGATTTTCAGATCGTCTGCGGCTGAAACGTCATTCTCATCATGGTTACCAAACGACGGCTCGCGGCGCTCCGCTGCCTGCAGGACTGCATCCGGAGTTGCGGCATCCGCTTTTTCCGATGAATAACCGGGCTGAAAGTGACCGTCGCCTGCTGGTGATTTCTCAGAAGCAGGCGCCTTTGCAGAGGCACTGACTACACGAACAGTACCCGGTAACTCGGGGTTGTAATCTTCATCATCCAACTCATCCATGCCCGGCTGAATGTCCAGCCGTAATGCTTCAGCACGAGCCCGCTTCATGCGGCGGAATCCATCGACCATGATAGCGGCAATAGCCAACAGGCCTATCAGGATCAATACTGTGCGCCAGCTCCACTCCATACGTTCCTCAATAATTCTTTCTGTGTTCTAACAAATGTTGTCTGTCGATGTCTCAGACAGGCCGCTGTACTGGCCTGTGTGGGGTATTACACCACGAGCAGCCATAAAGGCAAACTACCCTTTTGAGTTTCATCGCAGGTCTGTTTAATTTGTACTCAGAGCACAGAAAGGATCGTCGGTTCCCTGACGTCTGTGGTTATCTAGAAGAAGGAATACACCGATCTGTGGTTTTTCTGACGGTCCTGATGCGATAACGCAATTAAGCTCAGCCGTTTTCAACCATTACTGCGGCTTCTTCAACGTCGACAGATACGAGTCGTGATACGCCCGGTTCGTGCATGGTAACCCCCATCAGCTGATCGGCCATCTCCATCGCGATCTTATTGTGGGTGATGTAGATAAACTGAACCTTCTCAGACATAGCTTTAACCAGACGCGCGTAACGACCGACGTTGGCATCATCCAGCGGCGCATCTACCTCATCGAGCATACAGAAAGGCGCCGGATTGAGCTGAAAGATAGAAAACACCAGCGCAATGGCAGTCAGTGCTTTCTCACCACCCGACAGCAGGTGGATCGTGCTGTTCTTCTTACCCGGTGGTCTGGCCATGATGGCGACCCCCGTCGTGAGCAGATCATCCGTGGTCAGTTCGAGGCTGGCATGACCGCCACCAAAGACTTTCGGGAAGAGATCCGCGAGACCGGCATTCATGCGATCAAAAGTTTCCTGGAAACGGTTCCGGGTTTCTGCATCGATCTTACGGATTGCGCCTTCGAGAGTATCGAGCGCTTTCTCCAGGTCATCATTCTGAGAATCCAGATACACCTTACGCTCGGACTGCAGCTTGTACTCTTCAATGGCCGCCAGGTTGATCGCCCCAAGACGCTGAATACGCTCGCCAATACGCGTCAGTTCATTCGCCCACTGCTCTTCATTCGCGGCTTCCGGCAGGCTATCAAGTACATCAGCCATGCTGAGCTTGTCTTCACGCAGCTGATCCACCAGCCCGTTCCGACGAATATCGAGAGCCTGACACTCCATGCGAATCTGTTCGAGCTTGTTACGCTCAGCCAGTGCCTGCTGCTCCGCTTCTGAGCGCTCCTGCTCCAGCTGACGCAAGCGTGTGTCCGCCTGTTCGAGAGCATGGCGAGCCTCTGTCATAACCTCTTCGGCCTGCAGTTTCTCTTCCTGGAGAGCTTCCATCTCGGCCCTAAGCAGTTCGAGATCAGCACTGTGATCGCGGTTTTGGTTAACATTGATCTGATCGCGACGCTCTTTCAGTTTCTGCATGGCCTCGGCCAGGCGGCTGATTGCATGACGAGTACTCTCATCGCGACTGTTGAGCGCCTGAAGTTGCAGCTGTAACTGATGCAGGCGATCTTTCTGCTGCCCTGCCGCCATACGAGCCTGACTCAAACGCTGCTCGACCTCACTGCGCGACTGTTGCAGACGCTCACGCTCGTCGGTGTCTTCATCCACGGCACTCATGGCCTCCTGCCATTCAAGGCGCAGCTCAGCTAACGCTTCGGATTCGAGTGTTCGGGTTTCTTCGGTCTCGTTTAGCGATTGCTCAATTTTTTCGGTACGCAGACGCAACTGCTCAGCCTTCGCTTGCTGACCTGACAGCGATGCTTTCTGCTCCATCAGTTTGCGTGAAATCATCTGCCACTCTTGCTGAGCATTATCTCTTTGCTGTTCTAATGAGCGCTGACGCAAGAGCACACTTTCAAGATCGGCTTCCCACTCTTCAACGGAAATATCTAATTCATCGGCTTCAGCGTCGATAAGTTCGAGCTCCTGCTGGCGCGCAAGAATACCGCCTTCGTTATCCTGATCCCGGGCCACCCGCAACCAGGCAGGCCCCAGCCAGATACCGTCTGGGGTTATCACTGATTCGTCCTGTGCCAGCTGTGAGCGCATCGCCATCGCTTCAGGCAAGGTCTCTGCGATGCGGACTTTGCCCATCAACGAACTCAGGTTCTGATCCGTCGTCAGCTTATCGAGCAACAGGCCGGCAGCCGCAGCCCCCCCGCTGTTGACCGTGGATTCCCATAATGTCAGCGTGCCGTCGGCAAAGCCCGACAACCAGGGTTCCGCAGCGTTTACGTCATCGACAACCACCGCTTGCAGATAATCACCCAGCACGGTTTCCACGGCGGTTTCCCAGCCCTCTGCAACCGTCAGCTGCTGCGCCAGACGAGGCTTACGGGCCAACTGATGACTCTCAAGCCAATGGGTCACACCTTCACTGCTTTGACCTAACGCGGCTTTCTGCAATGCCTCCAGAGTCGCCTTACGCCCCAGCATCTGTTGCAGGCGCTGTCGTCCCTCTTCCAGTTCTTTACGTCGACGCTCGCTGTCTTCGCGAACGTCTTCCAGCTGGCCCCGAATCTCTTCAAGTCGTGCCTGTTGTTCTTCTGCCTGTAACTCAGCTTCGCTGACTTCTTCCTGCAGCAGGGCGAAGTCGCCCAGGTCGGGATCTGAGGTCAGTTGTTGGCGCTCCTGCTTCAGGCGCTCGATCTGCTGCTCTAATCTCAGTACCTGCTGTTCGGTCGCCTGAATCCGGCTCTGAGCCACATCCGCGCGTCGGGTAGGCTCACTGGCACGCTGAGTAAAAGCATCCCACTGGGATTGCCATTGGCGCTGGGCCTCTTCGGCTTCCAACAGCTCGGCCGCATGTTCTTCTTCAGCCGCCTGAAGCATCTCGACTTCGGGCTCAAGCATTAAGCGCTGTTCTGCCAGCTCTTCCTGTTGAAGCTGATCCTGCTCCAGCTGACGCTGAGTATCGAGAATGTTTTTTTCAACTTCGGCAAGATCGCTGTCGAGCTGTAATGCCAGCTGCGACTGGTGTTCTATCTTCTGCTCCTGACGGGCAATACGGTTACCGACCTCGTAGTATTTGCCCTGCGCCGTACTAAAGGCATCGGTCCGCGCCTGATGATCGAGACGCAGCTCTTCAATGCCCGCGTCTGCTGCGCGCTGCTTTGCCATATGCGCTTCGAACTGCACTTCATGCTCGCGGATTACCTTTTCACGTTGCTCGTATTCTTCGTTCAAAGCAGTCCAGCGAATCGCCAGAAGTTCGGCCTTTTTCTGGCGCTCTTCTGCTTTCAGTTCTTTGTACTTTTCTGCGGCCTGCGCCTGTCGCTGAAGGTGCGCCAGCTGGCGTTCTAACTCATCGCGAATATCACTGAGACGCTCAAGGTTTTCCTGCGTGCGACGCATGCGGTTTTCGGTTTCACGACGACGATCTTTATATTTGGATATACCCGCAGCTTCTTCGACGTAGACGCGCAATTCTTCAGGCTTCGCTTCGATTAAGCGCGAGATCATGCCCTGCTCAATAATCGCATATGAACGTGGCCCGAGGCCGGTACCTAAGAAAATATCGGTAATGTCTTTGCGGCGGCACTTAGTGCCATTAAGATAGTAGGTCGATTGACCGTCACGCGTCACCTGACGGCGCACACTGATTTCGCTAAATTTCGCGTGCTCACCTTTTAAGGTACCGTCGCTGTTATCAAACACCAGATCGACACTGGCTTTACTGACTGGCTTACGCTCGGCTGAGCCGTTAAAGATCACGTCCGTCATGGCATCGCCACGCAGGTACTTAGCCGAACTTTCCCCCATCACCCAGCGTACAGCATCAATCGTGTTCGATTTACCACAACCGTTCGGCCCGACGATACCCGTAAGGTTGGTATTGAACGGCACAGACGTCGGATCAACGAAGGATTTGAAACCGGATAGTCGGATGGCTTTCAGGCGCATAGCAGGGGGGGACGTCCTTTTAACTGAACCGGGGCCATGCCACCGGAAGCCGCAATAAAGAAGATGATGTTATCACAGTTCACGAGCGACAAAAGCCGGACGGCTCTGACGATGACGCAGGGGTCAATCCAGAGCCGGAACCGGATTCTCAGCCATGGCATCCAGTACCAGCTGGCGCTGATAAAGACTGAATTCACGGAAGAGCGGAGGCAGTTCGTCTGCTTTGCGGGCCAGAATCAATTCGACGACTTTGGCGAAAAAGTGAATCGTACGCTCCAGACCTTCCTGAGAAAAACGGATAGATAGCGCGTAGGTCCGCTGAATGGCTGGCTGAAGATCACTCAGCAGAGTCGACAGATACGGATTATTAATGACGTCAGAAGCAGCGCGCATCAGGTCAAAGCCGGCCAGCATAAACATGAACTTGTCTTTTTTAAGCTCTGGGGACTGGAGCTTCATGGCTTGATTTAACAGGGGCATTTTATTTTCGTCAGTCCACTGCAAGGCGACCTGAGTAGCCAACAATGTCAGAAGAGCCTCGTAGACATCGTAGAGACTATTCACCCGCTCAACAGTCAGCTCTGCCACCATAGCGCCACGGCGTGGCTGAATGGTGACCAGATGCCTGGACTCCAGCAATAACAGGGCCTCGCGAACAGAACCACGACTCACCTGCAATTCCTCGACGACGCGAGCTTCCTGGATTCGCTCACCAGAGATCAACTCTCCTTTGATGATGCGCTCCGCCAGATGGGCCGCTATTTTTTCTGCAAGACTTTCGTGGGCTACAAAACTCATAACTATACTGAAATCAGTGAGATGCGCGGCATAGTACCACATTGAGCCAATACCACATTGATATTGGAGGACTTTTGTCTTCTCCGAACCTGTAACCTATCAGAGTTAATGTTAGATTGTAGGACAATACAACAATCAAACAACAAAACTAATTCCTGTTATGGAGGCCGTATGACTCAGGCAACAGCACAGACTATCAGCGCCGATGATTGGCGCATGCAACTCAAGAAGTACGGTTATCTGATCGTTTTGATTCCGGCTGTGCTCTTTCCAATTGCTCTGTTTGGTTGGGAAGCAACCGGCAGTCAGCATGACGCTTGGTGGTATTTCCCTATTTTTGTTGTGTTCGGCATTATCCCTCTGCTCGACCACCTGATTGGTAAAGACCCCTTCAATCCAGATGAAGAGGCTGATGTGCCACGCATGTCTCTGGAGAAGTGGTACCCTTTCCTTACCATCATGACTCTGCCTGTCATGGCAATCACGATTGCTTACGGCGCAGCGCTCTTCTCGAGCGCAGAAGTTGGCCTGTTCGGTAAGATTGGTATGGTGATCTCAATGGGCGTGATCACTGGTATTGTCTGCATTAATGTTGGCCACGAGCTGATCCACAAGGACAGCACTCTGGAGCAATGGACCGGCGGTCTGCTGCTGGCTCTGGTAACCTACGCGGGCTTTAAAGTAGAGCATATCCGTGGTCACCATGTGCATGTCTCAACGCCTGAAGATGCGTCGTCTTCACGCTATAACCAGACTCTGTATCAGTTCCTGCCGCACGCGTACTTCCACAATTTCATGAATGCGTGGAAACTCGAAGCGAAAAAACTGAAGCGCAAAAATCTGCCAGCGCTGCACTGGAAAAATGAACTGATCTGGTGGTACGCCATTTCAGCGGCAACCATGATCGGTTTCGGCCTGGTATGGGGCTGGATGGGTGCCCTGTTCTTCGTCGCGCAGAGCTTCTTCGCCTTCACCCTGCTGGAAATCGTTAACTACATTGAGCACTACGGTCTGCACCGTCGTAAGCTGGAAAACGGCCGCTACGAGCGCACGACCCCAGCGCACTCATGGAACAGTAACTTCCTGCTGACCAACCTGTTCCTGGTACAACTGCAACGCCACTCAGACCACCACGCTAACCCTAAGCGTCGTTACCAGGTACTGCGTCACTTTGACGAAAGCCCACAGTTACCAAGCGGCTACGCAGGCATGGTGGTACTGGCAGTGATTCCACCACTGTGGTTCAAAGTAATGAACCCACGTGTCGAAGCCTACTACAAAGGCGAAGAACATCAGCTGACTGCTAATCAGCAGAGCTAAAACCGCTTTAACCCCCTTGGGGAGCCTCCGGGCTCCCCTTTTTTATGCCTGCCTCCTGCAAGAAGAGATCGAAGATAACGACGCGCTCAGCCAACGCCTGGCGGGCGACCAGATCAACGCATGGAGCCAGCGTTAAGCTGGCCCATTGACGTTTCAAGGTGATGATTTCTACTTCGCAGACTGAACGAGCGCGGGGACAGAATCATCACCCATCTGCCAGTCTCGATAAGGTTGGTCTACCATTGCGAGACCGAGAATCGCGCGATCCATATTGCGGGTAGCTTCGGTGATAAACTGATCCACGGGTCCCCCCTTCTCTTCGTGAGCGATGACCGCATGGACGTCATATACCTTATATAACTGGCGTTGAATTCCCATTAGTCCAAGATCAAAGAGAACCGGATCTGTCCCTACGTCCGCGAATATAAAGCCGTCTATACGACCGCTCTCGACCTTACGCAGTGAGCCTTCAATGGAATGGTCTTCAATTACCGGAAACGGAAAAAGATTAGCGTGGCCGCTATGGGTGGCAATCCGGTAACTCTTGAGGTTATCGATATCGAGCGCCACGCCACGCCGGGTGTAGAGCACAAAATTAACTGTGAAAATGGTGGCAGACGAATAACTAAACGGCAGCGCAGCATCTGTATCTTCACGGCCTCTGATCAGAGGAAAATGAAAATCAACCTCACCTTGGGCAGCCATCATTAATCCACGCTTGAAAGGAAACCGTTCAACGCTGATTTCGCGCCCGGTCTCTACACTCCATTGGCGAACCACATCAACCAGCGGGTGTTCCGGGCCCTGACCCGGAGCATCCCCCATGAATGGGACGACGACCTTCAAAGGCTTATCTGATTCAATCTGAGCTTCAGGGGTTCCCGTCTGCGCGTCCGCAAACCCTTCAGTAAAAAACGCAACGCAAAAGAGAAGAAGGAACGCTTTTTTCATAAATTGGGCCTCTTTATATGTACTCCCCCTGCACAGAAAGCTCCCTGATGTAATGACTAAATATTAGTCGCAGAATGTCTGATGCTCAATGTAAATGCGCAAAAAGTCTTAGAGTATTTCCAGCGTGTGATCGCCTTCGCAATCAGACAGATACAAAGTCAGGTACCAGAACGCCAAGTACCATCTCACGCCCCTGGGCGCTTTTAAGCTCCTTTGATTGGGTTGGGCACGTCCTGCTTCTCAACATCCTCTTCTGTAACGGCTTCCTCTGCGCGCTCCCGGTCTTCCTGATCTGCGGATTCGCCTTCCTGCTCTTTTCCTTTCTGAGGTGTGTAATTCAACGCGGTATACAGAGAAAAATGATCAGAGCCAATATGAGGTAAACGCTCAATCTGACTCAGAGTGAAGTGATGACTGTGGAAAACATGATCCAGCGGCCAGCGTAAAAACGGGAAGTCGGCATGGAAGGTGTTAAATGCTCCGCGACCGATCCTAGGGTCGAGCAGTCCACTGATATGACGAAATAAACGCGTGGTTGGCGACCAGGCAACATCGTTCAGATCACCGGTAACAATTATCGGTTCATCCGAGTCTGCAACATTACGAGCAAGCACTGCGAGTTCAGCATCGCGTGGTGATGACACCTCACTCTCTGTCGGACTTGGCGGCTCAGGGTGCATAAAATGCATACGTACCTCTACTCCTGAACGGAGGGTCACACAGGTGTGCATCGACGGAATATCATCTTTCACCAGGTACTCAATCGTACTGTCATTGAGCGGCAAGCGGGAATACAGGTGCATACCATAAAGGTTATCAAGCGGACACTTTAACGTATGGGGCATCTCATCTTCGAGCACGTCGAGCTGCTGCTCCCACCATTTGTCTGACTCTAAGGTCACCAGAATGTCTGGCTGATACTCGCGTACCAGAGAAATCAATTTTTCGGAGTCATGGTTAGGGGTCAGCACATTCGCCGTAATGATGCTGATCTGATTATCCAAATCCTGAACGGTGGTTTTACGTACTTCCGTTTTCCACAGCGGCGTGTACGGTAAAACCCATTTGAGTTGCCAACCTAAGGCAATAGCAACCATCGCGATACACGCCCAGTAGAGGCCGTGACCGGAATTGCCGACGAGCAGCAGGAGTAAGAGAACAACAATACCAAAAGCTGCGATCTGGATACGTGGAAAGTCCAGGCCTCTGACGATCCAGTGTGTGAAGCGTGTTTCCGGTAATGCAGTCGCGATTGCAATCAGAAAAGAGGCAGTAATTAAAACGGTGAACATAACGATGGCTCAGATTTACTGTACGACCACTATAGCCTGCCTTTCTGAGTGGGATAAAGCTTATAACTCCCTTTCGGCGCTAGAAGGAAAACAAGTCGCGGTGCAAACAATTGAAGCTCCTATGACAGCTCTGGTAAACCAATACGGCGGAACGCCCATCGAAGGCGGTATGATGAGAAACGTACTGGCTTACACGGATGAGCGAGTTTCCTCCATGATATCCACCGCGATCGCGTACCTTGTGATGGGCAGTGGCCAATCTGGCAACTCAACCGGCGTACTCCGCAATCCCCTCTCACAATCAACTATGCAGCTAATTGGTCGCGCCGAGCAATTTCCCGATGAACTTGCTCAGCTTCTTCGTGAGGATTTCTTATTAAAATTTAATAACTATGCGGGACGTGTAGATACCGAGATGAATCTGCTTCCTGATGAATTCTGGATCGAAATGCCAGCAGACGAGACAAACAAACTAGAAGATGCAACTCGCGAAGTACGTCTCACGATGCGGGAAAACGGATACTACGACGGCACAATGCTCCGCATTGCTCGTAAGATTCGCTGTCGGTTTAATCCAGAGAAAGCCGAATGTGTTGATCCTGTTGAGTAGATGGGCAACACAGACCACCAAGGGACAGTAATACTAAGAATAATTCCTGATTTTTCTATTGGATCAACTCGTGTAGGTTAATCAAGTTAGCCAACATCAGGAGGATGCATGCCAAAGCCAAGGAAGCAACTGGTATCACTCGAAGCAACACCCTACTACCACTGCGTTTCACGATGTGTAAGAAGAGCATTTCTCTGTGGCAGTGACAACCAAGGCCGTAGCTTTGAACATCGACGAGGCTGGATCGAAAAGCTCATTCTCGATCAGGCACAAATCTACTGCATAGACATTGCCGCATACGCCGTCATGTCGAATCACTTCCACGTAATCCTACACATCAACCAGGCACGAGCACGCTCGCTAACAAACCTCGAAGTCGTACAGCGTTGGCACCAACTGTATGCAGGTACTCTACTCTCACAAAAGTATGAACGTGGAGAAGAACTATCAGAATCGCAGCAAGCCATACTGGACGAACGCATTGAAGAATGGCGAGATCGCCTGATGAGCATCAGCTGGTTTATGCGACGCTTGAACGAGACCGTAGCAAGACTCGCCAACGAAGAGGATCAATGCAGCGGCCACTTCTGGGAAGGAAGGTTTAAGTCCCAAGCACTATTGGATGAAAAGGCTCTTGCTGCATGTATGGCCTATGTCGACTTGAATCCAGTGCGTGCCGCGATGGCCAAAACACCTGAAGCATCTGGATACACATCGGTTAAGAAACGCGTCGAGAAAGCTAAAGAAGCACGCACGCCAAACCATCCCAAACAACAAGCCTATGGCCTCATGCCCTTTGCAGGAAATCCCCGCCAGGACATGCCCGAAGGCATTCAGATGCGGCTAACTGATTACCTCGACCTCGTCGAATCATTCGTCTCATCCATGAGACTCACCCTTCGGGCAGCCTGACGGCTGTGCAAAGTGTTCCATACACTTTGTGGACGGGCCGCCAGATCCGCAACAACAAGCGCGGCTCTATATCTGAGGCTGAACCCACCATCATGGATCGACTCGGCATAGACGCAGAACACTGGCTCTACATCACCCAGAACTTCGAATCAGAATTCAAAGGCATCGTCGGTGCAGTCCACGAAGTGAAGTCTAAAATCACTCAATTCTGGGACGATCAGCGAGAACGAAAGCGAGCGGCAGGCATCGCCGCCTGCAAGTTACGCCTTTCCTGAAGCAACTACCTGCCCCATAGATACCATCAGATTAGTCTGAGGCATTCGCTCGTTATGAATACCGACTTTCGACTCGAAGATACCTAATTCGAAGCCTCTAACGAAGTTTTCGACTAACTCGCCTCAGTCGGCAATTTTGAAGGCAAAGAAATCAGGCTTTCTCTCTAACCATGACTGTCCAAGTCTCTACCGTCCAAGTCTCTACCACTGTCCAAGTAGTTCGACCCAAGTAGTTCGGTCCAAGTAGTTCGCGCCCTCTAACCATGACTGTCCAAGTAGTTCTAGCCAGCCACGACGGTGTTCGTAGCACTCGCCCGTCGATCTATCCGTTCCACATAGAAAGGCCCGACGGACACACTGGGAGACACAGTGGTAGTAGGGAGTAGCATCCAACGATATCTGCTGCTTTTCTCGGCTTTGGCATAGTGTTGATCCTTCAACAAAAACCACCAAAACGTATCAGAGCCTAAACTTTGATCAATCGGAAGAAAATACCACGGTGGGTGTCCTTTTAGTTGCTCGCTACTCCGATCAGAAGTCGGATATATGTCAGCACTACCATCGACCATCAAACGGCAACGATGGGACAAGCAAGTTAATCAGGGGGATGTAGGTGCCAGGGCCGAGTTGTACCTTGACACCGCGGGAGTGTCTATGTGAGTCTCGATAAATACCTTATCTTAAAATGAGAAAATGAAGTCTCCCGCATTCGTAGTGACTTCTATTTCTTTTACATCACTAACTGTGCAAGAAGGGCTATAACCACGGTAGCTCTCACCAAAACTAAGCTCTATTTCCCTCTCTATATCCTTAGTTGTTCCTCGTGGGAGAGCGCAACTTCCGCGATTTACCACTACATTCGATACGACCACATCATCAGCAATAGACTGAATGACGAAAACTAGGGATCCCCAGTGCTGGTTAGTTTGAATTGATACTTCAATGTTGGGTTCAGAAGAGCACCCAGTAAGTAAAACAATTGCAATTCCTATTGCTATTTTCTTTATTTTCATGAATCTTATATTCCTTTCATTCAATGTTGGTGGTTAACATATCGAGAATAATTATTTATTCGTGAGATGCACACTCTGCTTTTGATAGTCCGCTTCCCTTCGACGGCGCTATCATAACCCCGTATAAAAACTATTAAAAGTGCCTCTCTTACTATGACATCTCGATAATTATGAATTAAGGGAGAATACTATCAGTGCCAAGTATTCCATACACGTTGTAGATCGGCCGTCAGTTTGGAGTTAACAAACGAGTGGCAATCTCTGTAGCTAAACCCACCGCCATGGATCGACTCGGCATAGACGCAGAACACAGGCTCAACATCACCCCAAACGTTGAATCCGAATTCAAAGGCATCGTCGGCGCCGCCCATGAAATGAAATCAAAAACTACCAAGTTCCGAGACGGCCAACGTGAACGAAGGCGAGCGGCAGGCATCGCCGCCTGCAAGTTACGCCTGTTTTGAAGTAACTACCTACTCCACGAACAACATCACAACACTCTGAGGCATTCGCTTGCCTCGAATATCGACTTTCTACTGAGAAACGGCTGAATTAAAGCCTATAAAGTATTTTTCAACGACCTACCTCAACCCGGCAGATCCATAGGTAAAAGATTCAAATTTTCTCTTGTACTATGACTGTCTCGATTAGATCTTCGATTAAGTCTAACCATCCTGAATGCGATGATCCGGGATGGTCAGAAGTGGTCTTATGAATAATTATCTAGCTACGGTTGAACCGCAGTCGCTTGTTACATGTTTCTTCAGAACGGGACATCATCATCGAACTCAGGTTCTAGTTGCTGTTCTTGAACAGGAATTGCGTCGACTGGAGGAAATACTGGAGGTTGATGTACTCCCCTATATGATCTCAAAAAATCGTCTCTATTGTTTACTTTCATCAAAACTGGGTTTTCACAACTAGATCCTCTACCAAAGAAGACTGCATGACGCTCTTTTACTGAAGACAAAGATTGTGCATAATCTTTTCCAATATAATTACCTAGAAATTCCTTACCAGTATCATCAAATGTACGCATAGCGAATATAGTATTGCATTGATTGAGGATAGTTTTCGTAACATTTGCTGTCCTCTGTGTAATCAGCAAGCATCCTAGCCCAAACTTTCGTCCTTGGAGAATTGCTCTAGCTGTGCCGCTAGTTGCGTGTTTATCACCTTCTGCAACAACAGAGTTCCATTCTGGAACAAGCGAGTGAGCTTCTTCATAAACTAAACAAACCCTAGCATTGTCTGACATTTCTGCAGAAAGAATATCAAGAACCGTTTCAGATACAATTTTCGTAATTTCTACAGGTGTAACACTAAATAGTGGGGCTCCGCGCTGCCACTGCCCGCCAGCTTGAAAGCTACCCGGCGCCCTATCTTGCCGTGTAGCAACAAACTCTGCTGGGTTATAAATTTTTAGAAGATGCCCATCTTTATTGTCAATAAACCTATTTAAATCTTCGAAAAATGCATTCTTCAAATTAGGTAAACTACCGCCTTGCTCCGGATTTTCCTGCCATACACCTCGATCTTGATCTGTGGCCTCCCTTAGCCTCTGAATACATGCTTCTTCATACGAAGCGTTGTAATAGTCCGATAGTTCTGATGCATATTGATCCGTTAGATCTAAACATACAACTTTTATTCCTTCAGCCATCATTCTCTCTAGCAACTCTATTGCGAGCATGGACTTTCCTACGCCAAGAATCCCAAGAATCGCCGTATTATGAGTTACTAAATGATTTATATTTCCAATTTTTACTTGGTAATTGCTATCAGGAAAGTGGCCTATAGTATCTGGCTCAATAGCGTAGTTTTCTTGCGCCTCAAGATATACCGGTTCATTGATGTTAGGCAGCCAACTAAACTGAGTGAACTTTCTCTGTTGTTCGTTCCAAACGCCGACTTGCTGAGCTTGAGCCCGCAAATAACCATAAGTATTTTTTTGATATACGGTTTCTTCTCTCGTCAAACCGCCAACGATTTGATAAAGAACCTTTTGGCCCTGTATGTTTACGGTGACTAGACGTCCTTCTTCAATACTTGAATTATCGACGACCTCAAAGAACAACCTCTCGATTGAAGAGTCGGGTGCTACAATACCAACGACTCTATCCCCTAATGCCAAATCAATTCCTTCTGCTGTACAGATTTCTAGAAGATATTCATCTTCAATGACTGCAACAGAGTCACTTGAAACAACAGACTCAAGCTCTTGATATTGCCCAAATTTAAGGTTTGCAATTTCAACAGAGCGAGTCAGAACACCATTATCTCGACCGACTAAATCAAGTGTAAGAGCCAACTTAGAGTTGGAATGCTTATCTTTTACGTAGACGATTTTCTTAAGCGGCAAATCGTTATCTTTAGCTTGGCGAAGTAGAATGATATTTGGCTGCTGGTAAGCCGCAATTTCTGCGACGCTAGATACCTGCCGGCCAATCTTAGTTGTTTTTCTAATCCTGTTGAATGTCTTAACTAAAACATCGCCAGCCGACATAGCTACTGTAAGCAATATGGCTATAGATATTAGTATTAATTCATTTGGTTTCCCAATGTGATAGGAGTACATCGCAAATATAATAATTGGAGTGTAGATAACTTGAGGTTTTGCGAATAGCTCAAGAAATATCCGAATATTATTTGAGACCTCTTGTATCCTTTCACTACCCCAGTTATTCAGAATGATAGCTAACAACGAAAAGATCAAAATCAATCCAGATAATGATGACACCAAGAAAAATGCAATCTTGGTCTCAATCGACCATGTAGTCCAACTGTTCACCAGCATAAGTGACACAAATGCTGGGACTGCATATGAAATAGCATCAACAGGCTTTACATAAAATGGGGTTACAATTTTTGACCCGACAAGAACGCTGAGCAATGCGGTGTAAAACCAGAACCCACTATCACCTACTGGTGGGTATAAGCTGCCAAATGCTATGGCACAAATAATAAGAAGCAGAAGAAAATCTATCCCTAGTGATACGACCCTTTCTTTTTGTGAAAGCTTATTCATCTATGACATCCATTTTTCGGTTGATACTTTATGTGGTGACTGGCGTGTAACGCCCGGCCTTGGGGCGCGCGCTTTTTGCGCGTCCCGCCACGCTTCTCAGTGGCCTCAACGGCCGCTTGTTATGTGAATCATCGTAGATGGCAGTATTCATCTATCACCAAACATGCTTGATCTAGCTCTAGCCTGAAGAATTCACGCTTTTTGTTAACTCGATATTCCTCTAGTCTTTCATGAATAGCTTTCTCATCCCCCTGTGGGTCTTTCGAAAGGTAAGCACATTCAAGAACAAAGTCAGATGGAACACCGGTACCCTGCAACTCAGCAACCCGCTCTTCAGGAGTACGTTCTGTGTATCCGATTTTTAACAACCCTTCCATCAAAGGGTTAGAAAGGATGTAGATGTACCCCTTAATAACTTCCTGTTTAAGTATTCCTGCATCACAGTTTTCACAATGAAAGTTAAGAGATTGATCTGTAGGGCTGATCAAACGGTTAATCTCTCCACACTTCCAGCATTTAATAAACTGAATAAGTTGGTGCATCCTTTACGGCTCTCTTTGGGTCAGTCGGCCACATAACAGTTTCTTCGTGAGCGTGCTTATTTGCACACATGTCGTCCTTTTGATGTTTCGAGCATAACTCCCCGCCACCACTATGAAAAGTGCCTCAGACGACGCCTTTTGTCAGTGTGAAAGCGTGCGTGCTCGTTTGCACCCCGATGTCATCTTTACATTTGGCACATTATCACTCCACTAGTGTTTTCAACTATCTGATTTATAAAGGCTATTTCTTATTGATAGGTTTCATAGTGAGCACGCTCGTTTTCTTCTGATCATGCAAACGCGCACGATTTCCTGCGCCCAGCCAAATATACTGCTTATATATCCAGTTATTCTTCATGTAATACTAAGTATCAAAAATTCGGGGGGGGAGTTGTAGTGTTGATACCGCGAATAGTTGAAACATTATCGCGAATAGCCTCCGGCTGATTCGCTCCCACAGTGAGGCGCAGTTTCAAAGAAAGAATTGGTTTAGTGGAGAAATCTATCGCGCAAGCTTCGCGTTGCGCTCCTACGGCACAGGTGATTATGAAGATAAGCGGTTTGGCTACCGCTAACGCTGTCGGGAATATGATTCCCTTATATGGACCCGTCCCGTTG
>NZ_DBNJ01000028.1:0-124686 GCF_002297765.1 Thalassolituus sp. UBA675
ACGTTCAAACGTTTCCTTAGCCATAACCTTGTCTCTCTCGTTTCTGTGGGTACAGGTTTTTTTCGTCGTATACACAAAAAGGCAGACCTAGGGTCTACCTTTTTGATTATGGTGCTGATAGGCAGATTCGAACTGCCGACCTCATCCTTACCAAGGATGCGCTCTACCGACTGAGCTATATCAGCGAATTATTGGAGCGGGTAGCGGGAATCGAACCCGCATCATCAGCTTGGAAGGCTGAGGTTCTACCATTGAACTATACCCGCGTCGCAATCAGCCCAGGCAGTTCAGCGTTCCAGGCTGTTTCGACAGTGATTCACTGTCTGAAAATGGTGGTGGGGGCTGGATTCGAACCAGCGAAGCTTTCGCGTCAGATTTACAGTCTGATCCCTTTGGCCGCTCGGGAACCCCACCAAAGTGGCGCGTATTATCAGTACGTGGCCGGGGTCTGTCAACAACTTTTTTGCTTATTTATTATTAACTTATGGATTATCCGTCAGCGGGCTGATGACGACAGCTCACCATTTGCCATTGAACATCTTGGTCTTCCGCTTTAACACGACGGCGCATCGTTTCATCCAGTTTAGAAATTTCCCGGATCTCAACCCAGAACTCTGTCGTGGTACTTCCGACTTCTCTGATCGCGACGTCCTCAAAACCCAAGCCTGTCACTTTCTTTTGCAGAGCATCGGCCGAGCTTTTCTGCCGGAACAACCCGAGCGAGATCCCGTCAGCCAGGTCTCCCTGGGTAATGATGTAGCTATCGACCGACCGCGCCTGAAGCTTACGCAGTAGCGTCATGGCCTCACCGCGACTCGGCAGCGGCCGAACATGCACCCAGAACTCGGCGTCTTTGAGGTTCGGCACTTTATGCTGACTGATTAAGCCTGTAAGACCCAGCTCAAGTGAGCGTGCCTGAGCAACACGAGCACTGAGATCATCAAGATAGGGGCCGAGTGCATAGCACAGCTTTTTGCCGGGGTCCGGGCGGACAGGTTGCTGACTCACTGGCAGATTGCCGGATTGTTTTTCAGACAGTAAGACGAGCGTTTTGCCTTGTCCGAGGTTACCGTCCTGAGTGCGGGCAATGCTGTCTTCTGTAGGGCGCGTAATAAAATACCCGGCGATTCCCAGATTAATTACGATCAGGCTGTAAACTATCCAGCGCATAACAATTCCATGCCATCAAATATAAGGTTTGGATAATATCCACTATCCAGCCAATCAGCCAGCTGAGCGCCATCTCCCCCCGTAACCACCAGCCTGAAGTCTTTATGATTCTCAGCGACTGACTTCACCAGAGCAGCCTGCTGATGCAGGACACCAGCTTTAACGCAGGCAACTGTACTTTTACCAGGGGCCAGATTCGTATCGTGCTGTTCGTCACTGAATGGCCGGACCCGATCAGTACCGCCAAATAAAGCACGCTGAGCCATCTGGATTCCGGGCACTATATAGCCGCCCAGATGCTGATTATTTTCGTCGAGTAAGTCGAGCGTAAGTGCTGTCCCTGCATCGACCACCAGCAGATCATCATTGAATATGGCTCTGGCTCCCAGCATCGCCAGCCAGCGGTCAACACCGAGACGCTTTGGATCAGCATAGCAATGATGAAATCCGGTATGCCCTTCTACCGGATGTGCAATCCAGCGCAAACGGTTGCCATAGCGCGCACTGAAGAGTTCGCGCAGTTCTTCATTGGTGCTAACACTGGACACCGCGACTTCGTCGATGCTGTCTGGCCAGGCGTAGTGTGGCGCCTTGTTTTTATCGACATGCCCTTCCGCGAGGATCTCCCCCCGCTGACGGGTTTGCCACTTTATCCGGGTATTCCCGATATCAATCAGCAGGACGGACACTGAGTTCTCCTGCGCTGATAATTTCCATACCCCGTTCAGTTCTCAGCATCAATTCGCCTTTGCGGTTTACGCCTTTTACGGTGCCACTGATCTGCTGTGTTGGTGAACTGATAACAACGTCTTTATCATGGTAAATGTCTTTCTGGGACCAGTATTCCTGCAAGGGAGCAAATCCTTCTCGTTGAAACGTATCAATACTGGACAGCAATTCGTCCAGTAATACTCCCGCGACCTGATTTCTCGACAAGTCGGGTTTCAGGCTTTTCAGATCGACCCAGGGCTGGTCTATGTCCCGTGCTTCGGCTTCCGACATCGATAAGTTAAGGCCAATACCAATTACCACCTGACAGTGACTGTTGTACTCGCCTGTGACCTCCAGAAGTATCCCGGCAAGCTTGCGACCGTCGGCATACACATCGTTGGGCCATTTGAGACCTACACCATCAATCCCCAGCCGCGAGAGCGCCTTTTCTACGGCCACTCCAACCGTCAGACTCAAACCTTCCAGCGCCGACATTCCTCCGGAAAACGACACCAGCAACGACAAATATATATTGCGACCAAACGGGCTGATCCATTGCCTTCCACGGCGACCACGGCCATTACTCTGCTTTTCAGCGAGAACTGCGTATCGCTTACCCATATGATCCGATGCGCGCTCAAACAGGTAGGTATTAGTGGAGTTCACCTCGAGCAGCAACTCCAGGCAATCCAATCGCTGGCTAACTACGCTGCGTATCGCGTCTTCATCCAGCAGCTCTATCGGATCGTGCAAACGATACCCCTTACCCTTAACAGATGAGAAAGGCACCTCCAGCTCTTCTAGCTTTTTCAGCTGCTTCCAGACGGCCGCCCTGCTGACGCCCATAGCCTCACCGAGGGCCTCGCCTGAATGGAAGTGTCCATCAGAGAGATGGCGAAGTAATTTCTTGAGCATAGAGGAGTACCTTTGTTAACCGCATCACTATATCAGAGGGCTATTCGCTGTCAGAGTGTAAATCCAGATGACATCCCACCCGTCACTAAGTGATATTTATCCAACTGGGCTAAACTATAAGAGAGCACAACCGAGGTTCCCATGGCCGGCTGGCACCGTATTTCATCACTGCTCATCGTTATTTACGCAAGCATCCAATCGTATTGGTCCTATGCAGAGACCCTCTATATTCAGCCACCTCGAGCCCTGGAGGATGCTTCTCATAGTTATTACCGTGACTTATTAAGCGCCCAGCTCACCTCCAGCGATCAGCTTTCGACTATTGAACGCCCGGTCACGCAGGAACGCAGTATGCTATTACTGAACAGCGGGGATCTCACAGTGACCTGGAGCGGCACCAGTTATCGACGGGAAAACCTATATCGACCAGTAAGGGTTCCTCTGTTTCTCGGACTGCTTGGAGTAAGAGTGCCTGTAATCCGCCGGTCTGACATCGATCTCTTTGATAAGATCACCGAAGAAAAACAATTGCAGAAACTGGTGGCGTGTCAGGGAGATCAATGGCCGGATTCGGACATCCTTGAGCGCAATCATTACACCGTCGAGCGTGTTGCTAAATTTGAAAGCATGTATCGCATGCTCAAAGGGGGGCGCTGTCATTATTTTCCAAGGTCAATCATTGAAGTATACGGCGAACTTGAGGCTCCCGACCGCACTGACCTTATCGTTTACGAGCGCCTGCTGCTTTCGTATACATTCCCGATGTATTACTTCATGTCGTACGAGAGAGAAGCGCTGGCGAAGTCACTGGAATCAAGTCTTTATAATTTCGCAACTTCCGGACAATTACTTGAGTTTATGAAAACACACCCGGCAACCCGCCACGCATTTCCTTTATCACGGTTCCGCGAGTCGACGATTTTCTATCTGCATAACCCCGATCTGCCAACAGAAACTCCCCTTAGTGATACCGCACTCTGGCTGATGCCTGGACAAAATTCTGATGCAGACTTACAAGCCATCCACTTGTTCGAATAAAGGTCAGCGCTCGATATCTTTCAGTCGAAAGTTAAAGTGATTTTCAATGGCCCGATGAACTTCCTTGATTTCAGGCACGTGTTCCGTATGAACCAGAATCAACAATGATTGCGCATGCACATGATGGTCACCATCGGGGTGTGTGATAACTTCGCCATCACGCGTAATGTACGCCAGTGGCGTACCGACATTCGCCTGCACAATCGAATTAACCAAATCCGCCCAACGCTCACCCTCCAGCCATACCGGGTAACGCACCGTATGATCATTTGCGTGTGTGAACATATCTTCGATCACGACTTCGGAGCCTGGCGCCGTCATCGAGCGTACCACCAGCTCTGGGTACGAGCGAATTGGTCGTAAAAGCGAACGGATATCTAAGTCGTGGATACGTGCGCGGTTGTTATCGTCCACCACCTCAACAATCGCTTTACTGGCCAGTGACATTTCCCACAACCGATGGGCAACATCAAAGGTGTAACTGTCACTGTCCGAAGAGTACTCATCCCGGGCCAGCACCACGATATGCCTGGCGCGCTCTGCATTTGCCCGCTGCAGATCTTCCGGACGACTCGCAAGGCCCGTGACATGCACCACACCAAGCTCACGAAGACTGTCAGGTAAACCGTCACGAAAGTCTTCGCTCAGCAACATAATTGGCGTTTCTGCATAGTCGCGACTTTCGCGGACCTGAGTGACGAGTCGAACGAAATATTCCTCACGGTTATATTTCGGCGTATTAATAATGAGAATGTGCTCAGCCATATTCCAGTTCCAATGTCCGCTTCTGATGCGCTCACGGCGCGCGATTCGATAGTCCACGTAATCACTGACAAGCAACGTCATCAGCCTAATACCGACACCAAATATAAGTAATATGGTCGAGAACTGGCCAGGCACCGTCTGTGCCGAAAGGTCGCCATATCCCACGGTGGTCAGCGTCGTCAACGTTAACCAGAACGCCTGCCACGCAGACAGTCCTTCAAACACCACCATGGCGAGCATGTGCAGTGCGATAAAACTGAGAAGAATCAGAGCGATTTTCCGCACACCACGCATGATATGCCGATCAGTCATGTAAATAGCATGACGAACCCGATTCTGGTGCCGGACGAAGCGAGTGAGTTTATTCATCGTTGCATCATAGCCCGTCCGCCCCTTCTCTGCGATCCCTCACCTGATACCAGGCCCGCTTTCGGTTACACTCACCGCAAATATACGAACAATGGAACCGCTATGAGCTACCACATTTACGGCATCGGCAACGCCCTGGTTGATAAAGAATTCGAAGTTGATGACGCCTTCTTTAAAGATGCAGGTATAGAAAAAGGCATGATGACCCTGATCGAAGCCGATCAACTGGCGTCCATGCTGGACACTCTGACCTCCCGCTATGGGCTTAAAAAGCGTGCCTGTGGTGGCAGCGCAGCCAACACCATTATTGGCGCGAGCTACTTCGGTGCGAAAACCTTCTACACCTGCAACGTCGCCAACGACGAAGCCGGCGACTTTTACATTGCCGATATGAAAGCAGCCGGAGTCGATACCAACCTCGGCGACGACCGTGACGAAGGCGTCACTGGCAAATGCCTGGTGATGGTAACGCCTGATGCAGAGCGCACCATGAATACTTATCTGGGTATTACCAGTGAACTACATTCAGACCATATCGATGAAGGGGCCCTGGCCAAGTCTGAATACGCCTACATTGAAGGTTACCTGGTGACCTCCGAACCAAGTCGGGCCGCAGCTATTCAGGTGCGCGAGTTAGCCCGTAAGCACGGCGTGAAAGTCGCCATGACCTTCTCTGACCCTGCGATGGTTCAGTTCTTCAAAGAGGGGGTTCAGGAAATGGTCGGCGACGGTGTCGATCTGCTGTTCTGTAATGAGCAGGAAGCAAAGCTGTTCGCAGACACCGACGATCTGGAAACAGCGATCGAAGCCATTAAAAAAGTAGCCAATACGTTCGCTATCACACTGGGGCCGAAAGGCGCACTGGCATGGGATGGCAACACTCTGCACGAGATTGCGCCCAACTCAGTGAGTGCGGTCGACAGCAACGGGGCCGGTGACATGTTCGCAGGTGCCTTCCTGTACGCCATCACCCATGGTCACGATTTCGCAGCTGCTGGCCGACTCGCCAGCGCGGCCTCGGCGCAGGTTGTCAGTCAATTTGGGCCACGCCTGGAAGCTGAGCAGCATGCCCCTTTGAAAGACGTTTTATAACCCGCCAAAGGGTAAACCTGTGCTCGCGCCCAGGATCATTTATGGGCGAGGCGTGATTGCTCGAAGAAAATTGCGATCATCAAGTTCTTACCCACCGGCCAGTCCATGTATCCGGGCGTCGCCTCGAAAACATGGGGGCCTTCAGCAGCAGCACTAGGGTATCAGGGCCCGTCAGTCATGCTGAACAGTTCCGAATCGACGGCCACACAATACCGCTGGTTAACAGAGCAGCAGCCGGACTACCTCCTGACCTACCCTAGCGCATTACTTGAGCTCGCCCAGATTCAACGGCGAGAAAAGAAGATCAATCGCCTCAAGAGTATCTCTACTCTTGGCGAAAACCTGTCAGATGAAACCCGGAAAATCGTAGAAAAAGCGTTCGGTTGCCGCATTCATGATATGTACAGCTCTCAAGAGATCGGTTACATCGCGCTTCAGTGCCCAAAGCACGATCACTATCACATCCAACAAGAGAGCTGCATGGTCGAGATTCTGGATGAGAATAACCAGCCATGCCCACCCGGTGTAATGGGGCGCGTGGTCGTGACCAGCCTACAAAACTACATCATGCCGCTTATCCGCTATGAAATCGGTGACTACGCCGTTCCGGGGGAGGGCTGCGACTGCGGTATTACTTTGCCTGTTATTAAGCATATCGCTGGTCGAACCCGAAATCTGCTGACCTATCCTGACGGCCGCAAAACCTGGCCTTCGTACAACCCGATGGCATTGATGGAAATTTTTCCATTAGCGCGATTTCAGCTCGAACAAACTGCGGTCAATGACATTACTTTCCGGGTGATGACTGAAACGGAAATTTCGCCAGAAAATAAGCAGCAAGCTATCAAAATTATTCAGGATGCTATGCAGCACCCATTTAATATCACGGTTGAAAAAGTAGACGACCTCCCGCGCTCAGCCGGTGGTAAATACGAAGAGTTCAAATCGGTACTGTAGTTATGTTTTCACCGGAAGATTACGCCTCCATTTTTAATGCTCGTGCTGACGCGTATCACGAGGCTATGAGGCGCTGGCCTGACGCGAGAGATGCTGAGTTCACCACCTTGTTTAAAGGTATGTCTCTGAAAGCGGGCATGCACATCATTGATGTACCCTCCGGAGGCGGATATCTCGCTCGATACCTGCCCGACGACGTCAGCCTCCACCACCTCGAGACCAGCGAGCTATTTGCTCGTCTGTTTGAAGAAGAAGCGCATTCCGGGAGCAAGCACCCACTTACCCTTTGTGAGCTTGAAAACCTGCCCGAGCAGGATAACTCTACCGACCTCGCCTGCAGCCTCGCAGGATTGCATCACATAGAAGATAAAACCCCGCTGTTCAGAGAGCTATTCAGGGTACTGAAACCCGGAGGCTGGGCCAGAATTGCGGATGCGCACTCAGAGTCTGCCACCGCGAAGTTCCTGGACGGCTGGATGGGGAATCACAACAGCATGGGGCATCATGGCTGGTACCTGAACGAGGGCACGCTGAGCACCCTGCAGGAGATAGGTTTCACCGACGTCACCGCCATCAATGAAGAGTACCACTGGGTATTTAGCTCAGAACACGAGGCCGCTACCTACTGCAAACGCTTGTTCGGCATTGACCTGGCGAACGTCAATGAAGTGAGAGAAGGCATACGCGAGCACCTTGGTTTTGAAACGAACGCAAATGGCGCAATTGGCTTGCGCTGGTCTCTGTTCTACATCTCCGCCAGAAAGCCCTGATCGAAGCACTGAGTCGACACTGCTCATAATCCAGCCAGATTGAAAGCGCCCCTGTGACCATGCGGGTCAGAGCACCTTTCCCGCAAACTTCCCACAAAGTTATCCACAGATACTGTGGAATACCCACAGGCCAAAAGAGATCAATTCTTAAACAGATTTTTACGAAAAACCTATATATTTCATAATCTTATCTCCGTTTTCGGAGAGAACGACAGAATTACAACACGTCAACACAAAATATTCTGAAATCTTGGGCTTGACTTATCCACATCGTGCAAAGAATCACCAGAAGTGAGTTCCTGCTCACGCGCTAGCAAGCGTTCCTTCAGTTCTGTTCCCCAGCGATACCCCCCTAGAGAACCGTCTGAGCGAACGACCCGATGGCACGGAATCAATATTCCCAGCTTGTTGGTGCCACAGGCGTTCGCCACAGCCCGAACCGCACCCGGCTGACCGATACCCTCAGCCACCTCGGCATATGTCCGGGTCTCGCCGACAGGAATCGTTTGCAGATATCGCCACACCCGACACTGAAATTCCGTTCCCAGCATATGCAGTGGTGTTTTCAGAGTTCTGCGTGGAGACTCCACCGACTGAAGTACATCACTGAGTACATGCGCGGCGCGTTTTTCAGATGTCAGAGTTATATTGGGAAACAGATGCAGCAGCTCATCCAGGAGTTCGGTACGACACTCTCCGGGAAGCACAGCGAAGAGCTCTCCATCACACACGGCCGCAGCAATAACGCCGTACGAGGAAAGCCCAAAGGCAACATCTAATGAAGGAATATATTTACCGGGCATAAATCATTTTACGTTAACGTTTCTTTAACCTTATCAGGTGCTGAAGAAGCTGTACTGAGAAACGCACGAAAGCACAGGAATGTCCGGTTTGAAGGCGCCTCAGAGCACGCCTTCAGGTCAGAAAGTTAGCCAGCAAGTAGCAAAACCGGACATGTGTTCACAATGCGGAATTACCAAGCCAAGGACTCAGCCATTACCGGGCTTTGCTTCAGTCTGACTTCAGCCCTTCCCCTTAATGGTATAGCGAATGACTTCCACCACCTGCTCAGGCGTCGTGGCCCAGCCCATCGCTGAACCATCGACTTCTTTCAGGGGGTGAATAATGTCTTCACTGTGGAGCGTCACATAGGGCTTACCCAGTGCCGCGCAGAAGCCAGCGTCAAACGCAGCATTCCACTGTTTGTACTTATCACCGAAACGGATGACCGCCATATCGCAGTTTTCGATCAAGGTCTTAATGCGAATAGCGTTAATCTTTGCTGATTTATGATCTCGCCAGAAGCCTTCGCACTGAGGGCCGAGTACATCACCGGCAGCATCGCTGGAATCGTGATCCGTATTGGCCGACGAAAAGCTCACAGGCAGTTCCAGAGCCTCACAGCCCTTGATGATCTGCTCGCGCCAATCAGTATGAATCTCGCCGGACAGGTAAATATTCCAGTGCATAATCTCTCTCGCTATCGGTTATAAAACGGGCTGTAACATTGGATACAGAAGCCGCTATTATGCCTGACTGACTCTATGATTCGAGGCCTGGCTTCTGTGATCCGCTTTGCACTGACGTTTCTTTGCCTGCTCCTGCCTGTTCTGGGCCATGCAGACTCCTTGCGTATCGCCGTGGCATCGAACTTCGCGTACACCTTACAAACACTGCTTCCTGCGTTTGAAAAAGCAACTGGACACAGCGTTGAAGTCAGCAGCGCCTCTTCCGGCAAGCTGTACGCTCAGATACTCCATGGTGCTCCATTTGATGTCTTTCTTTCGGCCGATACCGATAAGCCGCAGCGACTCGCACAGAAGCTCTCAAAGCAGCTTTCAAAGCAACTACCAGAGACTGAACCTGCGCTGTTTACCTACGCTATTGGCAGGCTCGTTTTCTGGTGCCCTGTAAAATGTGAGTACCCACTCTCCGGGATAACAGCGAATAACCAGACCATAGCCATCGCTAACCCACGGCTTGCGCCTTACGGTCTCGCGGCGCAACAGACGATGGATGCCTTCGGGTTTACCGCCGCAAAAGTCGTCACAGGCGAGAACATAGGCCAGGCCTATCGCTTTATCGAAAGTGGCAACGCAGCAGCGGGCTTTGTCGCGCAGTCACAGGTCATAACAGCAAAGACATCCTCGGATCAGTACTGGCTTATCCCGGATGAGCATCACCAGCCTCTGGAACAAGCAGGCATACTCACGGCTCAAGGACTAAACAAACCGGCAGCACAGGCATTCGTAACCTACCTTCTCAGTACCGCGGTGCAGGCACGGATAGCCGAACACGGGTATGATCCCCTGTATGACTGATTCCTTACTGGCACCGGCTGATATAGAAGCACTCTGGCTTACCTTAAAACTAGCCAGCGTGGTCACCGTTCTGCTCCTGATCATCAGCACGCCTCTGGCACTTTGGTTGAGCGACGACGACACATCGCAGACCAGAAACCGCTCAAAGGTTAAAGGCATCGTTCAGGCTGTTATTGCACTCCCATTAGTACTGCCGCCGACTGTGCTGGGCTTCTATCTCTTGATCGCTTTCAGCCCAAACTCCCTGCTTGGACAATTCAGTCACGCCATCGGGCTCGGATCTCTCGCATTCAGTTTCAGCGGGCTGGTGATCGCCTCCATGATTTACTCCCTGCCTTTTGTTGTTCAACCACTCGTTAATGCGTTCAATGCCATCGGGCCACGTCATGCGGAAGCCGCAGCAACGCTCGGCGCCGGGCGCTGGGATACCTTCCGCTATATCACCCTGCCACTGGCACGACCCGGCTTTATAACTGCTGGCGTGCTCGGCTTTGCCCATACGGTTGGCGAGTTCGGAGTGGTACTCATGATCGGGGGCAATATCGCTGGCGAAACCCGCGTTGCCTCGGTACAGATATACGACCATGTGGAAGCGCTCGCTTACCCTCAAGCGCATACGCTGTCTGCGATTCTGCTGTTGTTCTCGTTCGCAGTATTGCTCTGGGTCTATGCGCGGCAGCCTGGTAATAAAGAGGCCAAAGCATGGCTGTAAGCGGACTCACCACGCGCCTGCGGGTGCGCCTTGAACCATTTGAGCTGAGTACAGACATCACACTGCCTGCCAAAGGTGTGAGCGTGATATTCGGGCCATCGGGCTCCGGCAAAACCACCCTATTGAGAGCCATCGCAGGGCTTCAGCCCTGCGACGGTGACATCTGGTTTAACGGTGATTACTGGCAGGGTAACGGGCGTTACCGGAAAACAGCAGAACGCCCGCTTGCTTATGTTTTTCAGGAAGCCAGCCTGTTCCCGCATATGACAGTATCTGAAAACCTCGACTTTGCTGAACGCTATACCTTACGCCCGGGTAATGCCTCAAAGCGCGATGATCTGATTGAACTGTTTGATATTGCCGACCTGATGTCCCGCAGGCCCGATCGCTTATCGGGTGGCGAACGCCAGCGTGCCGCCATCGCCCGAGCGCTTCTACGCCAGCCCGACATACTTCTGATGGATGAACCTCTGGCATCACTCGATGACGCTCGCAAGCACGAGATTCTTCCTTATTTAGAGCGCCTGAAAAACGAATTCGAGCTGCCCATCATCTATGTAACCCACTCCGCCTACGAAGCCGCACGCCTGGGCGATTACATAGTTGCACTTGATAAAGGCGAGGTCGTCAGCCAGGGGGAACTGTACGATGTCATCAGCGACCCAAAATTTCCGGGGGATATCAGCCGCGAAGCCGGTACCGTCGTCACAGGAACCGTCCACTGCATCGACGCGAAATGGCACCTCGCTCAGATCAGAACCGGCAGCTCGGCGCTTATCACCGTTCCTGCAAACAACCTGAACCCCGGTGATGCCGTGCGCCTGTGGATACGCGCCAGTGACATCAGCCTCAGCCATGAGCCGTTAAAAGAAAACAGCATCAGCAACAGCCTGCCCTGCCAGATTGAAGACATCCGCCATGACCCAAACCCGGCATTGATGATCATCAGGCTTCGTACAGAAAGAATAGAACTCATCACCCGGATAACGCGTCAGTCTGCCAGTCAGCTAGGGCTTGAGCCCCAGATGCAGATGTACGCACACATCAAAACGGCGGCTCTGATCTGAGTAGCATCCTCTCTCCTTTGCAGGGAGTAGAGGCTCAGAAGAAAACCATATACAATGCAGCCACTTACGGCGAGAAGCTCACCGTAAACCGCCCGTAGCTCAGCTGGATAGAGCGCTGCCCTCCGGAGGCAGAGGTCAGAGGTTCGAATCCTCTCGGGCGGGCCATTAAATAAAAAAGGCTCCTGAATTCGCATGCAACGCGTGCTGATTCAGGAGCCTTTTTTATTTAACCGCAAGTCTGAGAAGGACGAGAACCTCTGATAGGTTCGACTCGGAAGGAGCTTGCGACTGGAGAGAACGGAGGAGCCTGCGACGACGGTCATCCTCCGGGCCATTATTCCCTTTTGTTCGAAGCGACGCACTTCAACTTCACCACACCGTATTCATAGACGCCGATGCCCGAGTCGGACGAGACAAATCTGTATGGAACAGATTTGCGCGTAGCCTGCAGGGTGAGTATCAGGACGATACGAACAACCTCTGATAGGTTCGACTCGGAAGGAGCTGCGACTGGAGAGAACCCTCTTTTCAAAACCAGGAGCCTGCGACGACGGTCATCCTCCGGGCCATTACCCCCCTCTGCCCGAAGCGACCTATTTCAATTTTCCGCTAGCGTAATCGAAGACACCGATGCCCGAGTCGGACGAGACAAATCTGTATGGAACAGATTTGCGCGTAGCCCGCAGGGTGAGTATCAGGACGATACGAACAACCTCTGATAGGTTCGACAAATTGCCAGGAGCAATTTGGTCCGCGGCTGCGCCCGAAGGGGCGAGGGCAGGACGCCCGAGAGACAATCGCAGTGAGCCTGCGAACGGAAAGAACCCTCTTTTCAAAACCAGGAGCCTGCGACGACTGTCATCCTCCGGGCCATTGCTCCCCACTGACTGAACCAACCTATTTCAATTTCTCAACGCGAAACTAAATAACCCTGCTGTTCTGAAAGTCGAATACTTACGTGGGTTCCTGCATTAAAGTCTATGGCATCTGACACTATGCCATCGGAAAACACCACCCCACCCTCCGGGACGTATGAAGACAGCACGAGCTTTTTACCCGGCTGAATACGCCCATATACGATGTCTGTTGATGTTGTGTTCGACCGGAAAGGCTCTCGTACACCAAACATCAGATCCTGTGCAGCCCAATCACCAGCAAAAGGAGCAATCTCTTTGCCACTGATACCTTCAGCGCCAGCGATCAGGCTCGACATCCAACCGGTTGCTCCCAGACCTGTCGATACAATCACTCCTGATGATGACTGGTTTTCTTTCTGGCCGTCCAGTTCAATACAATAACGCACCGATACTGGCAGTTTAGGGCCAATATAAAAGTCGTTAACCGCCAACATCGACTGGCCGTCGTTAAAGTCTGCACGGGCCAGGCTGACGCTTTTAATCGTCATTTCATCAGAAGCAATCAGGCTTCGTACTACAGCACTGACGTCGCTGGGTGAGAACGGCAGAAGTATTCCATCAAACACTTCTGGCAATGGATTTACAGCAACTAATGGCTGCCCCTGAAGATATTTCAGTACATTCGCCACCAGCCCGTCCTGACCAACAACCAAAGGAATATCATCTGGGCCGAAAAGAAAATTCGGTAAGAAGCTACGCTCTAACGGCTGAACCCGCCCAAGCGAGGCAAGCTCTCTGGATATATCCCGTATTACCGATTTCATTTCGCGATCTTCTTCGTCGTAGTCAGCAAATGATTGACTACGACTTTCGAGATAAAAGCGCACCTGTTCCCGCGTGTTATAACGTCTGATCAACTCATCTAATCGCGTATCGCGATAGATAAGAATGATCTTACGCTCACTGATACGGTTCATGGCTTCCTCCTTTACCAGCGGTCAATGGCCGGCCTTACGACCGGCTCCGTTGCATCAGACCTTCCAGTAAATCTGGCGTGATATTCAGCTGACCAATTTTGCTGGCGTTACCCGCGAGTCCTTTGAATGCCTGAGCGATAATACGGTCTGGCTCCATGCCGGAATTCGAGATCGCTTCAACAAGCGCAGGGTCGAGCTTCGACAATGCCAGCATCATCTGCTCGATACCGTAGGCTTTAGCCTCTCCCTGTTTCTTCTCGTTTTCAGTCGCCATATCGACCAGTTCTTTTCGTTTCACTTCAAGGGCCACATCCGCATTCATCTGTTCTTGCTGAATCTGGCGTCTTTTTTCCTGCAATGCGCGCTCTGCTTCAATCTTACTTTCACTGATCTCGCGACGCTTTTCTTCCACCGCTAACTCGGTACGTAACTCGCTTTCTTTGATCGTCCGTTCCTGCTCGATTGCGGATTTGCGTCGCGCATAGATCGCTTCATCCGCTTCTCGCAGCAGCTCTTCCCTCGCCGCAGTTTCCAGAGCTCTGGCCGTCTCTGGCGCTGGGCGAATCGCCTGAATCGACAAGTCCACCAGCTCAATACCGAGTGTTTCAAGGGTATTGGAGGCTGCCATCTCGGTACGAATCAGATCAACCAACTGGCGTGAGGCCCCAAGTGCATCCTGCAATTTCAGAGTCTGTATTTCAGACCGTGCAATAACCTGAGCAATATTCAGCACACGATTACTGAGTTTCTCCGGGTCTTCGCTGACATAGCCATTCGCGCTTTTATTCAACGAATAGTTCATCATCCCAGATATCTTTTCCGGATCACTGATACGGAAAACCAATTGCCCCTGTACCGAAACTTCCTGATAGTCTGCGGTGGTTTCTTTCATAATGAACGGGGTTTCCTGCGTTGCCATTGGTACGGCAACCAGTGTTGTACCGGGTTCAAAATATACGAAGGATAACCCCCGACCTTCTTGTTTTATTGCGCCTTTTCGATAGCGAAAAACATACGTCGTTGGTTCTGCTTTGTAATATCGGATATTCAACATAGTCAGTACTCCTTTACTGTTTATTGTTGCGCTGCACGCGCACGGATTTCATCAAACGTGATCTGATTGAGCATGTCGCCATTGCGATACACTGTGATCAATTCGTTCTGTCGATTGCCAAGTTCAGATTCACGAACCGTTTGATAACCTTCATCGTCACGAACCAATGCAAGGCGACCACGTTTCGAGCGCTTGCCCGGATCAGTAATCGGATCTTTATATACATCTCGCCATTGACCATTGATACTGATCGCTGATGCCTTCATGGCAAACTTCTGGGTGTCACGATTTACTTTCTGAAGCAACTCGCCTCCCATACCAAAAGCGATGTTTTCGGCGCTGATTTTCCGTACTTTGAGCGCATCGAGAATCGCCGCGATAGATGCTGCATTAACACCATCGCCCTGAATCAAGCGAACGCAGTCTGGCAATACCCGATAACCCATTGCATTTACGCGATAGCCGAACTTCGCCATTAAACGCTCAATGGCTTCAGGAACGATCTCCACCGGCTCGCCAGAGTCAGGGCGTACTACCAGGGTACCGCCCATGGTTTCAACCTGTTCTTTCAACTCGCCGCCCCAGATATTGTCGATGGCATTCCAGATATCATAGGAATCACTAACGACGGCAACTAAGCGCCCTTCGCCGCCGAACTGCGCGATCATGTTGGCGTAAGCGTCGGATTCGCCGTCTTTGCCCCAGCTCGTGATAGTGCTGTGTTCCGCCGCTGGTATCGAAAAACCCGCCATGTCCACTCCGTACGCACGACGTGCTGCGATAATGCCGGAAAGTGTATCGGTACCCGAAAAGTTAACTAAGTGTGCAGCGCCACCCAAAGCGGCTGTCTCTTCAGAACTCGCACCGCGGGCGCCAAAGTCGTGCAGTTTGAATTCAATACCGTCAGTGCTGCCGGCAGTGTCTTCCATGTAACGGGCAATAATGTTTCGGCATTCTTTCGATACCGTAGCAACCGTTGTTGGGTACCAGACAGCGCGGAGCAGTGCAGTTTCAATGTAGCTGGTCAACCAGGCACATTTAGGGTCGGTGTTAATGACCTGAACCATGACGTTACCGGTCGGCAACATAGTGCCTTCTTTCACCGCCTGAATTTCGAGCGGTAAGTAACCGTTATAAGTCTCGAGAATGTATTCCCAACCAGCGCGGTTAAACGGAACACCGTGTGCGGTGAAAACTGCATCAGCTTCATCAATATCAGCCGCGGTTATTGGCGTGGTCAGATATTCTTTAATAAACGCCTGCAGGCCGAAGAAGAGAGTCTCGCTGTATACGCCACCACGGGACTCGATGTAGCTGGATACAAACTCGGCACCCTGTGGGTACTGAGCAAAGTGAGAGGCTTTGTAAGAATCGGTATTCAGAATCAGGTTTTTCATGACGGAGCTCCTCCAGTCGTTTTATGAAACAACGCCGGTCTATCCAGTGTTGTTGTTCGTTGTCAGGTAGCGGTTCCCGCTGCCGATGAACACATAGTGGCGTACAGCCACTATATTGTCAACAAAAAAATCCGGAGAAGCTTCCGGATCTTTTCACAACCCCGCTCTGGCAGTGCCGAAGCAGTGCTCAGCCGGTACCCAGCATGTCCTGAATCACAAAATAGTGATCTTCGAACATATCCTGAGGTTTCAGGTCTCCCAGCGGCACCCAGCACGCCTGGCGAGCATCATCACTGCCCTTCACTTTCGGTAGCGATGCATTGGGTTCCAACTCAATATAGAAAGCGTGAGTGATAGTACGCCCACGGGCAGAACGATAAGGATCATCAAACACCGCCTGCTTACGGATAGAGCCTTTTAACACTGGCGCAGGGACTTTAAGGCGCGTCTCTTCACGTAACTCCCGCAGGCAGGCATCCAACAAACGCTCATGCGGATCAACAAACCCGCCTGGCAGAGCCCACAAACCTTTGCCCGGATTCGCGCGCCGCTCAACCAGAAGAATATGCCCAGACTGCACCAATACTGCGTCCACGGTTACAAAGGTCGGAGCATAAGGAGCTGCCTCCCAGGCCGTTTTATACTTGTGAACGAAGGCGATTTCCTCACAGATCTGTGCGTAGCCTGGGGAGGACCGGCTGAACTCATCCAGCCAGCTAACCACAGGGGCTGGCAGCAGTCCGTCATTGATCATTGCGCCCAACTCCTGCTCTTTCCCCTGAGAGAAGAATGCTTCACGGATAGGCGTTGCGCTGATGCTTCGATAGTTATCCACACCAATGCTCTGCCACTGCGGAAATAAACTGAGATAAAAGCCCGTCTGATCTTTCTTATGGCCGATCAGCGCGATCTTTGCAGGTTTATGAGGCGTCGAATAGTGAGCGGTTACCAACCCTGAAACTGTGGTCTGCACGTTACGCACCCAGACTTCATCGTTGTACGGCACATCCATCAAGGGAACGCAGATCAGACGCTGGTTTTCATCTTCTGACAAGCAGGTACGAATCATATGTTCACGCTCACTGTGCAACCAGGGGTTACGCGGATTCCGAGCCTGCCAGGACGAACCAATCAGCACGATCAGTTTGTCAGCCTGCTTTAATCCGGACTGGATGACCTGTAAATGCCCCTGATGAAAGGGCTGAAAACGGCCAATAAAGACCGCAAAATCGAATTTCTTGTCTATCGGCATACAGCAAGCTCCTTGCCGTTAATAATCTTACTGCCGGTCTATCCGGCATGTGAGTCCACCATCTAAATTGATCTTATCGTGGATAGCGCTGTATTATTGGCTAATCGCCACTATTGTCAAGTAACTCTCATGCCCGAATCACCTGAGCAGTCGTCCCTCGATAGCTATAACCCGAAAGAGTTCGATACCCCAATTTACTCAGTAGATATAGCTATTTTCACCCTCCATGAGGGCCAACTAAAAGTGCTTATGGTGGAGCGCAACGAATACCCTTATAAAGACTACTGGGCACTGCCGGGTGGTTTCGTTGACTTGAAGAAAGATAGCAACATTAACGCAACAGCCCGCCGGAAGCTGGTATCCAAAACCGGCGTCGATGCCCCATTACTGGAACAGGTGTCGACGATCGGCAATGCCCACCGCGATCCCAGACACTGGAGTATTACCACACTCTACATGGCGTTAATCCCATACGCACCGACCGCTGAGTTTATTGAGGCAGTGAATGAAGCGCGCTGGTTTCCAATAGAAGAAATCGAACAGTTACAACTCGCCTTCGATCACTCTGAACTACTTCAACTCGCTAGGGAGCGCCTGAAAAATAAGACGGCTTACACCGTATTACCGATACACGTTCTGAAACGCCCGTTCTCATTGTCGCAGTTACAGAAAGCGTTCGAGCTACTTATGGATACGGAATTAGAAAAGAAATCGTTCCGGCGAAGACTGTTGAACGCCGACGTATTAAAAGAAGTCGGAGAAGGTATACCAGACGGGGGCAAAGGTCGCCCCGCTGCACTTTACGAACCCGCAGATGGCTCAGAGAACCATCTGTTTGTTCGTGTATTTGGAGACTGAAGACAATCAGCCCGCCATTTTCTCCGCATGACTCTTCAGCATTCCTTCACGGGTGATAAAGCTGATGATGTCGTTCAGGCCTTCGATGTCTGTGCGCAGATTCGAGAACACATAAGGCTTCTCGCCACGCATACGCTTGGTATCGGAGTCCATAATGCTCAGGTTCGCACCCACCAGCTCAGCCAGGTCGATTTTATTAATCACCAGCAGGTCTGACTTGGTAATACCCGGGCCGCCCTTGCGTGGAATCTTCTCGCCCGAAGCTACGTCGATCACGTAGATAGTGAGATCCGCCAGTTCAGGGCTGAAGGTTGCCGAAAGGTTGTCACCGCCACTTTCAACGAACACCACATCCAGATTACCGAATTTCTTTGCCAGCGTTTCTACCGCCGCAAGGTTCATCGATGCGTCTTCACGAATCGCCGTATGCGGGCAGCCACCTGTTTCAACCCCCACGATACGCTCTGGCTCCAAAGCTTCCGCCTGAGTCAGGATACGCTGGTCTTCTTTGGTGTAAATATCGTTGGTTACCACAGCAATATGATAGTCGTCGCGCATGGCTTTACACAGCTGCTCTAACAGTGCAGTTTTTCCTGAGCCCACCGGGCCGCCAATACCAACACGGAGTGGAGATTTGTAATCAGCCATTTTTATTTCCTGTTTTATCAATTCTTTAATTCTGGTTTTTCCCGCTATTTTTATGAGCGGAACAAACGACAATATTGTGTTTCATGCAGACTGCTGGCAATCGCTTGCGCTGGTGAAGAAGCCCCGATGTCATCATCTTCAACATCGAACGCCTCCTCACAGGCCGTACTCAGATAATCCGTAAAGCGGAACAGTACCCGCTGCCCATCACTCTGCCCTAGGGGAATAAGCTTAACGGCACCAATAACCATATTCTCAAGCCAACTCCATAGGTACCCTCTCAGCATATCTTCGCGGGATATATTCCACTTGTAGCAAGCGAGTGCGAAGCCTGTGAGCTGGCTGATATCCATAGCACCGCGCCAGACCGGGTCACTTAACTCTGGCCAGGCAGCGGCTTCAGGCAGCTTATCCAGCAGAGCAGAAAACGCCTGACCCCGCTGCTGTTCTTCTGCGCGCAATTCACTGGTTTCCCGGCAGGAAAGAAGATAGGCCGACCAGTCATGGCAACCCTGCGCATCTTTATTTTCAATGCAGTCTGCGATACGTAGAAGCAGGGGTAGCTCCATCGTCACCATGGTGCCGCTGAGTACAGAATCCAGCCATGCATACAGGCTTTCTGCATCTTTAATCCAGCCACTTTCTACGGCCCATTCCATCCCCTGTGAATAAGTGAATGCGCCAATAGGCAATGACGGGCTGATCAGTTGCTGCAAGCGAAAGTAGGCTGCGGACATAGCGTATTACTTGTCTGCGTTCTCAGAATTCGCACGCGCTTTCTGGCTACGCACAAACATCGCCACACCACTACCGATGACCAGTACAGCGCCAAGCAACATCAACAAGTGGTCGGCATCAAATAGAGAGTGATGCACCAGACCACCCAAAGATTCGCCGGAGTGATCACCTTCGTGCGCGAATGCAACAGTAGACATTGCAGAAGCCGCGAGGCCAGCCAGTAATTTTTTCATTTCAAATCTCCAATCGATATTTCAACCACTCGCATTCAGTGCGAGTGGCTATGTGTATGTGAATGGTCATCATGGTCGTGCCCATGGTGGTGATGCCCACCGCCCTGCTGATAGGCGCCCGACTCAGGCTCAAAAGGAGCCTGCTCACAGATCACCTCTGCAGCTTCGGAGGCACCCGGCAGCTGACGCACCATATCTTCAAGGACATGATCATGCTGGAAGCGCAACCAGCCAGACTCGATCTGCAACGGAACGTGACGATTACCCAGGTGATAGGCGATTTTTGCCAGTAACAGAGGATCTGCACAGCGAACAGTAGATACCGTTTCATCAGCAGCCACTACTCGTACCAATATTCCCTGCCCATCAGTAATGATGTCACCACCACGCAGCAGAGTACCGCGTTCTAAAAATAAGCCGGCTTCAGCGCCGTCTTCCAGCGTTACTCGCTGACGACTCTTAATGCGCAGATCAATCGGGAGGCTCAGTGTTTTCGCTGCAGATAAATCTGCGTGCGACACTTCGTGAGCGGTTAATTTTTTAATCAGTTCAATCATGTTTTTCTTCAATTTAAAAAAGCGGCTTTGCCTTTAATTAGAATAAAAAGTATCTCTGCGCCATAGGCAATACTTCCGCAGGTTCACAGGTCAGCAACTCACCGTTCGCACGCACTTCGTACGTCTGAGGGTCGACCGAAATATCCGGCTGCCAATCGTTAAGCACCATGCTCGCTTTGGTTGCAGTACGGCAGCCTTTCACCACACCAATCAGGTTTTTAAGGCCTAATTTCTCTGGCACACCGGCATCCAGCGCCGCCTGAGAAATAAAGGTCATGCTGGTTGCGTTACGGGTTTTACCATAACTACCAAACATCGGACGGTAGTGGACAGGCTGTGGCGTCGGAATAGACGCATTCGGGTCACCCATTTTGGCCATCGCAATAAAGCCGCCTTTCAGAATCAGGTCGGGTTTAACACCAAAGAATGCCGGGCTCCAGACCACCAGGTCAGCAAGTTTTCCGACTTCGACGGAACCGATTTCGTGCGACATACCGTGGGCAATGGCAGGGTTAATGGTGTATTTCGCGATATAACGTTTTACCCGGAAGTTATCATGAGTTTCCGGGTCTTCAGGGAGATTGCCACGCTGTACTTTCATTTTGTGCGCAGTCTGCCAGGTACGGGTCACCACTTCGCCAACACGCCCCATCGCCTGAGAGTCTGACGAAATCATCGAGAATGCGCCCAGGTCGTGAAGAATATCTTCCGCAGCAATGGTTTCAACACGAATACGTGACTCAGCAAAGGCAACGTCTTCTGGAATGCTTGGATCAAGGTGGTGACACACCATCAGCATATCGAGGTGTTCGTCTGCTGTATTTACAGTATACGGGCGCGTTGGGTTGGTTGACGACGGCAACACATTAGACAGCCCGGCGGCTTTAATAATGTCCGGCGCGTGACCACCACCCGCACCCTCAGTGTGGTACGTGTGAATGGTACGACCTTTAAATGCAGCAATGGTGTCTTCAACAAAACCCGACTCGTTCAGAGTATCGGTGTGAATCGCGATCTGGGTGTCGGTTTCTTCTGCCACCGTGAGTGCGCAGTCAATCGACGCTGGCGTTGTTCCCCAATCTTCGTGCAATTTAAGACCAATCGCTCCCGCTGCAATCTGCTCACGCAGACCTTCAGGTTGACTGGCATTGCCCTTACCCAGAAAACCAAGGTTCATCGGAAATTCGTCAGCAGCTTCAAGCATGCGCGCCATATTCCAGGGGCCCGGCGTTACCGTTGTTGCGTTGGTGCCTGTTGTCGGGCCTGTGCCACCTCCCAGCATGGTCGTGACACCGGATGCCAGTGCTTCTTCGATCTGCTGTGGGCAAATAAAGTGAATATGAGAGTCGATACCACCCGCCGTGACGATCTTACCTTCTGCGGCAATCACGTCGGTACCCGGACCAACTTCAATGGTGACGTCCGGCTGAACATCTGGATTACCGGCTTTACCAATGGCGGCAATACGCCCACCTTTAATACCGATGTCTGCCTTATAAATTCCGGTGTAATCGATGACCAGAGCATTCGTCATGACACAATCCATGACTTTTTCTGAGGTGCTTTGTGATTGCCCCATGCCGTCACGAATTACTTTACCACCGCCGAATTTTACTTCATCGCCGTACGTCGTATAGTCGTTCTCAACTTCAATCCAGAGTTCAGTATCCGCAAGGCGCACTTTATCGCCCTTTGTGGGCCCGAACATATCGGCATAGGCCTGACGCGAAATCGTTTTATTGCTGTCCGTCATTACAGGTCTCCCATCACTTTGCCCTGGAATCCATACACTTTCCGTGCACCGGTATACTCAACTAATTCCACCGTTCGCGTTTGCCCCGGTTCAATGCGGACTGCGGTTCCCGCAGGAATATTGAGTCGGTAGCCGCGGGTCTTTTCACGATCAAATGTCAGTGAATTATTCACTTCGTAAAAGTGATAGTGAGATCCAACCTGAATAGGACGATCGCCCGTATTCGCCACTTCTATTTCTAACGTCTGACGACCTTCATTGAGTGTGATACTGCCTTCCGCAGCCTTAACTTCACCAGGTATCATTGCGTGCTCCTCAATCCGTTAAACTGCCGTGATCAGACAATAGGGTTATGAACAGTGACTAACTTAGTACCATCGGGGAAAGTCGCTTCGACCTGCACTTCGTGAATCATTTCGGGTACACCTTCCATCACGTCATCGCGGGTAAGGAGAGTCCGGCCATGCCCCATTAATTCAGAGACAGTCCGACCATCACGAGCGCCTTCCATAATCGCCGCGGTAATAAAGGCGACGGCTTCCGGATAATTCAGTTTTACTCCCCGAGCCATACGACGCTCGGCTAACAGAGCAGCGGTAAAAATAAGTAACTTGTCTTTCTCTCTTGGTGTCAGTTCCATAAGTCTGCCTGTCAGGTATTCCAGATTCGCGGAATTTCCGCCCCTTTATTTAATACTTTCTGGCGCAGCAGTTGCCACACCGGAATCATTAACGACTGCATTTTTTCAGTGCTGATGCCCAGCACTCTCAGAACAATCAGATCATCCAGCAGGGTCAGCCCAGCAGGAAGTGGGCTTTCCAGCTTCGTCTGCGCCTCAGCGAGAACATCGCGGCAGGCCTCCAGTAGTGCTTCAGTACCGCCAGTCGCCACAAACAGCCCCTGCATCGGATAGTCCCGCAATCCTGCAGCCGCACTGAGATGCTTAGGATCAGAGACCAACAGGTGATCGCTCAACAAGGGCCGTCCGTTGCGTCGGACAAAAAACTTCGAGTGCACCTTGCCATGCAGAAAGCGTTCTTCATTAACCGGCCGCCCGAAGCAGCTGATTTCCCAGCCCATGAAATGAGCATCATCCTCAAGATCGATCTGAGTTTTTGCTTTCACTTTGGCGCCGGTAAAGAAAATGCTCTCCTGAGGGAACCATTCCAGTGCACAGCCTGCACCAATATGAAGCACCTGTGTTACATCCGCGGTCGCGCCTGCACTCAGATAGAACTTGGTAGCTCCCGGCGTAGTAAACAAACCATGAGCGTTCTGACAGCATTCAATATCAATCGATAAGCCATCTCCGCCCACAACGCCGCCCGGTGGATGCAGAAGATAAATGTGACTGGTTTCGCCCTCAGGGTAGAAGGGGCGCTGCACGCGGAGGGGGCCATGGTGCGTCAGACCAGCCATCACGGTTCGCTCGCCTCGCTTTTCAAGGCGCATATTCATCTTGGCTTGCCAGCCGGGTCGAACGTTTTTTACAGCCTGCAACATGGTCTGAATCAGGTATCCACGATTGTATTCACTTTATTGTGCACTAACAGAGCAAAATGCAGGCCAGATGCACCAAAAAGAGAAGCCTTTGAGTACCAGGGCTTAATAACTCGGCAAGAAGTCAGAAATGGGTGGGAAGTGAAAGGCCAGAACCCTGGGTAAGGAGCTGTTCAAGAGTAGCAGCCGACATCGCTCCCATACGGCCATTCAGCAGCTTACCCTCCTTGTTAAATACGAGAGTCACAGGCAAAGCGCTCTGGCCAAACCAGTGCCCCATACGTCCTTCCATATCGAGCCATAGGTTATCAAACTGATACCCCTCCGCTTCGATAAAGGCTGCGACCTCAGCCTTGCTCTCCCCCTGGTTGAGCATAACAAAACGTACATGTGGGTAGGCTTGCTGGGCTTGTTCAAACACTTCCATTTCAGCCCTGCACGTCGGACACCAGGTCGCCCACAGATTCACAACCGTGACATTCGCAACATCAGACCTGAGCGGAAAAGACTTACCCGTCAGGTCGTTAAAGCTGTATTCCGGCCACAGATCTGGCGTGCTATGAGTGAATTTAAACAAGCTGAATCCTGCGCCAATCCATAGCAGAGCAATCGTTACCATGACGATTAGTGGCCTACGCCATGCTACTTCCCTTAGCAGCATGTGCCCGATACCCAGTGCGATAACCACCAGGAATGCGATGGGCTCGAATCCTCGGTCACGGATATCTACAATAGCGAATGCGGGTGTTTCCGCGGCAAAGTACTGATCGCGGTATTGGACGACGAATACCATGCGCGAGATCACCAATGCGACAAACACTCTCGAGATAATGCGATCAACCAGGCCGGGGATTCCGTCGGGTAAAACACGATTCGCAACGGCCATCAGCAATAGCGCGCTGAGGCCTAGAAAAGGAACCAGAGGGAAACTGACACCAAAGATCGAAAGACTGTTCAAAGTGCTACTCTGCGGCGCTTGTATAGATCAGCGATGCTTGTATTGAGTCGGGCAGTAGGCACGGTCGATACCTGCAGGCCGCAAAGCAAGATGCTTAGTGGCCCGGCCACTGACTCGTTTGCGCCACATGCGGAAAGATGAAGGCTTCATCTCTCTGCGCATAAGAACGATGACCTCTTTTTCTGGCAGCCCGAAAAGAGTTTCGATCGCCTCAAAGGGCGTTCGGTCCTCCCAGGCCATCTCAATGATTCGTGATATATCTTCTGCGGAAAAATGGCGATCGGAGCCTGTCACACTTGTTACCTCTCAACCTGCGTCCGCTGATCCATCACCCAATATCCGACGCAGAATCCTATTCACATCCGCACTCTGAAACGTCTTGCGGATATACCCTGCTACATCATACTCATCGGCGCGTTCCAGATCGCGATCAGCCTCAGATGTCGTCATAACCCAGACGGGGAGGTCGCGATAGGCTTGCAGCTCAACATTACAACGAAGCTTCTTCAAAAGCTCAAAACCGGATATGCGTGGCATATTTATGTCCAGCACAATGACAGATGACTTACTCAACCGGCCTTCGATAAGAAGGTTGAGTGCTTCTTCACCATCGTTCGCAACGATGAGCTTCGGCGGATTACTGACGCGTTGCAGCGCACGGCGTATCGCCATCACATCAACGTCGTCATCATCGACCAGAAATATTTCATCTATCTCAGACATCCGGTTGTCACCTTCAAAGTACTGCACCACAATAGCTTACCACTGCGTAAAACTACAAGAAGTCAGTGTTCGACTCACATGAGATAAGAGTCACCTGATAAAAGAGTTCACCGGAAGAAGTCACAGGGAGTCATCATGTCAAAGGAAACTCATTACCTCTACACTGAGCTCTCCAATAAACTGAGAGAAGATGCCGATCTGTTCGACTGGTTCGAGCTGGGCGCCACGGACGGTCTCTGGTATTGGGACCTCACAGACCCCGAGCAAGAGTGGCTGAGCCCCCAGTTCAAAAGAGTCTTCGGTTATAAAAACGACGAAATTCCACATACCTCAGCCTGGTGGCAGGAAAATATCTTCCCCGAAGATCTACCCGGCGTACTGGACAATTTTGAAAAGCATAAAGCTGACCCAAACCACCCCTACGACCAGGTCGTCAGATACCGGCACAAGGATGGCCACACTGTCTGGATACGCTGTCGCGGGCTGATCATCCGGGATGAGAATAACCAACCAACGCGCATGCTTGGCGCCCACACAGATCTGACTGAGCTGATGCGTGCCCGGGAGCAACTGGTTGCTATCGGTAAAGAACTCGAGGCCAGCCTTGAAGACGTCAGCGAAACCAACAAGGTTGTACTGGAAACTGCCGGCATCGGTATCTGGCTCTGGGATCTGACAACCGATCAGATTATCTGGGACGATACCATGCTTGAGCTCTATCAGCTCGATACTGACGGACAGGCCTTGCAGTACGAACATTGGCGCGGCGCGGTTCACCCCGATGATATCGAAGACATCGAACAGCGTATGCAAGCCGCGATCAAGGGTGAGCGCTTCTTCAGAACAGAAATTCGTGTGCCACTCCGTGATGGCAGCATTCGCTACATCAAGTCTGCTGCTGAGATTTTTTATAACGAAGCTGGCGAGCCACTACGAATGCGAGGTGCAAACTGGGACATCACAGAAGAAAAACTGAGGGAACAGGAGCTTGAGCGTTCCAATCGTGATCTCGAACGATTCGCTTATGTCGCTTCTCACGACCTTAAAGCACCTCTGCGTGGCATTCGCCAGCTAGCGTCCTGGATAGAGGAAGACCTTCCGGATCCACCTGAATCCGTCAAAAGTCATATAAGCATGATGAATAAACGGGTCGCCCGCCTTGAGCACCTACTCGAAGATATACTCACCTACTCCAGGTCTGGATCTGAGACTAACAACCCAACTGAAGAAGTGAATTTTGATTCACTCATTCGCGAAATATTCGAATCTCTTTGCCCTGATCGTACTCTTACACTGAACATAACAAGCATCCCCCCTCAAAGGGTACCGTCGCCCACCAAGCTGTCTCAGGTGCTACAGAACCTGCTGAGTAACGCAATAAAGCATAAAGGCGACAGCTCAGAACATCTGCTTGTCACGACAGCCGTAGATAAAGGTCGTGTCGTTATTGAGGTAATGGATCAGAACCCGCAGATACCCGAGGAGTATCGCCAGCGCATTTTTGAGATGTTTCAAACCTTACGCCCCCGGGATCAGGTCGAGGGCAGCGGCATGGGACTGGCCATAGCCGAGAGGCTCGTCAATAGCATGGGTGGCTCGCTGTCATACTACCCCGCCCCTGTAGATCAAGAAATTACGAATGTAAGATACAGCAATGTATTTTCGTTTACCTGGCCTCTGGAAAATACCTGAGCATAAAATCAGGTATCACTGGAAACGCTTAACTCTTCAATCGAAGCCTGAACTCTTCTGCGCTCGATAGCGTAGTCTATGCTTCTCACAATCAGCTGCGTAGTCAATTCGTCCTTATTAAGAAAATCGAATACTCCAGATTCCACGAAAGATGGATCAACATCGTCTTCAGAATAACCCGACATCAATACACACGGTGTGTTCAGCACATATTCACTGGCCTGATCAAGGAAGTCCTTCGCTGTCCCTCCAGGTAATCGATAATCCAGCAGGCAAACATCGAACTCTGAACTGCTCGCAGCTTTTACGGCCTCATCTATCTGACCAAACGTCTGAATGTTATAGGTACGATCACCTATATCGGTGAGCATCCGCTGAATACGCAACTGATCGACTTCGTCGTCTTCCAGCAATAGTACTGACAGCTCTGATCGGTCATGATCAATCAGTAACTGTGCACTGCCTTCCAGCACCACATCACGAAGCTGGCTCTGGGCTCGCTCGAGTGCAGCCTCAACAAAACGCTGACGCGATATATTCGTCAATGTAATAACAATACCGCGACTGATGCGGCCACCCGAATTGCGATAAGGAAGAATACGAACGAGAACAGCACTCTCAGTACGGGTATAAACCGCCCGTTCGATAGTTTCACCGTTAGTACTTACAGAGACAACATCGCTTATCAAGTCATGATACTTCAAATCATGCGAAATATGGTGAAAAGGACGACCGACATCATTCTCCATCAGGTGGATATACTGTTTCGCAACCGATGTAAACTTACGGATAGATAATGACTCATCAAGGAAAACAATACCGATATTCGTCGCATTGATGACACTATCAAGATCATCATTCAACTCGGTAAGCTGAGTGATTTTCTCCTGATATTCACTGTTAACGGTATACAATTCTTCATTGACTGACTGCAGTTCCTCATTAGTGCTCTGCAGCTCTTCATTAGCGGACATCAATTCTTCGTTCGCAGACTGCAGCTCCTCATTCGTGGTTTCCAGCTCTTCGATGGTCACCTGCAGGTGCTCCTGCTTTTTCACCAGTTCAGCCTCAAGATCCATGATGCGATGACGCGAACTTTCCTGTGCATCGAAAGAAACACCTGGCTTAGCAATGACCCGTTCTGCATTTTCATTAATCTGAAACTGAATCACATAGTTTGTTGAAGTCATGGGTGATTCACGGTCACCCGAACGTACAATCAACACAGACAGATTAAGATTAAGATCCTCGCCATCGTCGTCATGCAAAATAACGTCAGTGTAAAAGATGTCTTCCCGGCACTTTTCACAGCGATACAGAGCAGTCGAAACCGCGACAGATAAGTCCTCGTGAATAATATCGTTGATATTATTACTGACTTTTCCTGCTCCCATAGGGCGCACAAAGCGGCTGACATCACCATAGACATGAACAGCTTCAAAGGTATCGTTTAATACAATACATGCAGGCACAAACTCTTTTAACAGGCGGTCCTGCACCAGCGAGAGCGGGCCAGAAACAGCTTTAGATGCGCGAGTAACACTATTGAAAGGTTGCATTGATACCGGACTGGCCAACTTTCCGGTGAACGTAATACCTGGCGGTGTGCTACCAACAGGTACACGCTGATTCGATATCTTCTGGAATAGCTTATTACGGTCACTAACCTGATCGAAGTGCGACTTCAGGTCCCCCATACTTTCAGAGGGGCCAAGCCATAGATAACCCTTGTACCGAAGTGCAAAGAACAGCGACGACAGCACGCGCTTCTGAGCACCTTGCTGGAAATAGATCAATACATTCCGGCAAGTCACTAAATCAATATTAGAGAACGGAGGATCTTCAAGCATGTTATGCGTTGCGAAGATTACCGACTCCCTGATGCTACGGACAATCTGAAAGCCGCCGGGACGACCTTCAAAATATTTTTCGAGGCGCTCTTCAGAGACATCAAACTGAATGTCCTCGGAGTACAACCCCGTACTCGCTTCTGCAATGGCGTTTGAATCTACATCTGTTGCGAAAATACTGACTTTGCAATCAAGCTCTTCTTTTTCAATATATTCTCTGAACAGGATTGCCAGACTGTAAGCTTCTTCACCGGTAGAGCAACCCGCAACCCAGATACGTAGAGATTTGTCGCGCTCCATAACACTGGCGACCAAATCAGGGATCACCCGCCCATAGATGTAATCAAACACCTCTTCATCACGGAAAAATCGGGTGACACCAATCAGCAGTTCTTTACTGAGAATCTGCAGTTCTTTGGGTGACTCGAGCAATAGACGATGATAAGAATTCAGGCCATTAAGCTGATTAATCCCAAGGCGGCGCTCAATACGCCTGGCAACAGTAGAAGCTTTATACTGAGAGAAGTTAATTGATGACTGTCGCTTCAGAAGTTTGAAAATATCATCGTAAGCCTGATTATCTTCCTCATTTTCACTTCGTACAGGCTGTGCACCTGAGATATAGGGGTGTTGGAAGAAGCGAACTAAATTTTCGCCTATGTCAGTAGCCGGTAAGATCAGATCAGCCAGCCCTGTATTCAATGCACTGCGCGGCATGCCATCGAATTTAGCAGAATCTGGCTCCTGAACAATAACCAGTCCGCCCTCCTCTTTCAGCGACTTAATACCACGCGTGCCATCGCTTCCCGTACCAGACAAAACGATACCGACCGCTCGATGGCCATAATTCTGAGCGAGTGATTTAAAAAAGAAATTAATGGGCATTTGAGGTGGTGATTCTGGCATCGCATCCGTCAACAGAAGCTTGCCATCGGCGATCATCATGTTTTTTCGCGGAGGCATCAGATAGATGTGATCGGGGTATATCTCGGTAGAATCAGATATCTGCTGAATCGGCATATCGGAGTAGCGACTCAGTAATTCCGGGACCATGCTCTTGTAGTCAGGCGACAGATGTTGCACAACAATAAAGGCCACCCCTGTGTCTGAGGGTGTATTGGCAAACAAATCCTGAAGTGCCTCAAGCCCCCCAGCCGATGCGCCGATGCCAATGTAGTGAGTAGGGGATACAGCGTCGGGGGCATTGCTCATCTGGGTCCATCCGGGAGGTTCAGTTATCAGGGTTATTTCACTGGCAGCTCATCTAGAATACCTGAGATTTCGACTGGCTCAACAGGTGGTGAGAACAAAAAGCCCTGCTGTAGTACACAGCCTTGATCCAGCAACCAGTCACTGGTGTCTTTATCTTCAACACCTTCAGCAATAATCCCAAGTTCAAGCGACTCTGCCAGACTCAGGACAGCGCGCATAATTCGTTGCTTACTTTCGAGAGACATCAGGTCAGCGACGCACGACTGATCAATTTTGATACAACATATCGGCATCTTCTGCAGGTGCATCAGTGCCGAATACCCTGTACCAAAGTCGTCAAGATGAATACTGAAGCCCTGACGAGCCAGGCTATCTAATGCGACAGCTGCTTTGTCAGGATCAGCCAATAGGGCTTTCTCTTTCACTTCAAGGACAAACCAGGAGGCATTCAGATTGTATTTACGTACGAGGCGTATGATTTCATCGGTCAATTCATCATTCAGGAACTGTCTTTCTGACAGGTTTATTGATACTTTCAGGCCGTTCTCAAGCTGCTCTCGCCACTGTTGACTCTGCCTGAACACTTCGCCAAACAGCCAACGTGAAAAATCAATAATCAAACCGGATTCTTCAATCTGTTTGATAAATACCGAAGGGCTGACGTTATTACCGGCATCAGTATTCCAGCGGGTCAAAGCTTCAATGCCAATTATCGTACCGCTACGGGCGCTGAACCAGGGCTGAAAAACGATATTAAAGTCTTCTTCGACACTCGCCTTAACACTTTGCCTTAAACTCATCATCATATGAGCATCGCGATTAAGTTCTGACGTATAGAAGCGATACTGATTGCGACCCGACTCTTTGGCCTTGTACAACGCGATGTCGGCCTGTTTCAGAAATTGCTTCCGGTCAGTCATTTCCTCAACAACCGCAATGCCAATACTGCAGGTCACGTATACATTTTTCTCACCCAGACTAAAGGGCTCAGCCAAGGCTTTAAGCAATTTCTCTGCGACCATTTTTACCGCAGCCTGATTACTCAGGTGAGTAAGAATCACAGTAAATTCGTCGCCACCCACACGTGAAATGGAGTCCACTTTACGAATTTGATCCCGCAGGCGCTGGGCAACCTGTATAAGAAGGTCATCACCCGCATCATGCCCAAGGGTGTCATTGATATGCTTAAAATTGTCGAGGTCGATAAACATCAGGGCGACAGGGCCATAGCGCTCCGACTCTTTAAGCGCCGAAGTCAGGCGAGCGTGAAAACTGGTGCGGTTTGTAAGACCCGTTAACTGATCATGCTCTGCAATTTCGCGCAGTCGCTGCTCTTTTCTCAGGTAGTCGGTAATATCACTCTGCGTCATCAACAGACCATCGATGCCACCTGTTTCGTCATACAACATGCATGCACTGACCGACGCCCAGCGAACATCGCCCAAGGGCGTCTGAAACCTTACATCCCCGGTGTACCGCCCGTGACCGGCAGCTTCTTTTCTTACGCTGTCCAGAAACCGGTCACAGTCGAGCTGGTGTACCGCATTCACCCAGCCAACGCCCATCATTTCATCCGCTGTCATACCGACAAAATCACACCAGGTATCGTTAACATAGGTACACTCCCAGGCCCGATTCAGCTGCAGGATTCCGACCGGCGCAAGTGTGGTCAATGCGCGTAAACGCTGCTGAGTCTCTCGAAATTCAGACGCGGATCGCATTTGCTCTGAAATATCATCGATCACTATACCCCGGCAGTCATTTCCGAAAAGTCCGCATGGAAACACCCGCAGGTCAGCCAGTTTCTTCGCTCCGTTAGTCGAGCGCACTGTGACGCCACGAATAACTGACAGAGCTGCCTTGCTATCGGCATTAGCTTTTAAAAGACCTGTGCCGTTAACCAAACTGACAATGGAGTAATCAAAAAACTGCTCTATCTGTTGTCCGATAATCTTATTTCGGGGAACCTGAAGCATCTCTGACGCTGCGCGGTTACAGCGAATAATGCCGCCACTTTCGTCGACAAGAATCACGCCGTCAAACAGCGAGTTGAACAACTTCTCCATCGACACTTCTGACGCCTTAGCCACGGGCTCCGGCCTGCCATGCTTCAATGCCTTCGACCAAGTCATTCTCAACAAACAGCAGGCAGCCGTGACGAACGGTCTTAGTCGCTCAGCGACCAGATTTTCTGGGTTTTCGGGCAGATTGCAGAGGTAAATCACCCCGTATAAGTTACGTACGTCCGCCAGTGGGATACATAGAACGTTTTCAATGGGATGATCACCATTTAATACCGGGTGGCCATCGGGCAGACCGTCTGCAGATGCGATAAAGCGTCCACTGCGAAACTGAAATAACAGGGCATGGGGAATGGTACGACTTGTTGCAATGGCCGGTTCAAGCTCAAAATCGCGGGCGAGACTGCCGTAGCCGGCGAGGTCCCAGTGAACGTTTCCGCCTTCCATGGGCTGAACTTCATAGACGTAACCAAACTCAGCCTTGAGTAAGTGTCCCAGCTCCTGTAAGCACCGGGACAAAATCGTATCCGCCCCCTGAGTGCTTAACAAAAGCCTCTCAAGATTCGAGATGGATTGTCTCAACTGATGATCGGTTCTACGGTTCACATTAGTCATCCCTTATAGCACTATCCCTGCTGGCCACCCTTCAATCGGTGGGGTCAACTTCCTCTGAGGCGTCACATCCCTGGCCACTGAACTATAGCCCGCGAATACGACATGTCCAGAAAGGCCAATAAAATAACGTACAATTACCGTATAACTTACATTACATTTCGGTCAACGCTACTCTGACACAGCCATGATCTACCCCATTACACGTAACGGGCCGCAGCATCGTTCTGCGGACGAATACATCTCGTTCCGTGAGGTACGTGAACGCTTCGGCTTCTACGCCGTCAAAACCGGGCGCTGGGTAACCGCCAGTGAACAACAGCAAGCTGCAGTGCATTTCTACGATGCACTCTGTGATCTTATGCACATCCTCGGGGTTCCCGAGACTGTGATTTCATTGAGGGGGTCTATCGCCCTGCACTTCGGCACCGGAGGCCGCCGAGGTGTAGCAGCGCACTACAGCCCTCAGGAACGTGCGTTTGCTCTGGCCAAGAATGCCGGGCCGGGGAGTATCGCCCATGAATGGTTTCATGCCTTCGACCATTACATTGCACAACAGGCTTTTGCCGACCTGCCTGCAAGCCGCTTTGCCTCACCAGAGTGGCTCAATCAAAAAGCCACACCAGTAGCTCACCCTCTCAACGATCTCCTTTTTGCTTGCTTCCGGGCAGTCATCCTCGACCCTACCGGCGACGCCCCTAGCGATCTTTTCAGCGCCTCAGCCAAGGCTGACCGTGCATCAGGTATTCTTTACTATTCTCGCCCGGAGGAGATGACTGCCAGAGCGTTTGAAGCCTTCGTTCAGGACGCGCCTATCAAGAATAACTTTCTGGTCAAAGGCACAAAAAAGTCACGTGAGGCCGAGCTGGGGTTATACCCTTCTGGCTCCCTGCGGCAGAGAATTAACCAAGCCTTCGCTCGCTATTTCTCTGCCCTTGGACAAGCGCTTTCTCCGCGTTGATATCAAAAGCGCTGACGGAAGCCCACACTGTAAAAGTTCACCTCTTCCGAGAATGCTGTAAACATTAACTCCACGTATCCTTCGCGCCCCAGAGGGTAATCAACCCCAAGACTCCATGCCGGCATCGTGGCTGATTCTTTATCAATATTCAGGCCTTTGTGACCTTCATATTCCATACGATTCACTCCCACCTTAACCTGCGGCCGGAAGCCAGAATATTGAATCGCCTCTGGACGGTAACCGAGGAATATTGCCTGACTCTGATAACTGACCCAGCCAGTACCAACACCCGCATCACCCAGCTCGGTAAGAGCAACTTCCGCGCTCAACTCGCTGTTCAGGTGATAACCGGCGTTGAGCTGAAACCCGAGGCCTTCGCGGTCAGTTAACTCAAGGCCAGGGCCAACGATATTCGTATCGTATTTACTCAGACCAACCGCAGTGCCGATACTCCAGTGGTTGTTATCATTCTCTGCTTTCACCGCCTGAGCCGCTAACAGTAAAGGCAGCGTTGCCGCCAGTATTGGCTTGCGACGCACCGCCACCAGCACTAACCCCAGGGCAAACAGGGTGGCCAGACCAGCACTACCAACGCCTGTCGATACTTCAACGTCGTTATCAGAATTCACCGATGCATCAACATCATCGTCCACGCCATCACCATCGGCATCGTTGTTACCCGGCGCCTGACCATTACCCGGTCCCGGATCTACCGGCAGAGAGATATCGTCATCAACACTGTCGTGAATGCCATCGTTATCTGCATCGTCATCCAGATAGTCGACCAGCCCATCGCCATCGAGGTCAGGTAGTTCACGATCATCGCGCACGCCATTGTTGTTGGTGTCGGTACCATAGGTCACGCCATTGATTTCGGCATCGAAGCCGTCATCAATGCCGTCACCGTCGGCATCTTCGCCAGTGAAGAATTGCGCCAGCTCAGCGTTTTCTTCGATGTCTGAGATGTTGTCGTTGTCATCATCCGGATCAAGGTGATTCGGGATACCATCGCCATCGAAGTCTTTGGCAGAGCCAAAGGCGCCGATCGCGTTATCAACAACATCCATTAATCCATCGAGATCAACATCCGTAGTGCTATCGAGCTGACCATCACCGTCCTGATCCAGCGCCGCAACCATGGTTGCAGTGAAGACGGCAGACTGGCTGATATCAGGGTCTGTACCGTTACTCAGTAGTTGCAGGAAGTCTGCACGGCTATCGCTGTCTGTGTCAGGCAGGTCATTGGCATCCTCAATAAGGGCAGTGCCATCATCGACCAGGGCATCATCATTGCTATCGGAAAGACCAGCCTCAATAACATCCGGCACACTGTCGTTGTCGGAATCGATATCAAGAGAATTGATCAGGCCATCGCCGTCGGTATCCACTTCGGCATTTCTGGCTGCGAGAACCGAGGCCGCTCCGGAAACCGCACCCGGAGCTACTGGTGTACCTGTCGCATCAGCCGCAAAGTAATCCACCAGCTCTTCCAGCGTATCGAATTCATCAATCACACCATCCAGGTTGGCATCGCTGAAGTCTCTTGAATCTGGGTAGCCATCGCCGTCCTGATCAAAGTCGAAGAGATTTACAATGCCGTCGGCATCATCGTCGTCCATGGCGCCAAGGGCATCGACTTCGAGATTGTCGCGGATCCCGTCATTATCGGCGTCGACATCGTCACGATCATCAATGCCGTCGCGGTCGGTGTCTTTAAGACCATCGTCTTCAACCAGATTCGGCAGACCGTCTTTGTCGTCGTCCTGACCTTCCATAATGGTATCGACCAGTGCTTCAAGTTCGCTGAGTTCATCGATGTCGGTCACCGCTGCCTGCTGACTGACGGCACGATTCAGAATCGACATAATGCGGTTCAGTTCATCATCACTCGGGCCACTCAGACCGACATTACCGTAGTCATCAAACGACGCTGGCGTCGATGGTGAGCCCACACTGTCGCCGATGTTGTTCCAGGCGTTCTGCTCGATGCTGATAATCACACCGGTCAGTGCAGAGGTGACATTTTCGGCATAACCTGCGTCATCGGTATATACAGCGTTAACGCTCAACTGGTTCCCCACATCACTGGCTTGCAGCGTGTAGGTTTCGGCATTGCCAACGCTGTTTCCGTCAGACACCCAATCGTAGGTAACGGCTCCACTGACGCCATCGCTGTCAGACAACTGAGCGGCCAGAGTCTGGCCTTCAATCTCATCACCGCTAATCGCAATCGTCGGTACGTTATTGGTATCTACCGACACGGATGCGGAAGCTTCGTTGCCGTTGGTCGCAGCATCTTCAGCGACATCCGCAGCGATACTCAGGTTTACCGGAGAGCCGACGACGTTCGGGGTAACCTTCGCGGTATAAGTCGTGCCAGAGCCGGCAAACTCACTCAGGCTGCCGCCCGCTATCGTGATGTCCCCCACAACAAAATCAGACACTGACTCGCTGAAGGTCACTGTAATATCGAACGGATCAGGCGATGCGGTCGGTGCGGTAATGCTGACCGTAGGTCGCGTAGTATCAACGGTAAAGGCATCTGACGTGGCCGGTGCGGCACTGGCGTTACCTGCTCCGTCCTCTGCCGTACCCGCAGCAATATCGATGGCCAGAGTACCGTCGCCACTGAAGTCACTCAGAGTCACGGTTCTCGACATTGGCCCGCTTCCCGTCACGGTAATCGTGCCCGCAGCGGCATCTCCCGTCGATGTCACGGCGATGTCGTCAGCACTCAGGCTGATGCTATCAGCGTCTGTGTACTGGACCACATAAGTAATCGCGGTACTGGACGTTAACGTTGCTGATGGCGCCTGAATGTTCACCGCAGGTGCCGTGTTATCGACGGTGTAGGTTTCATCCGTCGCGGGCTCAGTCGCTGGCAGTGCATTGCCCGCCAGGTCAGTGATCCCCGACGTTGCGGCGAGGTTAAGCCCAACCGTGCCATCCAGAGCAGATAAATCGCCCCCGGTAACCGTGACGTCATATGTCGTGTCAGTAATTTTTGCCGTGACAACAGTCGCGGTTGTTCCGGACACGGAGAAACTTGTCGGCATGACACCGCTAACGGCCTCATTAAATTCCACGCGCCAGGTCAGTGAGTCACTGGAGGTGACTTCATCAACCGGGTTGTGGCGACGGAATGACTGCAACGCTGGCGCTGTGGTATCAACCTTATAGGCCGATGTATCAGGCAGAGAAGGCAATGTGGTATCCAGCGCATTACCCGCACTGTCTTCAATCACTGCAGCATTCATGGCCAGACTGTTAATAGCAAAGCCATCACCGTCGTTGTCCCCGTCGACCACCGTATAGGTGAAATCAAATCGCTGAGTGCCCGACCCCGTACGATACAGAGCATCCACTTCACGACTACCTACCTGTAATTTGATCGCTGGAATACCACCATTCCCCAGCGTGATCACTTTATCTGCTACCAGTGTGACAGTAATTTCATCACCTGCTTTCGCATGGTTCGGAGCAGTGACCTCAAGACCAGAAATTGACGGTGGAATCGCATCCACTTTCAGATTGCTGGTATCCGGGGTCACATAGCTTGTCAGGTCAACACGGTTGCCCGCAGCGTCTGCAAAATATCCACCGTTCGGTTCAATCGCCGTCATGCTGATGCCGTCGGTATCAACATCGCCAGCCAGAGCGGTATAGGTAAAGGTCGCGAACACACCAGAGAAAGAAGTGGGCGCCGTTGCATAACGGATTTCGCCACCCACATCGAGAGCAATTCGAGGGCTGCCACCCGTGGTATTCAGAGTGACATCTTCGGAGAAGCGCAGAATAAAGTCGTGCGTCCCGCCGGCTGGGATTGTTGCTGTGGCGCTGGTGTTGATCACACTGATTACAGGCACTACCGCGTCGACCGTGATACCTGTTGTTGTCGCGACGTTATTCAACGCCGTATTCAGACCGTTACCGGCAGCATCGACTGCCGTTGAGCCTTTCAGATCCATGGTCAGCACTTCGATGCCGTCAGAATCTTCATCGCCCGGTTGTACGGCGTAGCGGAATACATGTGCTGCAGTTCCATTACCATCCAACAATGCGGCTTCGCGTAACTGCCCACCAATATTCAGATTCAATACAGGGCGAGCGCCAGTGGTCGTAACCGGCTCTGACAGGTTTACGGTAAAGTCGAACGTGCCACCTTCGCTGTATAAGCCATCAGCCGGCACCGCAACAGAGGTCACTACGGGCACAACAGCATCAACAAGCACGCCACTACTATCAACCGCACCCACTCCCAGAGCCAGATCATTTCCAGCAGCGTCCTGCAGGGTCGCACCGTTAGCCACTAGGTTGTTTACGGAAATGCCGTCACTATCCAGGTCACCAGCAGTCACGGTATAGGTAAAGGTCATATCTGTGCCGGAAGCACTTACCATGGATGCCTGACGGACTGTAGAGCCAACGACCAGTTCAAGCGAAGGCGTGCCTCCAGAAATGGTCAGTGCTTCGGATGCAGTAACCGTAAAGGCAAGCACATCCCCCACGGCATAGGTACCGGCAGCAGGTACAGTGACACTGCTGACAACGGGGGCCACACCGTCAACCAGAATGCCCGCGGTCGGGCCACGGCCATTCAGTGTCAGGTCCATCGCATTGCCCGCGGCGTCGGTCAGTGTTCCACCGTCCAGGGTCAGAGACAGTACTTCGATACCATCGGTGTCCAGATCGCCAACAGCGACCGTCGTACTGAACACCAGTGACTGGCTGCCGGAACCACTGCTGTAAGTAACTTTGCGCGGAGTGCCGCCAATCATCATATTGATTGCCGGACTGCCGCTGACGTTAACGGCTTCGTCAGTGTTCACCGTGAAACTCAGTACATCGCCAACACCGTAGGTCCCGTTGGTGGGAACGTCGACTGAAGTGACGGTTGGCGGCGTCAGGTCAGACGTTACAACGAAGGTACCCAGCGGCAATGTAGTGGCATTGCCGTTCGTGTCTTCCACGATCAGTGTACAGTCACTGTAGGTGCCATCAGCCAGCGGCGTAGTATTGTCGGTCTGCGTCAGGCGAACGGTGTACGTTCCGGGAGTTTTCAGTCCTGCATCTGCCACACCACACGAACCGCCGCCTGACAGGTAACCGGCTTCGTTCGAGGAGTAGGTGACTTCCGGACGGTGATCCGTGGTCGGTGAGGCAACCGGCGTGTTCAGAGTGAGTTCCGGAGCCAGAGTGTCGATGCTCAACGTCACCACAATAGGTGCCGAGGTATCTACCCCACCGTTGGCGGTACCACCGCTGTCGGTCACCGTGACGGAGTAGTAAGCGTAGCCTTCCGCATCCACCGCCGGGGTGAAGCGCAGTTCTCCTGTTGACGTAATGGACACGCCGGAAACAACATTATTTTCATCAAGGGTTTCTACCACCGAATAGGTAAATGTCTGGCCAGCTTCATCAGAACCACCTCCCGGCTGCGCTGTCGCATACCCCGGAATGGACCGCTGCGAGCCCCCTGTGCCACTGACGCGCTGCGTCGACGGAACAATCAGCGTTGGTGCATCGTTCACTGGAGTAATAGTGACATTCACAGCACGACTGTCGGTCGCCGAGCCATCATTGACGGTAACGGTAAAGGTATCACTGCCTGTGGCATTGGCGTTCGGTGCGTATGTGACCGACGTAGGTGAGGCACCGGTCGTTGGCGCTGACACTGAACCCGTTGCGCTGGCGGTGCCTTTTGTTGCCCCGCTCGCTGACCAGCTCAGCGTACCCGTCGCACCGGTTGCCGCAGCGAAATCCGCAGCGCTGAGTGCGGTCAGCCCGGCATCCTCAAGAATCATCAGAGACACTGCGCTGTCACCTCCGGTCATTTCCAGAGGATCTGGCGCTACACCCGTGTCGATAAAGAAAGTGTCACTCCGGGAATTACCATTACCATCGGTAGCCGTTACGGTAATGGTCGCGCCACCACCGCCCACTACATTGTTGATCGCTATGGTGTAAGTATCGATCGCGACCGCGTCACGAGTAATCGTAATATCGGCATCGCGTACCGCGGCCTGGTTACTGGACGCGGCGGTCAATGAAATCGAGCTGAGGTTCTTGTCGGCCATTTCAAACAACTGAGAATCTGAGTTGCCGGGAAGAATCGTCATATCGACCAGAGTTTCCTGGCCAATACCGTCTTTGAAATGCGGGGGTTGCTCGTCCTGGCCAGGAATCCAGTTTGCGCTATAGAGACTGGTACAGAAAAACGAAGTGGTAATCGGAAAAGTTCCGCCCGGGAAGTAATACGGTGCACCACTTTTCGTGCAGCTAAGAAAATTCTTTCTGCCGGTCAGATCATCCAGGTCGCCACTTTCATATCCGACCCTTTCATCGCCAACCGATAACAAATCATTGCTGGCCAGAAAAGCGAGCGCGTCCTGATCAACCGTTCGAGAAACAGCCCGTGCATTTGCAACGCCCCCAAACGCGGAGAATGCTCCTGCCGCCTCTGGACGACGGTATTGCTCAACCTGAGAAACAACAGCGCGCTTATTCAGGCCATTGCGGCTGACACTGGCTAAGCGCGAAGATGCATTGGCCATTGATGCAGAAAAAGGCGCAGAGAAAGGCACAGCCATGGCGATCACAGGCGCGATAGCTTTCAATGGCGCCGACGTTCCTGGTCGTTTCTTATTGGGATTGTTATCCATAATAAATCCTTCAGGTTGGGAGGCCTGGGTGAGAAAAGTGGTTCCGCATTCTCGGGTGATCAGGTTCGATCACTTCCGGAAAGCTGGTGTTATATAAGATGGCGATGTCGTATATCTGATCAACATTGCCCTGAAATTTAATGGTGCCGATCACTTCGTGCGTATCGAGGTTAAACAGCCAGATACCTGAGCAGGTTTTCTCGGAGTCTTCGGTCACCAGGCCGGGGCTTGTCACATCACTCTGACGCTTACGCGATAAGCCGACAAACATAATGCTGCCGTAAATATCGATTCCCCGGGTAAAGCCCGGCAATTCTGCAATCACTTCCATTTCACCCGTGTCAGGGTGATAGCAATTGAGATGACCCAGCCCCGAATGACAGAAATAAACCCGACCATTGTGCCAACGCGGTGAATGAGGCATTGCCAGTCCACTGACCACCACTTCATTGCGCTTTACGTCAATCAGCGTGCCCGTATGCTTGTCGCTGTCACGCCACTGTTTGCGGTCTTCGTATTGGGAAAAGGTGGTGACATACGCAGGCTCACCATCGCGGAGCGTCATGCCATTTAAGTGGCAGCGGTCTTCAGGCGTCAGTGTTTCAATAAATGGGGGCTTCCACTGAGGCACAAAACTGTAGGAAGGATCGATAGTACAAAGGCATGAAAAACTTGAATTAACCGCCCATAAACCAGTGTTTCCCCATTCGATGTCATGGATGTTAATCATGCCGGTGTAGTGAGTTGAACGGGTAATAAAACAAGCATCGACGCGTGCGTCGACCGGTTTCAGTTTTTCAACATAGGTCTTATTCGCCAGCCGCTTTTCGGCGTCGGCCTGTTTCTCTTCGTCGTTTTTATGGGCTCGGGGCGCAGTGATGTCCTGAGCAATATCCGGCAGGGGTTTCTTAATCTGCTCAAGCAGACCGTCTTCTCGCTGGAATTGAATAATCTGAGTAAAGGTACCGAGTATCAGCCCCTGATCGGTTGCCGTCAGGCCCATTGGTCGGGGAAATTCTTTAAAGTTGATTTCCAGGTCTTCTCCGTCCGTACGAACCAGCATCAGACGACCGGCCTGATAGGAAGTAAACGCCAAAGAGATATTCAGATGCTTAAGGATCGCGGGGATATTTCCCGAATACGTAAACGAGAAATCAGTCGCGCTCTCCAAAGCGTCATTCTTCACAGTGTCATTCTGTGCAGAATCTTCCTGCGGCTCCTGAGTTTGGGGCGTATCAGTCATGATTCTGGCCCCTGCAGACTGGACTGATATAGAGACAAGCGTTGTTGCAGTCGCGCAACCAACTGATGAAGGGTAAGCGACGGGTCTTGTGAGAGAAGAAGAGCAAAATAGCCACTGACCACAGCCGCAGACAAGGAAGTGCCACTGAAACGTCCATAGCCGCCCGGCACCACTGCGGGCGCGGCCTTACCATAAACGTATGCATCCACTGACTGTCCATAGTTGCTGAACCTCGTCCTTTGTCCCTGTCCGTTATCTGCTCCGATCACCACAGCGGCTTGCAGCTGGGATTCCGAGTCACCCCCAGTCAACTCCATACCACTGTTTCCGGCGGAAAATACCACAGCAGAGCCTTTTCCTCTGCGGCCATTTTGCGCCAAGTCTTCAACAATATCAGCGACGGGTTCCAATAACCATTGGGAGCGCCAACTAGCGTTAACAATGTCAGCTTGAGACAGTTTAGAGAGGTAGAAACTGAGGATCGTATGACTCGTCCAGGTATCCGGCTGACGGATAGCTATCAGGTTCGCCTGCGGCGCGATTCCGTCAATGCCGACGCCATTATGAGCAGCGAATATCGTGCCCGCGACTCTGGTTCCATGCGAGTCATCCCCTCCCCCTGGGCTTACATCCTGTGAACGGCTGGTCGTGTCGTAACTGAAAATCACCTGAGTGTGCGTGAGCTCCTCATGCTCCAGATCAAAACCATCATCAATAACGGCAACGCGCACCCCTCGCCCTTGAGGAGTCGCCGGCCACAACTCAGGTATACCGAGCTGGGTGAGATAGGCGGGAGGAGTCAGCGCCGGGACGTCTGTTACATGCTTCTCCCGCAGTTGCAGGATATCTGGCTGCACCAGACTGATGCCCTGAACCTTAGACAACGAACGGATCACTCCGGGAAGGCGGTCTTTTATGCCGACATTAACGGAGTAATAGACGGCGTCGTCCATGAGGTAAAGCTCACTGACAGCCTCAATACGCGAATCAAGCGCCTGCAGGGATTCGCGAGTAAAGCCATTTGCCCGAACAATCAGGCGATCAGACAAACTTACCTGCAAATCTTTGCCACTGACCCGGTACACGCCTGTCTGGGAGTCATTGGCGGAAGGCACTAAGCACCAGACTTTACCGAGATTCGGGAATGGCAGTTCACAACCCATTACAGGGGACGAAAATATAACGAGCAACAGCAATAAAATACGCATTATTTCTCAAACCAATCAAACTGAAAGAGGGGCCTCCCTGCCCCTCACTCGTACACACATCACTTATCGCGATTAAGCCTCGCCGTTAATCCTTACCGTTAACTCTGGCGATTAACTGCGACTTGGGTAGAGCCCCACCAGCGCGATACAAAAATTCATGCCCATCAAAGGCTGACGGTTTTCGTGCGCCTGGCTCCCCCCCATCGAACCGATGGTCTCGGTTGCCATCACTGTATTTTTCGTCGATGCGGTGTTCAGGTACACGATATTGTCGCCAGTCGACGGTCTGTCTATCGCCATCATTCTGGTATTCGATGGTGACGCCTCTGTACCCACTGTCTGAGCCCCGTAGACGACGTGCTTATGGTTGGGAAGTTCGGCCTCTGTGAGCGTGACTTCATTAACGCCGGTTGTTTCTCCCAGACGACGCGCTGTCAGACCAGGACCTCGCCCCGGATGCATCGGCGCACGGCCCTGCAGGTCCGGCAAGGCAAGTGTCGTACGACCGTCACCACCATAGGTTGTACCCAGAATTGAGAACAATGCCGTATTCTGAGCAATCGGTAGTAACTGCCCCTGGCAGAAGGCCCAGCCACGAGGGGCAAAGTTGCAGCCAAAAATACGGATTTCTCCGATAAATGGTTCAGACATAATAAAACTCCTTTTCAGTGCCGCGAGGGATAAATACCGACCAGGGCCATAATGTAATTAATGCACAGTGACGGCATCATATTCTCATGCGCTTGTGAGCCACCCGTCGCACTGACTGCATCGCTACTGAGGCTTTTGATTTTGTCGACTGACGGCACCTCAACGTAAGGAAGGTCACCATCATTATGAGACGCTACAACATCACTTGCCGGGTTGTTGCTATCAGCGATATTGGCCGACCCCAGATATTCGTGACTGTGACTGGGAATCTGATTGATGGTCAGGTTCACCTTCTCACTGCCGTAACGCGCACCCAGGCGGCGCGGGCTTAACCCCGGTCCTTGCCCCTGATGCACAGGCAAGCGACCGCGCATATCCGGTAAAGCGAATGTAGTGCGGCCATCACCGCCATAAATCGTCCCGATCAATGAAAACAGCGCATCATTCTGGCTGACAGCCAGCAGCTGACCATCACAGAAAGCCCAGCCACGCGGAGCGAAATTTCCGGCGAACATACGAATCTCGCCAACAAATGGTTCTGACATAACTGGCTCCTTAATTACGCGATGGGAAAAGGCCCTGCATCGCGATGCAGAAATTAACGACGAGGGATGGCTGTTCGTTATTGTGCGACATAGAACCACCAATATAAGACACCGATTGCGATGCGAACGAGACCAGGTTCTGAGGCTCTGCATAGTAATCCGTTGGTGAACCATCATCGACTGCGGACGCTAATATATTGCCATCAAAGGACTTGGTCGTTCCGCCTTCTGTCGTCGCATTCAATGGATGTCGGTGCGCTGGCATATTGGCACCCGTGAGGGTCACGGTTTCTATCCCCTCACCTTGACCCTGGCGCAAACTTGCATCCATCCCCACTGGTGTCCGGCTACGGAGGTCAGGCAGTGCAAATGACGTGCGCCCATCGCCCCCGTAAGTCGTACCCAGCAATGAATACAAAGACTGATTTTGATTAATAGGTAAAATCTGGCCATCGCATTCGGCCCAGCCACGCGGCGGCCAGCCGAATCCGAACATGCGGATTTCACTCAAAAAAGGTTCTGCCATTCTGATCTCCCTCTGTTTACTTTATTCGTGGTTTTACCCACACTTTCTTCCTAAGAATGATCCTGGTAATCAAGGAACTACCAATGACCAACCGAGCCTGGGAAAGCCGCATCACACTGCGCTCTGTACGCGACAATGATTATTCGTTTATGGAGTCGTTATACCGCACCACCCGCGAAGCGGAGCTGGCGATGACGCCCTTTAACGAACAACAAAAAACACTTTTTATTCAGCAGCAGTTTTCGGCACAGACACAGCACTACCACAGCCATTACTGCAGCGATCATTTCTGCATTATTGAAATTGATGGCCGACCTTCCGGTCGTTTCTTTATTGATTACTGGAGCGATGAAATCCGCATTGTTGATATTGCCATCCTTCCAGAACACCAGGACTCTGGCGCAGGCAGCTACCTGCTGCAGAACATAATCGAAGAAGGTAATGAGAAAGGCCTGCCGGTGAGAATTCACGTTGAGCAGAATAATCCGGCGAAAAAACTCTATGAGCGCCTGGGCTTCAAGGAGGTCAGCCGCTTTAATGAGGTCTATGTTCTGATGGAGACAACGCCCGCATTGATGTCTGTCTGATCTGCATCCATGCATAGATGATTCCTAACGCTTCCTGCTGATCACGGCCTGATACTCGGTCGGGCCGTGCGCAGTAATAAAGAGTTCGCCACTGCCAATCGCCTCGTGCGTGAGCCGATACATCCCCTGCGGTACCCGAAAATCATCCTGCCCCTCAAGCGAGACTGCAAACGCCTCCCACTCATCACCATCCAGCGCCGTACGCTCAACCTCTGAGATGGTCAGCCGCACGGAATTTTCAGCATGGTCCGATAAAGTCACTTGCTGACCGAGCAGGGAGTCCATTGAGTCGTATGTGATTGCTTCCATAAATACGTCCTGTAAAACACAACACAGGTATCAGACGCACTACGACTGAGAGTGTCAATGGACGACAGATGACGATTGTCCACTGCGATGCGATATCCACCACGATGCAAAGCTTTATCATGCCACAAGCATACATCTGTCTCATACGAACTAAGCATATCCACTTGTATATCACCCTGGCCGGATCACTCGGTGAAACGAACATGTGCACCGGCCAACAATTGTCCGTAGTGCATGGAAGGCGTACACTGATCCCAGATTTACGCCGAAGCCCGGCAACCTTCATCCCACATGGATATGGTTGACGGGCCGCGACCCGGACTGAGGAATCCGCCTCAGCTCTGCAGGTTCGCCGGGTTCGTTGGGAAACTGACGGGCCTCCCGCGCTTGGAAAGGTGTACCCATGACATTGCAGGACCATCACGGTCGGCGCTTTAACTATCTGCGCCTGTCGGTGACGGACGTGTGCAATTTCAGCTGCAATTACTGTTTGCCAGACGGCTACCAGTGCAGCGATAGCACGCCCCCGTTGTCGGTGGATGAGATACGTCGCGTCGTGACCGCATTCGCCCGCCAGGGCACCCGAAAGATCCGCATTACCGGCGGAGAACCCTCCGTGCGCCGCGATCTCCCTGAGATTATCCGCACAGTTGCAGCCGTATCCGGCATTGACGACATCGCACTGACCACCAATGGCTGGAAGCTACCGACCTTCCTGCCTGACTGGATTGATGCCGGCCTGACACGCCTTAATGTCAGTATCGATAGTCTCGACCCACGACAGTTCAAAGCCATTACGGGTCACGACCGCCTTCAGGATCTGCTCGATGGACTGGCGATGGCTCATGAGATGGGGTTCAACGACATCAAAGTAAACGCCGTGCTGATGCGCGGCCACAATGCCGACCAGCTACCGCACTTTCTGAACTGGATCCGGACAACGCCGGTGTCACTGCGCTTTATCGAATTGATGCAGACCAGCGACAATCAGGAGTTCTTCGAAGAGAACCATATCAGCGGTGACAGCATCAAAGCTCAATTGCTCGATTCTGGCTGGCAGTCCGTACTGAGAAAACTCACCGATGGCCCCGCGCAGGAGTTCTGGCACCCGGACTACGCCGGGCGCATCGGCCTGATCATGCCCTACAGTAAAGACTTCTGCTCAAGCTGCAACCGACTCAGGGTGTCAGCGAACGGACAGCTTCATCTATGTCTCTTTGGTGACAAGGGCTACGACTTCCGTCACCTGCTCGGCAGGGACGAGCAAATCACCGACGTCATCGCATTCCTTCAGGAGAGCCTGAACGAGAAAAAAGCGACACATGCCTTGCACGATGGTGATACCGGAGTGCGAACGCATTTCGCGGGCATTGGCGGCTAAGTTGATGGCTAAGTTGGCGGTTAAATTGGTGGCTGAATTGCCAGTTAAGCTGAGGGCCCACAAATGAAACAAATAGCAACTGCAGCCAGCGAGCAGATTACCGCCGTTATCCTTGCAGGTGGAAAGTCAGAGCGGATGGGACGCGACAAAGCGCAGCTGATTCGGCCTGACGGCCGCTCGCAGCTGTCATTTACCGCCGATTGCCTGAGAGAAGCTGGCATCGAAGATATTTTGGTCAGTGGTGCCGGTTTGAGCGGACTGAAAAGTGTCGAGGATGTCTACCCTGAAAAAGGGCCTCTTGCAGGCATTCACTCAGCCTTTGCTCATTGCAAGCCAGACACAGACTCCCTGATCGTTGTTCCGTGCGACATGCCTCTGCTGAAGTGCGGTGTATTCTCCCGCCTGCTTAAAAGTAGTCAATCAACTGCATTTGACCAGAGCTTTTTCCCAATGATCATTCGCAATCTGGAACAAGCAAAAAAAGTCGCCGAAAATATATTATCGAGTGACCAAAACCCCTCAATTAGGTTTTTTCTGAAAAATATAAAATGCGATTTTATATCTTCAGAAAATACAATCGAACTCAAGAGCTGCAACACACCAGAATCCTGGGATGATGCATGCGATATACTAAATAATTATAGGAATTAAATGATGGTAAAAATGTTCAACGATGATTTTATACGTCTTAATATTTCTGTACTCACAGTGTCTGATTCAAGAACAGAAGAAAATGATAAAAGCGGTGATTTTTTAGTCGATTCAATCAAGAGTTCAGGACACAACTCTATTGAGAAAAAAATCGTTGTCGACAACATTTATAAAATTCGCGAATCGCTTTCCAAATGGATCGCCGACGACTGTACACAAGTCATTATCGTCACGGGAGGTACAGGCTTCACCGAGCGGGATTCGACACCCGAAGCCGCAGAACCTCTCTTCGATAAAAAGATCGACGGATTTGGAGAACTGTTCCGCCAGCTTTCCTACGAAACCATCGGCACCTCGACCATTCAGAGCCGGGCAACGGCCGGTTTAGCCAATGACACTCTGATCTTCTGCGTGCCAGGCTCAACGAACGCCTGCCGTCAGGCCTGGGAGCAAATCATTTGCCAGCAACTTGATAGCCGCCACAAGCCGTGCAACTTCGCCATGCGTCTGAAAAAGGTAACCAATGATGACTGAGTTCTCCCACGTCAACGCCCGCGGAGAGGCTTCTATGGTCGATGTATCGGGCAAAGAACCCACCGTTCGCGAAGCCAGAGCAGAGGGCTATGTCACCATGCAGCCGTCCACGTTGCAGGCTATCGTCGAGGGTAATCATCACAAAGGCGACGTGTTTGGCGTAGCGCGTATCGCAGGCATTCAAGCAGCAAAGCAGACCAGTCAGCTTATCCCGTTATGCCACCCATTGATGCTCAGCAAAGTGGCTGTGGAGTTTGACGTAGAGCCAGATAACTCGCGAATACGGGTCCATAGTCTTTGCCGGCTAACAGGGCAGACCGGCGTTGAAATGGAAGCACTCACTGCGGTTTCAGTTGCAACATTGACCCTATTTGATATGTGTAAAGCCGTCGACCCCGGGATGATCATCGAAGGCATAAAAGTACTTGAAAAATCAGGCGGAAAGACCGGTCGCTGGGAGAGATTCTGATGGTGCGCATATACTTTTTTGCAAAAATTAAAGAAGAACTTTCTCTTAATTTTTTTGATCTGGATATAGAAACACCCTGCAGCGTTTCTGAAATCAGAAATTCATTGATTTCTGAATTTAACAGTCACAAATATTTGTTCAACATCGACTATTCGATATGCGCAGTAAATCAGGAATTATCTGATGATAAAAAATGTGTAGAGAGTAATGATGAAGTTGCTTTTTTCCCTCCAGTCACAGGAGGCTAGAATGAGCAACAAGACACCTACTGAAAACATTAAAATATCCATTCAGGAAAGTGATTTTTCGATAGAAAAAGAAAATCATTTTTTGAGCAATCAAGCCCCAGAAATCGGGGCTGTCGTCACCTTTACCGGACGTGTCCGCGAGTTCAGTGAGCAACCTGATGTCACCGGGCTCTTTTTAGAGCACTACCCCGGCATGACAGAGAAATCATTAAAACGCATCATAGAACAAGCCCAGCAGCGCTGGGACATTCAACGTATCAGTGTCATCCACCGAATCGGCTCACTGGCCGTTGAAGATCAGATTGTGTTTGTTGGTGTCAGCAGCGCGCACAGAGAAGCTGCTTTCGAAGCTGCCCGCTACATCATGGATTACCTGAAGACTGAAGCGCCTTTCTGGAAAAAAGAAATCACCCGATCTGGTGAGCACTGGGTTGAGGCAAGAGAAAAGGATCAGGCAGCCCGGGCGCGCTGGAGCAACCCGGACTGAAATCACATATTGGATCAGTCCTGCAGACGCAGATTGCGCGTCGCACCTTCTAATCGGTCGGCGTTGGTTTCATTACCCAGTTTAATCATCAGGCGCAGATCGTTCGGCGAATCAGCATGGGCGATCGCGTCTTCATAGGTAATCTCACTCTGCTCGTAGAGTGCGTACAGCGCCTGGTCAAAGGTCTGCATACCCAATTCTGTCGAGCGTGCCATCAGGCTCTTCAGCTCGTGCACATCGCCTTTACGGATCAGGTCCGACACCAGAGGTGTATTCAGTAAGACCTCGACAACAGCACGACGACCACGACCATCAGGCGTCGGGATTAACTGCTGCGCCACGATCGCTTTCAGGTTCAGAGAGAGGTCCATCCAGATCTGCGAATGTCTCTCCGGTGGGAAAAAGTGAATGATGCGATCAAGCGCTTGGTTCGCGTTATTACTGTGCAGAGTGGCAAGACACAGGTGGCCTGTTTCAGCAAAGGTAATCGCGTGTTCCATCGTTTCAGCAGAACGTACCTCACCGATCATGATCACGTCCGGTGCCTGACGCAGGCAGTTCTTCAGCGCAATTTCATAGCTGTCGGTATCCAAGCCGACTTCACGCTGAGTAACGATGCAGGTTTCATGCTGATGGATAAATTCGATCGGGTCCTCGATGCTGAGAATATGACCCTTACTGTTGCGGTTACGGTAGCCAATCATCGACGCCAGCGAGGTCGATTTACCCGCCCCCGTTGCCCCCACAAACAGCACCAGGCCGCGTTTAGCGAGCGATAATTCTTTAATAACTTCAGGTAAGCCGAGCTGATCAATGTTCGGAATTCGCGTTTCAATCCGACGTAGCACCATCCCAGCGACATTGCGCTGGAAGAAGGCACTGGCACGGAAACGACCAATCCCCGTCGCATTGATCGCGAAGTTCAGTTCTTTCCGTTCTTCAAACTCAGCCTGCTGTCTGTCATTCATGAGGCCGTAGACGATTTCTTTCGCCTGCTCAGCACTGAGGACAGTTTTATTGAGAGGAACCAGCTTGCCATGGACCTTCATGGACGGTGGAACACCGGCCGTAATGAAGAGATCTGACGCGGTCTTTTCAACCATTAACCGCAGAAACTTATCCATTGACACAATCAGCTACCTCAGAAGTTTTCTGGCATTTTTGCCTTTTCACGGGCGATTTCACGACTGATCAGGCCTTTGCTGACCAGGCTTTGCAAACATTGATCCATGGTCTGCATTCCATGCGCTGCCCCAGTCTGAATGGCAGAGTACATCTGCGCAACCTTGTCTTCACGAATCAGGTTACGAATCGCCGCCGTACCAACCATAATCTCATGGGCTGCAATCCGGCCGCCACCGTTCTTTTTCAGCAGCGCCTGAGATACAACGCCCTGCAGCGACTCAGACAACATCGAACGCACCATGGATTTTTCTTCCGCAGGGAATACATCGACAATACGGTCAATGGTTTTCGCCGCGGAGCTGGTGTGCAGAGTACCAAACACAACGTGGCCTGTTTCTGCAGCGGTCAACGCCAGACGAATGGTTTCGAGGTCACGCAGCTCGCCCACGAGAATCACGTCAGGGTCTTCACGCAGCGCTGAGCGTAGCGCTTCATTAAAGCCCAGCGTATCGCGATGCACTTCACGCTGGTTAATCAGACTCTTTTTCGATTCGTGAACAAATTCGATTGGGTCTTCAACGGTGAGGATATGGTCGAACTTGGTCTCATTGATGTAATCGACCATGGCCGCCAGTGTGGTTGATTTACCTGAACCGGTTGGGCCGGTCACAAGCACAATGCCACGACTGATCATGGCGAGATCTTTAAACACCTGCCCCATGCCCAGCTGATCCATAGTCACGACTTTTGACGGAATGGTACGGAACACGGCGCCCGCACCGCGGTTGTGGTTAAAGGCATTCACACGGAAGCGGGCAACACCAGGCACTTCGAATGAGAAGTCAGTTTCCAGAAATTCTTCGAAATCTTTTCGCTGCTTGTCGTTCATAATGTCGTACACAAGGGCGTGCACTTCTTTGTGACTCAGCGCTGGTAAATTAATACGGCGGACATCACCATCGACACGGATCATAGGAGGCATATCTGCCGACAGGTGGAGGTCAGAGGCCCCCTGCTTCGCGCTAAAGGCCAATAACTCGGTAATATCCATGTGATCCTCTCTATGATCTCGGGCCAGATGCGCCAGCTCAGCCAGACAGCCCTATAAATGCCAAAATATTAGTGATGCGACCAGTCGGATGAAGCGGTCAATCCCTCGACTGGTGTATGATGTAATGTAATCGCTGTTGAACAAATTTCTATGAACAGCGTCACTACAGCAACAATCAAGTTAATCCTAAACCAAGCAAGCGTAATGTCTACTGTCGAACAGAACTATCAACGGGTCCGTGAGCGTCTTAACGCGGCCTGTGCAAACGCTTCACGCGAGCCTGAAAGCATTCGCCTGCTGGCGGTGAGTAAAACTAAACCCGCGAGCATGGTGCGCACCTGTTATGAACTGGGTCAGCGAGCCTTCGGTGAGAATTACCTGCAGGATGGGCTCGACAAGATTGAAGCCTTGTCGGAGCTGACCGACATCGAGTGGCATTTTATCGGCCCGCTGCAATCAAACAAAACACGCCCGGTCGCCGAGTACTTTCATTGGCTGGAAACGCTGGATCGTGAAAAGATCGCCCGCCGCCTGAATGAACAGCGCCCTGACGATCTGCCGCCGCTGAACGTACTTATCCAGGTCAACATCAGTAACGAAGAGCAGAAGAGTGGCATCGCGACAGACAGCGTCGCGAGTTTTGCGCAGAATCTCCTATCCTTGCCTAGACTGAAAGTTCGGGGATTGATGTGTATCCCGGAAGCAACCAGCGATGAGGAGCGACTGCGAGATCAGTTCCTCAAAATGCATAGGCTGTGGCAGGAATTAAAGGAACTATGCCCGGACGCAGACACGCTGTCGATGGGCATGTCGTCCGATCTTGAACTCGCGATTGCATGTGGATCAACGGAAGTTCGTATCGGCACAGACATATTCGGAGCGCGGGACATCCCGGGCGCTCAGTGAAGGTATTCAGAAGCAGGAACCAACAATGACACAGATAGCATTCATCGGCGGTGGCAATATGGCCACCAGCATCATCGGCGGCCTGATCAGAGAGGGTGCAGTCAGCCCGGATCTGATTCACGTCAGTGACCCAGGCGCAGAGCAACGGGAACGCCTCACCCGCGATTTTGGCATTGTGACCCATGAGTCCAATCTCGACGCTATCAGCAGCGCGACCGTGGTTATCCTTGCAGTAAAGCCACAGATGATGAAAGCCGTACTGGAACCGCTGCAGGCCACGCTGAACACCCGCCAGCCGCTACTTATTTCTGTTGCAGCGGGTATCAGTCTTCCAACGCTTAAAGAATGGAGTGGATGTACAGCCGTCGTACGCGCAATGCCGAACACGCCTGCGCTGACAGGTTTCGGCGCTACCGGGTTGTTTGCCAGTGAAGAAGTGTCGCTGGACCAGCGTAATCTGACGGATACCTTGCTCGGCGCCACAGGCCTGGCTATGTGGGTACAGACCGAAGCTGAAATTGACGCGGTCACGGCGTTGTCTGGCAGTGGCCCGGCTTACTACTTCCTGCTGATGGAATCCATGATCGATGCCGGTATCAAACTCGGGCTGAGCGAAGAAACCGCACGTCGTCTGACCTTACAGACGGCGCTGGGCGCAGGAAAAATGGCGAGCAGTTCGGATGTTGCCCCGGATGAATTACGTCGCCGGGTAACGTCTCCGGGCGGTACCACTGAACAGGCAATCGCGACGTTCGAAGGCGCGCACCTGCGCGATCTCGTTAAAGCCGCCATGGACGCCGCCGCAAGAAGAGCCGCTGAGCTCAGCGACGAACTGGGCAATGGCTGAATCCTGACTCAGCAGGGGGGTGAAATTTTCTCAGGCGTCCCCATCTGAGGTAATACGTATTTGAGAATATAAGCACTTGAGATAACAAGTGGGTTAACAAGATCGTACCGTGCGGCCCAAAGGCCGCTCAATTTAAACTGGAGTATTCATGGGTTCACCACTCACACAGGCGGGTCTGCTGCTCGTCAACGCCATCGGAAGCCTTGTCTTGCTGATCGTTATGCTGCGCTTCCTGCTTCAACTTGTCCGCGCTGATTTCTATAACCCCCTGTCACAGATGATTGTGAAGTTCACCAATCCACTGCTTATTCCACTGCGCAGAGTGATTCCCGGCCTTGGAGGTCTCGACATGGCGTCACTGGTACTCGCACTGGCCATACAGTACGTCATCATGGCGCTGATTCTGATGCTCGCGGGTTACGGAACAGGCATGCCCTTTGTCGCCATGATCGGCTGGGCCGCGGTGGGCATTATCAAGCTTCTCATCAGTATCTATTTCTGGGGCATGCTGATCATGGTGATCGCCTCCTGGGTTGCTCCGGGGTCGTATAATCCGGCGCTGATCCTGATCAATCAGCTGCTTGAGCCGGTTATCCGCCCGGTACGCAAGATCATGCCGGACATGGGTGGCCTTGATCTGTCACCACTGGTAGTCATCCTTGGCATTCAGCTCGCTGAGATCCTGATTCTGTACCCACTGAAACAGGTTCTGCAGGTGCCTTCGGGCTTAATCATGGGTCTATAAGCTAAAATTTTCTGCGCGGCAACAGGCCTTCTGTTGTCGCGTATCTGATGCATAAATAACCAACCGTGAACCTCAGTGCGAATGGCCCTCCCACGCCAACGCACCATTACCTTTCCCGACAGGCACAGCCAGTGCCAAGCCAGCTCTAAGCCTGATAAACTTGCTGTATTACTAGCTTGCAAATGGATACCTGACTCCGATGCCGGACGTTATTCCAGAAAACTCGGTCGGACTGGTCACACCCAAGGTTCAGCACTTCGACACGCCCCTGACATTACGCAGCGGACGAGTGTTAGAACAATATGACCTGATCTACGAGACTTATGGCGAACTCAACGCCGACCGCTCCAATGCTGTCCTGATCTGCCATGCCCTGAGCGGTGATCATCACGCCGCGGGCTATCACAGCATGGACGACAAAAAGCCCGGCTGGTGGGATACCTGCATCGGCCCCGGTAAGCCTATTGATACGAATAAATTCTTTGTCGTTTCGCTGAACAACCTCGGTGGTTGCTCTGGCTCCACTGGCCCGGTCAGTATCAACCCTGAAACCGGCAAAGCGTACGGACCCGACTTCCCTATCATGGCAGTCCGTGACTGGGTGAACAGCCAGGCTCGCCTTGCCGATGTTCTTGGTATTGATGTCTGGGCAGCCGTTGTCGGCGGCTCTCTCGGTGGCATGCAGGTGCTTCGCTGGTCTATCCAGTTTCCAGAGCGCCTGAAACACGCCGTTGTTATTGCTTCTGCCCCCAAACTTTCAGCGCAGAATATCGCCTTTAACGAAGTCGCCCGACAGGCCATCGCCAAAGACCCCGACTTTCACGATGGCTGGTATCAGGAGAAAGGAACACTGCCTAAAGCAGGCCTGATGCAAGCGCGGATGCTTGGGCACCTGACGTACCTTTCAGACGATGCAATGCGGCAGAAATTTGGCCGGGAATTACGTGAGGGTAAGCTGAACTTCAGTTTTGCTCCTGAGTTTCAGGTAGAAAGCTACCTGCACTATCAGGGCGAGAAATTCAGTACACGCTTCGATGCCAACACTTACATGCTGATGACCAAAGCACTGGACTACTTTGACCCGGCACGCGACCACGATAATGATCTGCGTAAATGCCTGAGTCAGGCGAAATGTCGTTTTCTGGTCGTATCCTTCACAACCGACTGGCGTTTTGCCCCGGCGCGCTCGGAAGAAATCGTGAATGCACTGATCCACGCCGACAAAGACGTCAGCTATGCCTGTATTGAATCTGACAACGGCCACGATGCCTTTCTGCTTCCTATTCCGCGCTACCTGGATATCTTTCATGCGTATATGGAAGGTGTGGCAGCACGTAGTTTCGGAGGTAAGTCATGAGCGAACTGCGTCCTGATCTGAGTATTATTCAGCAGTGGATTCGACCAGAAAGTGAAATCCTTGACCTTGGATGTGGCGAGGGAGAATTACTCAGCTATTTGAAGAATGAGAAAAACGTTCACGGCTATGGTCTGGAGATCAATCCGGAGAAGCTGACAGCCTGCATCCGTAATGGCGTCAATGTCATCGAACAGAACCTGGATAATGGTCTCGGTAACTTTGAAGATCAAAGCATCGATACCGTTGTGATGACTCAGGCACTGCAGGCGGTGCAGCGACCGGATGAACTGCTCGACGAGATGCTGCGTATCGGCAAAGAAGCCATAGTGACGTTTCCGAACTTTGGTTACTGGAAAACACGTTTCTATCTTTTACTGAAAGGTCGCATGCCGATGTCGGATACGCTGCCGTACAACTGGTACGACACGCCGAACATTCATATGTGCACCTTCCGCGACTTTGAAATTCTGTGCCGTGAAAAAGGCATACGTATACTTAATAAAACCGTAGTCGACGATCAACACCGCGAACACTGGAGCATTCGCCTCTGGCCAGCCATGCTGGGTGAAATCGCGGTTTACCACATCACCAGGAGATAAGTATGAACGCACTGAGTAAGATCCAATGCATTTTAGTACTGGCGCTGGCCACCTTATCGCTGCATGCGGCAGCAGATCGCGGTGAGCAGAAGCAGGTCTTCGGCGACTATGAGGTTCACTACATTGGCCTCAATTCCAGTTTTTTGCCGGAGGATGTTGCCGAAGCCTATGATATTCCGCGCTCCCGTTCGCTGGCGTACCTGAGCATTTCGGTACTGAAGAAGGTCAAAAATGATGTGCCAGCTCCAGTCACCGCAGAACTGACGGGCACGATCAAAAATCTTATTGGTCAGAGCCGCAGTATCGAATTCCGGGAAATCAAAGAAACCAATGCGGTCTATTACGTATCGACCTTCCGCTTCGATAAAAATGAAGTATATCGCATTGATCTGGACGTCACCCCAGACGGTAGCAACCGTACTTTTGATGTGAGATTCAGCCAGAAATTTTATCAGGAATAACCATGACCCGAATCGTTCTTGCCAGTGGAAACAAAGGCAAACTGCGTGAATTTTCAGCCATGTTTTCTGAGCATTTTGCGAACGATAACGTTGAGCTGATTCCACAGACAGAACTGAATGTCTCTGACGCCGACGAGACAGGCCTGAGCTTCGTTGAAAATGCCATCATCAAAGCACGTCACGCCTGTCAGGTCACTGGACTGCCCGCTCTGGCCGATGATTCGGGCATTGAAATTGATGCACTTGACGGTGCCCCAGGAATCTACAGCGCTCGCTACTCAGGTGAAGGCGACCAGGCAAATAACGCGAAAGTCCTGGAAAATATGAAGGGTATTCCAGAAGCGCAACGTACCGCGCGCTTTCAATGCGTTCTGGTATATATGCGCCATGCCGAAGATCCGACCCCACAAGTATTTCAGGGGGCGTGGGAAGGCATTATTCTGACCGAACCATCGGGCACTGAAGGCTTTGGTTACGACCCGATATTCTATGTTCCGAGCGAGCAATGCAGCGCAGCTGAACTGAGTCGTGAGCGTAAGAACAATTTATCTCATCGCGGTCAGGCCATTCAGCAACTGCTGGCCCGCTGGCGCCCTTAAAGCGATCAATGACTGCTAAAACATCACAAAGAAGAACACCTTGAACATGCTTGAACAACTCGAACAGAAAATTCTGAATACAGTTTCTGCACTGCAGGAAACACGGAAAGAAAATAAAGCCTTACAGGCAACCACCGAAGAATTAAATAATACGATCGCTGAGCTTCGTCAGACCGTTCTGGATGCTGAAGAGCGCCTGCAACATCGCGACACCGCCATTACCGCACTGCAACAGCAGTACGAGTCCGTTAAGAGAGAAAATACTCGTCTGTCTCACGAAAAAAATGAGTGGGAAGTGAAAGTATCTGCGCTGATGGAAGCCATTGACGAGACAGAGTTTGAACTCGAGTCGCCTTCTATAGGGCCTTCTTCAGCGACCGGAGTCGCCTGAAAGGATCATGGCACTGCCTCCTCTGAGTCTGTACATCCACGTTCCGTGGTGTGTACGCAAATGTCCTTACTGTGATTTCAACTCTCACGAGGCAGGCAGCGATATTCCTGAGACAGGGTATATTCAGGCGCTTCTGAATGATCTTGAACAGGACCTTCACTGGGTACAGGGGCGCCCCATAGAAAGTATCTTTTTTGGTGGAGGCACCCCCAGTTTATTATCTGCCCGAGCCTACGAAACGCTCCTCACCGGGCTGACTGAAAAACTCACCTTCAGCCCTGATATAGAAATCACCCTGGAAGCCAACCCCGGAACGTTCGAAGCGGATAAATTTAAAGCCTATCGACAATTGGGCATTAACCGCTTATCCATGGGTATTCAGAGTTTTCAGCCCGAACACTTGAAAAAGCTTGGGCGAATACACGACAGAGCACAGGCACTCGCGGCCATTGAAACTGCCATCAATGCCGGATTCAGTAATTTTAATCTCGACCTGATGCACGGCCTGCCCAACCAGACGCCAGAGCAGGCGCTCGATGATTTAAATACCGCGCTGTCGTTTCAGCCACCTCACCTGTCCTGGTATCAGCTGACGATTGAACCCAACACCGAATTTTATAAGCGTCCACCGGTTCTGCCTGAAGACGATACCCTATGGGATATTCAGGAGCAGGGACAAGAAAGACTGGCACAAGCCGGGCTGAGTCAGTACGAAATTTCGGCGTATTCGCAGCCTGATAAGCAAGCCAGACACAATATTAATTATTGGCGCTTCGGTGATTATCTCGGCATAGGTGCAGGTGCACACGGAAAAATCACGACCTCTGGGCCACAAGGGCTGACCATACTTCGCACACGCAAAACGCGCCTTCCGAAAGACTACTTAAATACCGAAAAACGTTTTCTTGCAGGGCAAGATCGCATCGCGCCTGACGACACAGCGCTGGAGTGCATGATGAATGCGTTACGCCTGCATGAGGGCATCCCTGTCAGCGACTTTGAGGCCCGGACAGGCATGACGCTGAGCAGTATTCAAGCCCCACTGAGCAAAGCGCGCTCTCTTGGATTAATTGAATGCGATACTACTATCCGGGCTTCTGAGCGCGGCCAGCAATACCTGAATGAACTGCTTGCCCTCTTTCTGACCGATTAAATATCGTCAGGAAATCAGGCGACCGACACTATCCGCAGGTCTGGTTGCGGGGCATACAGCTCCTCAAGATAAGTACTCGCCGCCGCGACACCCATGTCGTAACCATCCACCAGCTTTTTCTCATTCATACACAGGCGCGACACAGCAAACTCCGGCGGTGGAGCAATAACGCGTACCCGGCAGCCTTCCGGAGGCGAGGCAATAAAATCGAGGCTCTCGTTATATTGTGCGGTGCGGAATTTCATGGCATTCATCAGGCCCGCTTCACCCGCAAACATTTTCTCAAGCAGCCAATGGCTCTGACTGTCTTTTTTACGAAAACCCAGAGGCTGTGAAAGCACCACCGTAATGTCGTCAGCCCCCATGTTCCAGGCCTGGCGAACAGGGATGGAATCAGCCACGCCACCATCAACATAGCGTTCTGAGTTGACGGTCACAGGCGAACGATAGAAGTAAGGGATTGCACAGGTTGCCACCATGGCGTCATGCACTGTGTTTCCTGTGACGGGCAGATAATGTGCCTGCCCTGTGTCGACATGCGTCGCAGTGGCATACAGTTCCATATCACCCACGAACTCAGCCAGAGGAAGCTGCTGGTGTGTGTAATGCCACAACCAGTGTACGTCGGTCATATGCCCGCCCCGGACGAAACGTACCGGGCTGAAGAACTCTTTCTGGCGTGCGTATTCCATAATCGCCGTGCGTGCCCGTCCGGGTTGCCGGGACAGGTATCCTGTCAGGTTGGTGGCTCCTGCCGATACACCGATGGCAAAATCAAACTCGTGGTAACCTCGTTCGAGAAAGTGATCAATCACGCCGCTGGCGAATATGCCGCGCATCGCACCACCTTCAACAACGATCGCTTTCTTTGACCCACCAGCCGTATCGTTGCTTGCCACACTGTCTTTTACGCTATTGTTTACAGTATCGTCGCTTGCCATATCGATCTCCGCTTAGTTCCAACCCTCGTGGTAATCGCTGCTACCGATCTTTATTTCTGATCGTGCATTGCCAACATATTTCAGAAGGGTGACACCCATATTGGTTCCATTGAAATGAATTTTTCCAATTCAACCAATAGGCAAAAGCTTGCTGACTGCGACAATCAGGGCAAACAAAAAAGCCCGATGCAGTACACCGGGCTTTTATCAAGGAGTAGCTATCAAGGCTAAATCAAGCTCAACTAGACACCTGCGTCATAGCGATAAACTCTTCCATGTCACGTAATTTCTCGAAGCTCGGATCATGAGCAGCCTGCTCGCGCAGGGCCTCCGACGTTTCAATCGCCTCAGAGAGATCACGCAACGCTTCTTCAATGTAGCCACTTTCAGCGTGTGCACAAGCACGTTGGTACTTCGCGTGACTGTTTTCAGGATCAATCGTCAACGCGCGATTCGCCAGAGCGTTGGCCCATTGGTTCTGGCCAAGCAGTAAGGCCGCATCCGCCTTGTAGGTAATCGCTTCAACGTCATCAGGTCGCAGGGCAAGAATCTGATCGTAAATGGCGATTTTATTCTGCGCACTCGATTCCTGAGACGCTTTTAACCAGAGTGAGTGGACTTCGTTCGTCAGCTCAATCTCTTCCTGAGTCGCCGCAATATGACGGGACTTGCTGTGCAGCTCACGCTCAAGTTTCTCAAGACGTTCTTCATAGGAACTGGTAATCCGGGAGATCTCGTCATTGGCGAGGGCACTCGCTCTGTCTTTAATCTCGCGTAAGGAATTCCAGCCAACCAGTACCAACAGAGTTGAGGCACCAGCGATAAGATAGAAAAAATAGGTAACGGTATCGGTCGCGTACATCAACGCTTTATCAGCTACACCAAGCTCGCGATCCGTCATTTTCTCGGTGACTTCGACACGGTGGTCGGCCAGCATCTGACGAAGCACTTTGACTTCATCCAGCAGGTAACGCTCGGTGAACGCAGAATAAAGAGGCGCATCAAGCGCCTCTATCGTTTTTTCAGCCTTGGCATAGTTTGCCTGTACTTCTTCGGCCGATTCAGCAGTTTCAGTTGTTGGGGCGGCGTTGACCCGCGCCGGTAAGATCACCAGCGCTGAGGCGAACACCATCAGGGACAAGAATATATGCCAGACGGTTCTTATCATGCGGACTGTACCGCCTCCCAATCACTGTTGTTCTCGATCAGGCCAGTGTGCAGTGCTTTTACCGCAGCAGCATAATCCTGGTCGGCAACAATGAACATCATATCCACCTGGCGCATCGCCTGGTGAACAGAAAGAATGTTCACACCCGCGTCAGACAAAGCGGACGCCGCGGACTTCAACAGGCCCGGAACCTTCATATCACTACCGATTGCACTCACCATTGCCATCTTCTCAACCCGAATATCGGCATTAGTGTAGTTGGCCTGTAAACGATCCATCAACCAATTGATGCGACGCTTGTTGCCCTTAAGGTAGAAAGTCACGGTGTTAGCGTTGAAGTCTTTCGTCAGAACACGTACGCCAGACTCAAATACCAGGTCGTTCATCTTCTGGCCGTAAGACGGATCGCCCACCATGTCCTGATCGAACAGTTCCATCGCCCAGACGCTGCGGGTACCCGCAATGATCTCGACCTTAGGTGTTTTACTGCTGTAGTCACTGCGGATTTCAGTACCGCGGTGCTCAGGTTCGAAGGTATTTTTCACGCGAAGCAGGATATTACGCTTACGCAGGCCCGCCGCGGCACGTGGGTGGATAGCTTCCATACCCAGGTTGGCCAGCTGGTCAGCAACGTCATAGTTGGTCAGACCAATCGGGTGTACGTTCTCAGCACCGACCATTTCCGGATCGGCCGTACTCAGGTGATATTCTTTGTGAATAATCGCTTCGCCTGCGCCCGTGACGGTCGCAACTTTCGAGAAAGTCATTTCACTGTAGCCACGGTCATAGGTTTTCATCAGGCCTTCACGGCACTGGGTATAACCTGTCACGATCGGCATTTCCTGAGTGAAATCGACGTCAGCAAAGGCATCGCTGATGTGATCTTCCAACGTCTGCTGGCTGTCTGAGCGCCAGTTCGTCAGGTCAATAAAGCGTGCGTTGATATCGTGCAGCTTCAATAGCTGAACCGAGTTGTAAGCACTGTGAGCTTCGCCCAGAGCACTCAGCATCTCGCGTACACGGTGCAGGTGATCATCCAACTGGAAGTGGCCGAAAGTACAGACGTTTTCCAGGTGCTCAAGGCACTGTTTAACGTCTTCGATACGGCTGCTGATGAACTGATCGGCACGACGACGAACAATATCCTGACCTTCAAACATCTCTTCATTCATGGCCAGCATGGCTGCCTGCACTTCGTACAGTTTCTGCTGCCATGGACGGTTTTCGTCCATCTCAGAGAAGAGCGCGTAAACACCCGGCTCACCGGTCTTTTTGTGTTCAAGAAGTCCATTTGTCATACCGGCATAGGCCGATACAACAAAGGCACGCTGATATAAGGTTTTTTCAGTACCACCGTGTGGTACCTGCGGGCGCTGCCAGATATTTTTCAGAACGTCGTCGTAACGGCTCATCGAAGTGCCGCCGATTTTTTCTACACTGTGCTTAATCATGTTATTCCTGCTGATTCTGTAAGTTAGTTGGATTGGCCCGTTTCCAGGCCATCACGCGAATCAGTCTTCGATGGTCTCGGCTTCCAGTGCGTAGACACCATTCTCATCGTGGACTTCCTTGCCGTTCAGTGGCGGATTAAACACGCATGCCATGTGCATATCTTTGGTCGCGCGCAGTAAGTGCTTATCGTGCTTATCCAGAATATAGAGAGTGCCCGGACGGATCTGGTAAATTTTGCCGTCTTCTACCGTCTCAATTTCACCTTCGCCCTGCATGCAGTACACAGATTCGAGGTGGTTCTGGTAATGAATAGGCGTTTCAGTACCCGCGAAGATAGTGGTGATATGGAATGAGAAACCCATGTTGTCGTCTTTCAGCAACATGCGCACGCTTTCCCAGTTGCCACCATCAATAGCGCGACTACTGTTTTTGCATTCTTCGAGTGTTCTTACGATCATTTTTGAGTTTTCCTGAATTTGTTAGCGTTAAGAGTTTAGAGGAGGCTTCTTAAGAAGCCTTACTCACCTGCTCAGACATTACCTGGGCAACACATTTCTCAAGAATATCGAGACCCGCACTCAACTTGCTTTCTTCAATGGTCAGCGGTGTGAGAATTTTCACAACCTGACCGTCAGAGCCACTGGTCTCAATGATCAGATTATGCTCAAACGCTAATTCAGTAATTGCATCGGCGATGTCACCGTTAGCAAACTCGAGACCCTGCATAATGCCACGACCTTTGTGCTTCATCTTAGAGGTGCCACCGTTTTCTGCCTGAATCTCTTTCAGACGACGACGGATAACACTTGCTTTGTGCTGAATTTCTTCAGCAAAGCGGTAGTCGCTCCAGTACTCTTCAAGTGCGCGACGTGCAGTAACGAACGCATGGTTGTTACCCCTGAAAGTACCGTTGTGCTCACCCGGGCCCCAGATATCGAGCTCTTCTTTGAGCAGAACAACCGCCATCGGCAGACCGTAGCCACCCAGCGATTTCGACAGAGTGATTACGTCAGGCTCGATACCGAATTCTTCAAAGCTGAAGAAGGTACCTGAACGACCACAACCCGCCTGAATATCATCAACGATGAGCAGCATATCGTGCTTCTTACAGATCGCCTGCAGACCTTGCATCCATTCTTTAGACGCAACATTCAGACCACCTTCACCCTGGATACACTCAACAATGACACCGGCTGGATGACCCAGACCTGATGAACCGTCTTCGAGCGCTTTATCCAGATATTCGAGCGTATTGAAATCGCCAAGGTAACCATCATACGGCATAAACTGAACACCAGTTGTTGGCAGACCACTGGCCTTCTTGTAGTAACCGTTACCGGTAACCGCTGCAGAACCCTGAGTCACACCGTGGAAACCATTGGTGAACGAGATAATGGTCTGACGGCCGGTATTTTTACGAGCTACTTTCAGAGCCGCCTCAACCGCGTTAGTACCGGTTGGACCAGTGAACTGAACTTTGTAGTCCATGTTGCGTGGCTCAAGGATCAGGTCACGGAAAGTCTCAAGGAAGGCAGCCTTCGCATCGGTATGCATATCCAGACCGTGAGTCATGCCATCCGCTTCGATGTAATCAATCAGAGCCTGTTTGAACGCCGGGTTGTTGTGACCGTAGTTGAGTGTGCCTGCGCCACCCAGAAAATCGATGTATTCGTTGCCATCGCTGTCGGTCACGGTAGCGTTCTGCGCCTTAACAAAGGTCACAGGGAATGAACGGCAGTAACCACGAACGTTTGACTCAAGATCTTTAAAAATACCCATATCAGATTTCCTCTGTATTTGGTTTAAATTCTGTTATTGCGCAGCGCTGATATCAGCACTACCGAAAGGACCAATGTGGACGAGCATTTCTGTTTCATGCTGTCCTGCAAAATGCTGTTCTTTATCGAACATAACGCGTTCGTTCAGCGGTGCATCTAATTTGCGGGCAAGCCTTCTGAATAAATTCCATGAAGCTTCGTTACCCGGCGTAATGCTGGTGTGGAGATGACGAACCGTACCTTCGTGACGGGAAAGCAGCTCAAGCAGCATTTTGCTGGCAAGACCCAGACCGCGAGCTTTGGGGCTGACAGCTACCTGCCAGACAAAGAGAGTGTCTGGTTGTTCAGGCAGAAGATAACCGGAGATAAAACCGATCGTTTCACCCTGCTCTTCAGCAAGCACCGCGGTATCGCGGAAGTGAGAACACTGCAGGTTGTTGCAGTACATTGAATTTGTATCCAGAGGCTTGCAGTTTTCCACAAGATTATTCACTACAGAGCCGTCTTCCGGGTTTGGCTTGCGCATTGTGATTAGGCGCTGAGACTGATCTTTTTCGTTGGGCGCTGCCTGCGCCAGAATCTGATTCATTTCCTCTTCGAGATCCGCGTACCGGCGTAAGCCATTACGTCCTCGTCAATTGCTAGGGTTAGTCAATTACTTTGAACTCTAAACATTATAGCCAATCGAAAAATATATACAACTCTAAATATATTTCATCCGATCTCAGACTTTTCGATTGAGAAGAACGCATTTTTTTGTACAATAAACGAACTAAATAGGCGTATTTTGTGTGATTGCCACCAATCCCTCGAGAAAAATATATAGAGATCGATATTTTGAGATCTAAATATAGGACGGGATGCGCCACCCGGATTAGCGGTCAGGAGGCCCCCTTATGAATATTTCGTACTCTATTGATCAGCAACAAGGTAAACTAGAGGGAAAGAATCATGACCCTCTGTTGGAAGACGAAAAATCTATGAACCGCTATGACGAGGTGCTGGTTGCACTGCGGCGCATCATCCGCGCTACTGATCTACACTCTAAGCAACTGAGCAAGGTGTCAGGTCTGACTTCCCCGCAGCTTCTTATCCTGCAGACCCTGCGTCACCATGGCGAACTGACTGTCGGAGATGTAGCACGTAGAGTCAGCCTCTCTCAGGCGACAGTGACCACCATTATCGATCGCCTCAGTAAACGCGGATTTGTTGTCCGCGAACGCGGCAGCACAGACAAACGAAAAGTATTTGTGCACCTCACAGAACAAGCGATCCAGGCTTTGGTTGATGCCCCCCGCCCGTTGCAGGATAGTTTCGTGCAGCAGTTTCAGGATTTGAGAGACTGGGAGCAAAGCATGATCCTGACGTCTCTGGAACGAGTGGCCTATATGATGGATGCGCAGCACATTGACGCTTCCCCCGTACTTGATCTTGGTCAGCTTGATCGAACTGACCCGGGCAACCACTGACAACACCCCCTCTCATGAGGTGCATTGTCATCAATGTGCCTCCCGCTTATCCCGATTGCCTCCTGATCGCGCATAACAGTCTATACAGTAGAATTGTTGTAGCGCATCAGCGGGCGCTCATCCCGCTTTTCTACTGTTTTACTGGAGATACACATGACTGACGTTGTCATAGTTGCAGCTACCCGTACCGCTATCGGAAGCTTTGGCGGATCACTTGCCGGACTGTCCGCCGTCGACCTCGGCGCGGCGGTGATTTCATCCATCATAGAGAAAACTGGTATCGACGCAGGACTCGTCGATGAGGTATTGATGGGCCAGGTACTGACGGCCGCCGCCGGCCAGAATCCTGCGCGCCAGTCAGCGATCAAAGCTGGGCTTCCCCCTTCTGTTCCTGCCATGACCATCAACAAAGTCTGCGGCTCGGGACTGAAGGCCGTTCACCTTGCCGCACAGGCCATTGCTTGTGGTGATGCTGAGGTCATCATCGCGGGCGGCCAGGAGTCTATGTCCAACGCACCGCACGCCATGCCGGGCTCCCGTAATGGTCAGCGCATGGGACCTATTACCATGGTCGATACGATGGTCGTGGATGGCCTCTGGGACGCATTCAATGACTACCATATGGGAACAACAGCCGAGAACATCGCCTGTGACTACAACATCAGTCGCGAAGAGCAGGACGCCTTTGCTGCGGCATCTCAGAACAAAGCGCTCGCCGCGATTGAAGCAGGCACATTCGATGCTGAAATCACCCCGATCGAAATCCCTCAGCGTAAAGGCGACCCTATCGTATTCAAGGTTGATGAAAATCCGCGCCCGGGAACAACCGCAGAAAAGCTTGCAGGCATGCGCCCGGCCTTCAGTAAAGACGGCTCAGTCACCGCTGGTAATGCTTCATCGCTCAACGATGGCGCCGCCGCCGTTATGCTCATGAGTGCAGCCAAGGCCGCAGAGCTGGGTCTTCCAGTGCTGGCGACTATCAAAGGTTACGCCAATGCCGGTGTTGAGCCACGCATTATGGGAACAGGGCCGATTCCAGCGACTAAAAAATGCCTGAGCAAGGCAGGCTGGTCGGTTGCTGACCTGGATCTGATTGAAGCCAATGAGGCCTTCGCAGTTCAAGCGCTGTCAGTCAACAAAGGGCTGGAGTGGGATGCTGATAAGATCAATGTGAACGGCGGTGCCATCGCCCTTGGCCATCCGATCGGGGCCTCAGGCTGTCGGATTCTGGTCACACTGCTGCATGAAATGGCTCGGCGTGATGCGAAGAAAGGTCTCGCCACCTTGTGCATTGGCGGAGGAATGGGCGTTTCTCTGGCGGTAGAGCGAAGTTAAGCAAAGAGCCAAACGGGGTGTCCATTGGGATACCCCGACCTCTATACCTCTGTGAACTCTGTTACTTTGCCTTCAATGATTAATACGTAGGGAACGAAGGTTCGATTAAACTCGCTGCGCTCTATGGTAATCATGCCCGCAAATGGATCACGCAGGTAAACGTACTCTTCGTCTTCAAAGTAGTAGAGGTAGAAGCGGTCAACACCTTCCGGGTTGTCCTTCAACAGGAGATAAGGACCATCTTGCTGCTGAAGCTTGCGCTGTGCCAGATCCAGTAACAGATCGTCAGATTTAAAAGCGCTGGCACGAAGTCCCAATGCAGCTGCTGCCTGTTTTATGTCGTAGAAGTTGAAGCCGCGCTGCTCACGGATTCTTACCGGATCACCGTGAATGAACAGCAAAGCAAATATATCGACTTCGCTGGTTTTCACACCCATGCTCTCCTCGAGCATGACAGACACCATATAAGCACAACCCGACGACTCAAGAGCAGCATGCGTCTGCTTATCTTCCAGCGCTGGGGTATCTTCGACTGCGAATGCACACGCAGAGCTGAAGAACCATACAAGCATTGTCAGTACTGCGAATTTCATCTGGGAATATGCTCATGTTGCAAAACGGGCCAAGAATGACGGGACACCCTCAAACTGAACAGGTGATATCCCATCAACTTCATGTCCTGATATGTCCTATTTAAAATTAGTCCAGGTGAGCCATATCGTGAAGCAGGGCATGCTGACTTTTTCACTTTGGCCGCAGAAGCTCCCTGAATGGCAGCAGAGTTAACAATCTGCACGTTTGCACTGGCTGACTCTGCCAGCTCGGCATAAGCTGATCTCTCTGAATGGTGAGATCCCCATAGCACCTCACTGCTTCTCTCATTTTCGCGCGCACCATGCCGCGACACTGCAAAGGAACGCCATATGACAACCGCGCGACCTGTCACCGGGCAAATGTTGACGCAGCCTATGCTGATCAGTGATTTACTGGAATACGCAGCCGCTCATCACGGCTCTCGAGAGATCATCAGCCGCAGGCTTGAAGGGGATATTCACAGATACACATACAAGGACGCGCTACGGCGGAGTAAGCAGCTGGCACATGCGCTGATTTCACTGGGAGTACAACCCGGTGATCGTGTAGCAACGCTGGCCTGGAACGGCTATCGCCACTTCGAGTGCTACTACGGGATATCGGGCATCGGTGCCATCTGCCATACGGTGAACCCGCGCCTGTATGCGGAACAGGTCGAGTACATTATCCAGCACGCTGAAGACTGCTATGTCTTTCTCGATGCCTGTTTTGCCCCGCTTCTGGAGCCCATCGCCGACAAACTCTCCAGCGTTAAAGGGTTCATTCTGATGATCGACGAAGATCAGATGCCCGACACATCACTGCCGTATGTTCACAACTATGAGCACCTGCTGGCTCAGCAACCAGATATGTACGAATGGCCCCGTTTTGAAGCGGATACCGCTGCCTGCCTGTGCTACACCTCTGGCACCACAGGCAACCCCAAAGGCGTTCTGTACTCACACGCATCCACCGTTCTGCACGCCTACGCCAGCCGCAACCCGGATGCCCTGAATGTCTCTTCCGATAGTGTTGTGATGCCTGTTGTCCCCATGTATCACGTATGCGCCTGGGGAATGCCGTACATTGCTCCTATGTCAGGTGCCTCCCTCGTACTTCCAGGGGAGGGAATGGATGGCCCGGACCTGTATGAGCTGATTGATGTTGCGCAGGTCGACATGATGCTCGGAGTACCGACAGTCTGGCTGCGCCTCATCGATTATCTGAAAGCCAACGACCTCACCATTCCGTCAGTGAAAACCGTGGGCGTTGGCGGCTCCGCCTCGCCTCGTTCTCTGGTCGAAACACTCGATAAAGACTTCGGCATTTATCTGCTTCCAATCTGGGGGATGACTGAGACATCGCCACTGGCAACGCTTGGAGCACCGACCAAAGCCATGGCCAGTATGTCTGATGATGAACGCTACCGGATTCAGACAACCGCCGGTAAGCCCATGTTTGGCATTGACCTGGAAATCTTTGATGACGACGGAGAGCCGCTGCCACACGATGGCACCAGTCGCGGCTTCCTTCGGGTCAGAGGCCCCTGGGTGCTAAGCAGTTACTACAAGACAGAAAAGCCCGACGCGTTTTTCACCGATAAAGATGGCGGTGTCTGGTTCGACACCGGTGATATTGCGGTGATCGACGAGCAAAGCTACCTGCAGATCGTCGACCGCGCGAAGGACGTTGTTAAATCAGGCGGTGAATGGATCTCCTCCATCGATCTGGAGAATGCTGCGGTCGGCCACCCAGAAGTCGCAGAAGCCTGCGTTATTGGTGTGAAGCACCCCAAGTGGGATGAACGGCCTCTGCTGTTTATCGTCGCACTTGAAGGCAAGACCGTCACAAAAGAAGACGTCTATGCCTATCTCGATGGAAAAATCGCTAAGTGGTGGATGCCCGACGATATTCTCGTGGTGGACGAACTCCCTCATACCGCCACAGGGAAACTGCAGAAACGTAGCCTCCGGGATGAGTACATCAACTATTTGGTTGATAAAAACTGAACCGGCCCTGAGATAAAGCCAGACTGAACACCTGAAGTTGAACGCCTGTCTCAGCCTTCAACTTCGGGTAATTTTATAGCCATCCAACTACCCGCCATCCCCATAAATGACAGTATCAGGATAACGCCACTGACACCGATCAGCGGCTCCAGCAGACTGATAAACCCTGTCATAAGCAACATAACGCCAATTAGTGTGTTGCCCACAGATACATAATCCGTGCGCTTATTGCCTTCACCGAGGTTGACCACATACGTCTTTCTTCCCAGACGAACCCCTTGATGGGCGATACTCAATACAAAATACAACAGAGGTAGTACCCAGATTTCTGAAAGCCACTCGGTTCGGAATGCTCCGATAAGAAATATCACTCCACCGACAGCCGCAGACATCATCCCCGCACGAACCATGACAAGGCGACTGGAGACATCCGCGAAGCGCCCCCAGAAGCGCCCTGACACCAGGCTGCCCGCACCACTAGCGGCCATAAACAGAGCCAGCATACTGATCGCCGCATCCAGTTCCTGATGAGCAAGAACTACAATAAAAGGCGCCGTGAGCGCTGAACAAAGAAGTAAAGAACGGGACAATAAGAAACGCCGGAAAGGTGCGTCGGTTTTCAGTAACGACAGTCTGGCAAAGGCTTCCTTGAGTCCATTGTTCCCACCGTCTGTCTCTCCCGGAAATTCATTAATTCCGGCATAAACGCCACCAGCAATCACCCACATCAGGGCTGCCAGAGCAAAACCAGTGGCGTAGAGAGTTGTTGAGCCTTCTCCCAGCACCCCGCTGATCAGTAATAACGCAACCGTCAACGTAATCAGCCCCGCAGCTGTCTCGGCCCAGCCATTCAGGGTTCCGCGCCGGGCTTTTGGAATCGTCTTACCCAGAACGTCCTTGGATGCGACAGAACTCAGCCCCCGTGACAGACTGAAGACAACGACTAACACCAGCATCGCCCAACCTGCCGATGCTCCTTCCAGCGAGAAGGCGACGGCTGCAATACCCAACACCGCCAGTGCCTGCAGTGCACTGCCCAGAACCGACATCCATTTACGGATAGCCATGGTGCGTACGACACTGGCGATGGCCAGCTGTGGCAACATCGAACCCGACTCACGAATCGGCACCAACCAGCCGAGCATCCACGCAGGAGCGCCGACTGACTGCATTAACCAGGGTAAGGTAATTTTAGGATTGACCAGTGCATCACCCAGCTTGGAGAAAAACATACTGAGCAAGGTTTTGAGGAAATTGCCGGGGACTTCCTGACATGCGCTTTCAGGAATCGACTTACAGGCGCGGGCGTCTTCGTCATTAACCAGTTTTTCGTAGATATCATCGGTCAGGCCTGACCGGTGAGAAGCGTCTGTCATGAGCAGTTCATCCTGTAGAACCCGTCACATAGGAAGGCTCATGATAGCAAGGGCAATGAAAGCGAGCCATTGAGCCGGACCCGCATGGATCCGGCCGGCAGGTCAGCTGTACTTGGTCATAAAGGCCTTAACGGCAGGGGCAATGCTCTCGCGGAATTTACGACCGTTAAAAATACCGTAATGGCCTACACCCGGCTCCTCGCGGTGAATTTTCATTTTGTCGGGAATACCGGCACAAAGATCCAACGCGCAAGCGGTCTGCCCTTTACCGGTGATATCATCGAGCTCGCCCTCAATCGTCATCAAAGCCATATCTTTAATGGCCTTCAGATCAATGACTTTTCCGCGATACTCCATCGTGCCTTCAGGCAGCTGATACTCCAGGAATACTTTGCGGATGGTATCGAGGTAATAGCGGGCCGGCATATCCATCACCGCGAGGTACTCGTTGTAAAATTCTCTGTGCGCTTCTGCGCTGTCTCCATCGCCCTTCACCAGGTCAGTGAAGAACTTAAAGTGCTTACTGACGTGGTTATCCATATTCATCGACATAAATCCAGACAACTGGATAAAACCGGGATATACCGACTGGCCCCGACCCGCAAAGCCATCCGGCACGTGGCAGATCACATTATCTTCGAACCACTCAAGATCTTTACCCGAGGCATAGTCGTTCACTTCTGTCGGGCTGATACGCACATCAATCGGCCCGCCCATTAAGGTCATGGACTTGGGTACCGCTTTGCTGCCCTGCTCTGACATAACACTCGCCGCGACAAGTGCCGGAACACAGGGCTGACACACTGCCAGAACGTGAGTATCCGGGCCAAGGAACTCCAGAAATTCGATCAGATAATCGACATAATCATCAAAACTGAATTCACCTTTAGAACGCGGAACATCACGAGCATTCAACCAGTCGGTGATGTAGACCTCATGATCTGGTAAAAACTCAGCAACTGTCCCCCGCAACAAGGTGGAAAAGTGTCCGGACAGTGGCGCTACGATCAGCAGCTTAGGCTGTTCAAGGCCACGCTTCCGACGGCGGAAATGAACCAGATCGCAATAAGGCTTTTCAACGACACTGCAATACTCGATGCCCACTTCACGGCCATCAATACGTGTCGTATCGAGTCTCCATTCCGGTTTTTCATAGAAATCCGTTAAACGCTCAACCAGTTCAAGCGAGGCACGAACAGTGCGCAGATACCAACCATAATTCATCGGGTTCCAGGGTTGGTAAAACATCTGCCGGGACAGGCGTGCCGCCACATGCATCGGGCGTAGCGCATTCATTACGTGGGCATTGATTGTGTAGAGCATTCCATTCCACCTCGTCATCGCACCAGAATTTATCCGGGTCATGCCCCGGATCAGGGAAGACTTCCAGCATAGCTGAAGGTTCAGATGTGTCTGTTCATTCATTGAAATTTAATCTGAACCAACCGGACGATCAGGACGTTTATTTTCCTCTGGGGTCAAATTGTCTATACTGTGAGTTAAGTTTGCCTCTTTATGGCCCGATAAGTTCGGGATTTGGCGCACCGCGCCCTGTGGGTAACACTGGTAATGACGTTATTTTGCAATGTGCGGAAAACCCGCCTGCCAATAATAATAACGAGGAGAGGTGGCCATCATGAGTACACAAACAAAAAACAGCGAAAGCGCTATCAGCAAAGATCACAGATTCACGAGCTTTAGTGAGTTTTATCCTTATTATCTCTCTGAGCATCGGAACTCCACCTGCCGCAGCCTGCACTACATTGGCAGCTCGATTGGCTTGGGTGTTCTGTTGTTTTCACTGACCAGTGGGAATTTCCAGTACATTCCGATGGCTCTGGTAGCTGGTTATGCCTTTGCCTGGATCGGACATTTCTTCTTCGAACACAATAAACCTGCCACTTTCCGCTATCCTTTATGGAGCTTCATGGGTGACTGGGTAATGCTGAAAGATTTTTTGCTGGGACGTATCGACAAAAAACTACCTCGCTCCTGACAGAAACGATCGATTGCAGCCCAATGTGGAGGCGATGATGAGACGCGCGTTATCCATCGCAATGACCGCACTTACCGGTGCACTAAGTGTGTATCAGGCCAGTGCAGACACCATCAGCCTGAGAGCCGATATCTGGCCCCCCTACAACGCGACACCCGGCAGTGATAAACCCGGCTACATCGTCGAACTCGCGAACGAAATCTGGAATAGCGAAGGTCATCAGGTCGATTACTCAACGATTCCCTGGGAACGGGCCATCAGTGAAGCTCGTTCAGGAAACATCGACTGCATACTTGGTGCGTTACCAGAAGAAGTTCCCGACTTTGTATTTCATTCTCTTTCACTGGGGCTTGATCAGAGTACGTTTTACACCCGCTCTGGAAACCCGTGGACATATCACTCTCCCAGTCAGCTGAGCAACATCCGTTTGGGCGTCATTGGCGGCTACTCCTATGACCAGGGTGCTGTCGATGAACATATAGCAATGGCCATCCGCGACGGCTCTCCCGGTAGCCGGGTGCAGTTAATGAAGGGCGATAACGCACTGGAGAAAAACCTGCAGAAACTTCTGTCTGGCCGTATTGATGCCATTGTGGGTTCGGCCACTGTGGTCAACTACACAGTCGCTACGCTCGGTATGGAGGGCGCAGTACAACCCGCAGGCAACATCGGCGTTGCCGATGAGTTATATATTGCCTGCTCACCTGCGACGCCTGACAAGTCTGAGACATACACTCGCCAGCTGGATACCGGCATCCGACGCTTGCGAGAGTCTGGTCGACTTGCAGAAATACTTGAGCGTTACGGACTTAAAGACTGGAACTCTGAAACACCCCGAAACCTTGATATGTGAACTATGAAGTATTGAACCTGTCATAGTCACTCGCTATTCTGCAACCGAATACAGTCGTATCAAGGAATATCCAAATATGCTTCGTAAGCACGCACTGGTAGCGGCCATCGTTATCGCTCCAACCGCAGCAATGGCTGCAGAACCTTCGTGGGATGGCGCCGCCGAACTCGGTACCATTTTCACTTCAGGTAACACAGACACCCAGAGCATCAACGCTAACTTCATGGCAAAGCGCACCGGTGAAGTCTGGGATACCACATTGAAGTTGGAAGCCCTGACCAGTGAAGAAGACGGTGTTAAGTCAAAAGAAAAGTACAGCGCTCTCACTCAGTTTGACCGTAACTTTACTGAACACTCCTATATGGCCATCGTTGCGCAGCAGGAGCGTGCGCGCTTCAGCGGTTATACGTACCAGAGCACAGTATCGGTGAACTATGGTTATCGCGTTCTGAAAAACGACACCATGGAGCTGAACCTTGAGGCCGGTCCGGGTTATCGTCGCGACAAACTGAAAGAAAGTGATGAGATTCAGGAAGAAGCCATTGGGCGTCTGGCTCTGAGCTACGACTGGCAAATCCGCGAAGGCGTAAGCTTTATTGAAAACTTCACTGCAGAAATCGGCAGCGACAATTCTATCTACAAGTCAGAAACGGGTCTTCAGAGCCAGCTCAGCGGTAGCCTTGCATCGAAGCTGACTTATAAGGTGAAGCATGTGGAAGAAGTGCCGGAAGGTACTGAAAACACCGATACTGAATTCGGCGTTACCCTGGTTTACAGCTTCTGAGGTTTGCAGCTTCTAAGCACTGAAGCCTGAACAGTAAACCATTCACCATTGAAAAGGGGCGTTAACCGCCCCTTCTTATATTATTCGCTCTTGAGTTACTCACCCTCTTCCTGATCTTTCTCGCCGCGCTTGTCCTTAAGGCGATCCATGTCGTGGTGACGCCACTTATCCCGCTCTTCACGCTGCATCTTGCGCCATTTTTTCTTCTGCTCGTCTGTGAGAACCGACTTCACTGCTTTTTCAAAATCACGGCGGTCTTTCTCGCGCATTTTCATACTGACTGGCCATTCTTCTTCAGAGCAGGAAGATAACTTTTCTTCGAGCTCTGATTTCTGCTCACTCGTCAGGTCAAGTTTCCGGGAAAGGCGTTCAAGGTGCTCTTCACGACCTTCTTTTTCACGCTTGCGAACCTGCTCTTCCGCGATGGCTTGTTGCTCGTCAGTCAGAACCGAACGGATTTCTTCACGCATCTGTACGTAGAGGTCCTGACGCTGCTCACGGCGCTCTTTGCCTGCGGCCTCACTGGGCTTCATCTCACGAAAGCGATCCCGATACTTATCTTCAATCGCATCAATCTGCTCCTGCTGCTCATCGGACAGATTCAGTGAGCTTTCCCAATCGACCTTCTTCTGACGATCGTCAAACCCCCAGGCTTGAGCAGTCGTCATAAGTACACCGCAGGCAACAAGGCTCAGGGAGCGTTGAAAGCGGGCAATGGGAGTGGGCATTTTCATAAATCGATCCTGTGATGCGGTGCTTATTATCAGGTTATACTAGGCGTCACAGCCTAATATTTGTGTCCGACATTGCAAAGATTTGTCGCTGCCCCGGAGGATGTAAAAATGACTGAAGAAGATGAGCTCTTTCTGCAAGAGATGCAGGGGGTCAAGAAGCTGCAAACGCAGGAGCGCGTCCCCCTTCGTCGTGATCAGAAAGACAACAATGTTGCTGCGCGCCGCTCAGCGGCTGTATCTCAGGAGACAGCGAGCGACAAAAACCACCTGCGTGCCAGCGAGGTTCCAAGAGTGGGCCCGCACGATGTGCTCGGCTTTAAACGTCCGGGTATTCAGGACGGCGTATTCCGAAAGCTACGTTTGGGAAAATACGAAATTGAAGCCCGCCTCGACCTCCACCGTCGAACGATCGAAGAGGCCAGGCGAGAAGTCTATCGCTTCGTTAACGACTGCATAGGCGCCGATCTCAGAAGTGTCCTGATCATGCCCGGTAAGGGCGATCGCAATGAAGGTGACCCCGCAGTATTGAAGAGTTATCTGGTTTTCTGGCTTGAAGAGCTGGAAGACGTTCAGGCCTTCCATACCGCTCAGCCGCAAAATGGTGGCGCAGGTGCTTTCTATGTATTGCTGAAAAAGAGTGAGCGTAAGAAGCAGCAGGCACGAGAGCAATTCAGCAAAGGCAGAGTCTACTGAAGGGCTACCGCCCCTGCGCTATGTCTGCATCCATCTGATCGATCTGTGCTGCCATGAGGGCCTGGACCTCATCGGCAAGGCGCTTAGCATCGTCGCGGGTCAGGCCTTCGGTGCTGATCGCCGGTAGCTGCACCAGACGGCACTCACCTGCGCGCCAGCGCTTCAGGTCGATATTTTTATGAGTGCTACTTGCACAGACGGGAACAATCGGCAAACCGGCCTCAATTGCCAGAATAAAGGCTCCACTTTTAAAAGGTAAAAGGCCTCTGCCATTGCTACGGGTGCCTTCTGGGAACATATACACACTGCAGCCCTTTTCGCGAACAATCGTTGCGGCTTCTTCCATCGCTCCGCGCGCTTTGGAACGATCGCCGCGATTAATAAAGATATTGCCCGCCAACCAGAACAATACACCGAACAAAGGAATGTACATCAGGCTGTGCTTACCAAGGATCGCCATGTCATCCGGCAGGCTTTCGCCGTACATGTACATATCAAGGGTGCTCTGGTGATTCGCAACGTAAATCCCTTGAATGCTGTCCTCAGGTCGGTTGCGAACATCCACACGAACATTCATTACGAATCGTGCCCAGGAAAATATTATGGCAATAATACGACTGTTATTCCGGTTGAATGGTCGAATAATACAAATCAGAAGCCCAAGCAGGCACACAATAGGGAAATAAAGGGCTAAAAAGACGATTCGAAAAGCAGCTAACATAAAAAATCCGGCTTGAGGCAGCAGCGAAGCAGTCTAAACTCCTCTGCCAGCCCCACAAGGTGAACTTGTATCACGACACTGGCGTATTAACGCAAAAAGCGCTGATAAGCCGTATTGTCTGTCTCATCCCAGTAACGATAGCCGAGTTCTTCAAGATATCCCTGAAGCTGTTCACGTTTATCATCAGAAATCTGCAGGCCGACCAAGACACGGCCGTAAGCAGCACCATGATTGCGATAGTGAAACAGTGAAATGTTAAAACGCTTACCGAGTTTTTTAAGGAAGTTCAGCAAGGCCCCCGGGCGCTCCGGGAACTCAAAGCGATAGACCCGCTCATCGGTAACAGACGCAGGTGCGTGACCACCGACCATATGACGGATATGGTATTTCGCCACTTCATCATCGGTAATATCCATCAGCGTATAGCCCTCAGCCTCAAGGTCCGAGACCAGTGCTTTACGCGAACCCGGCTCGTCAGAGACTTTTACGCCGACGTAAATCTGCGCCTCATCATCGCGACTGTAACGATAGTTAAACTCGGTGATTGGTGATTTCCCCAGAAGGCTACAGAAACGCTGAAAGCTTCCCGGCTCTTCGGGAATGGTGACCGCAAGAATAACTTCACGACCTTCACCGATCTCAGCAACTTCCGAGATGTAGCGCATACGATCGAAATTCACGTTGGCACCGCTGAGGATGGCAACCAGATTTTTATTCTTACACTGCTCACGCTCGATGTACTTTTTCAGACCGGCAATCGCCAGGGCTCCGGCAGGTTCGCTGACGGCGCGGGTATCATCAAAGGTATCTTTGATCGCTGCGCAGATTTCATCCGGTGTGCAGGTGATCACCTCGTCAACATAGTCTTTGCAGACTTCCCAGGTATTTTCTCCAATCTGTGCGACCGCGACACCGTCGGCGAAGATACCTACTTCAGGAAGAACCACGCGACTGCCAGCAGCAAGTGCAGCGGCCAGACAAGCCGATTCACTGCTCTCAACCCCTACGATGCGGATTTCAGGAGCCAGCGCTTTGATGTAAGCGGCAACACCTGCAATCAGCCCGCCACCACCGACAGGAATAAAGATCGCATCCGGACGAACCGGCATCTGCCGCAGGATTTCCATACCGACCGTTCCCTGTCCAGCGATGGTCTCCGGGTCATCGTACGGATGGATGTAGGTATAGCCTTTTTCTTCGACCAGCTTCTGGGAGTACTGAAAAGCTTCATCAAACGCATCGCCATGCAGAATCACGCGAGCGCCACGTGCTTTTACAGACTTCACTTTAATTTCAGGTGTTGTCCGCGGCATAACAATCACGGCTTTGATGCCAAGCTTTTTCGCAGCCAGCGCCAGACCCTGAGCGTGATTGCCCGCCGATGCAGCGATCACTCCACGCGCTTTCTCTTCGTCAGTCAGCTGCACAACCTTGTTGTAAGCACCACGAATTTTGAACGAATACACAGGCTGCTTGTCTTCACGTTTAATCCATATCTGGTTTTCCAGTCGCTCACTGAGAAACGTTGCAGTATGGACAGGCGTCTCTTCAGCAACGTCATAGACGCGGGAAGAGAGTATTTTTTTAAGGTATTCGTTTAGCATGCCGCTGTTCCAAAAAAATCGAGAGCGAACGCGCATTGTAGCGCATGAAGCCTTATAATTCGCGAAAGCATTTCACCCGGATACAGACATTATGAATCAGGACGAACTCAAGCAGGCGGTTGGTCAGGCCGCGGTTGATTACATCAAGCCCCAGCTCGACGAAGACAGCATTGTTGGCGTCGGTACCGGCTCAACAGCGAACTGTTTTATCGACGCTCTCGCCGCCGTAAAACACCTGTTCGACGGTGCAGTTGCAAGCTCCGAAGCATCGGCTGAGCGCCTGAAAAGTCATGGTATCCCGGTGTACGACCTGAACAGCGTCGATGGCATGGATTTCTACATTGATGGTGCTGACGAAATTAACGAGCACCTTGAGATGATCAAGGGCGGTGGTGCTGCTCTGACCCGCGAAAAGATCGTTGCGGCAGTCGCAAAGAAATTTATCTGTGTTGCGGACGAGAGCAAAATGGTCGGCATGATGGGCACGTTTCCATTGCCTGTAGAAGTCATACCGATGGCCCGTTCACACGTTGCCCGTGAGTTGGTGAAACTGGGTGGTGACCCGGTCTGGCGTGAGGGAGTGGTCACGGATAACGGCGGCCAGATCCTTGATGTTCATAATCTGAAGATTCAATCACCGATGCAACTTGAGTCCGACATCAATCAGATCACCGGCGTCATTACCAACGGCCTGTTTGCGCAGCGTGGCGCGGACGTTCTGCTCCTCGGTACTCAGGACGGCGTTAAAACCCTGAAAGCCTGATACGCCGCTATGAGTGAGCGCAGGGAATCAGATCAACAAGCGCCGGCTCTGATCCGGCGAGGCTGGTTTCAGGGCATAGTGATCGCCCTTTTGCTAACGGGCGCCGCGATAGTGGCGCTCTATTTCTCGATCGTTCCTCTGCTGAACAACTGGCTTCCTCCGCTTCTTGATCGCCTGGTGGCTCCAGGCAGCCACCTCCAGATACGCAGCCTGACGAGCCAGCAATTCGCTGTCGATGAGCTGGACATTCAACCGGCGCCCGGCGTCCTTATTCAGATTCGTAACGCCGAACTGAATTACCACGGTACTGGCTTACTGCAAGGAAAGGCTGACAGCCTGACCGCCGAAACCCTTCGGGTTCATATCACTGCTGTCGATGACGCTCCTTCGCAGCCTTCATCGACTCTGAGTCCGGGCTTCGACGTTGACCTGCCTGTGATCACAGAACTAATGACACTGCCGGTCGACGATATCCGGGTCCAGACATTGGAGATCGATACCCCCGACATATCTGCCCGCCTGACAGGCTCTCTCCGGCCTGACCACTGGGGAGTCTCCGGTGACCTGAGATTGCCGCATATTCAGGAGTCAGTGACCGTCAATTTACAGCTGCAACGTAATGAACAGGGCAATGCTGAACTCCTCGCAATGCTCTCCCAGCAGGAAGCTTTGCTGGCACAACTCTGGGCCGGCCTGACCCAGACAGATGACACCAGCGATGCCAACATAAGACTTGAGGCAGACCTCAGCAAGATCCAGAACAGCCTGCCACAGATGGCTGACCTTCCGGTGAAAGGGCAGAACGTACTATTAGAAGGAACGCTCAACAGTCCCGCTCAGGCGCGATGGCCTGACGAACTGATAGCAGACCTGACCACCACGCTGACCACACGCAAGTCAGTGATCAGTGACAACATGTCGGTACAGCCCGCCGGGGTAGCTTTTTCCGTCAGGCGCTCAGCAACAGATGACGACTGGAGTCTGTTGTTGGCAACCCAGCCAATTGCAGCCTCAATCAGAACCAGCACTGACGGTCAGTTCAGCGACTGGAAAGCCACCACGCCGGGGCAGGCGCTGACCGCCACGTGCTCTCCTGGCGCTGACAGCTGCCAACTCGAAGGCTCGCTCTCCGCGCAGCTCTCTGGGTTATCAACGACCCGTATCACGCTGGAACCTGAAGGTGTCTGGACAGCAACGGGGGCGTCCTCCATCACACTGCCAGTCTCAGTCAGTTATCAACAGCCGGCACAGCAGGAGTTACCAGAATGGAAAATGACAGGTAACGGGCGTTTCAATGCAGAAATCAGCGACACAGGACAATGGTCGATTGCTTCGGACGATGGGCTGGTTCTCAATACCGAGATTGCTCCCTGGCAGGGCTGGGCTGTATCACCGCTGACTGTTTCTGTATTGCAGAACCTGATGGTCAAAGGCAGCCTTGATGACAACCGGCATGTACAAGCCAGAGACCTGCGCCTGAAAATAGCGCCTTTCACAGCGATATCGAAAGAACAGGATGCCCGCCTGCGGTTTGCGCCGTCACATCTTGGCTGCGATCCGGGCGACATCGACCTTCAGGACCTTGCAAACGGTCTGCTGGGTAACTGCACGCTCTCTGCGCGCCTCAATGATTCTGACTGGGGCCTATGGCCAATACCGGACATCAGCCTCAGCGGCCCGGTTACCATCACGATGGACGAGATCCGTGAACGAGTGGATGCGTCACTTGATCTCACCGCTGCGAACGGAGAGATTCATTTCCGCACCCGGGCTGAGCATGACCTGCTGTCCGGCAATGGTTCTCTGCAATGGCATCTGACCGATGCGAGCCTCGACTGGATGGCGCTCGGCCTTGCAGACATGGCCAACCTGACCAGCGTTCAGCTACTTAATGGCCACCTGTCAGGACAAGGCTGGCTGGACTGGCAAAGCAGCGAAAATGGATTCGAGCTGACTCCCGATATGATGCTCAGAGCTGATGGCGTAGGCCTGATTTACGACAACAGCATCACCCTCGAAGAATGGAATGCCATGCTTGCCCTGCGCCGCCCGCAGCAGGGCGAATACCAACTGGATGCACAGTTGTCTGGCAGCAAGCTCGACAGTGGTATTCCATTGACCAACCTGCTTGCCCGGACGCAGACGCGCTTCCCGGAAGATCTCAGCTATTTCGAAGTGGATGTTTACGAAATCCACACCGACTTATTGGGTGGTCGGATCTATGCACCTGAGATTCACTATGACAGTCGCAAAGACGTCAATGCCTTCGGTGTTCGTCTTGATCATCTGCAGCTCAGTCAGATTGCCGCCATTGAGAAAGAAGCCGGTATCAAAGCCACCGGCTTGCTGGATGGTATGTTGCCGATTGTGCTGACCAAAGAGGGTCCTATGGTACCGGGAGGCAATCTATTCGCCCGGGACCCGGGTGGTACCATCAAATATCAGGACGAAAGTGCCGATGCCCTCGCTCAGGCAGACCAGAGCGTCGGAATGGCAATGAAGCTGTTACAGAATTTTCAGTATGACGAGCTACAGTCAGGTGTGCGCTATCAGCCGGATGGACAGTTAAACCTGTCACTACAGTTTGAAGGCAAAAACCCCGACTTCTTCGATGGCCAGAAGACCCATCTTAACGTCAATCTGGACTACAACCTGCTTGATCTTCTCGAAAGCCTTCGGATTGCCAATGACGTGATTGAAAAAGTCGAACAGAAGTACAAATAAAAACGCCCGGGCAGCAAAGCTGACCGGGCGTTTCTGAGCGAGTAAGGACTTATTTTCCCTTACGCATCGAATCAAAGAACTCGTCGTTGGTCTTGGTCTGACGCAGTTTATCGAGCAGGAATTCAATGCCCTGTACGTCTTCCATTTCAGCCAGCAGGCGACGCAGAATCCACAGACGCTGCAGATCAGCTTCGTTGAACAGCATATCTTCACGACGAGTGCCTGAACGACGGATGTTGATCGCAGGGTAGATACGCTTCTCGGCGATCTTACGGTCGAGGTGCAGTTCCTGATTACCGGTACCTTTAAATTCTTCGAAGATAACTTCGTCCATTTTAGAACCAGTATCAACCAGCGCAGTCGCGATGATGGTCAGAGAGCCACCTTCTTCGATGTTACGTGCCGCACCGAAGAAACGCTTTGGTTTCTCGAGGGCGTTAGCATCGACACCACCGGTCAGTACCTTACCTGAGGAAGGGATAACGGTGTTGTAAGCGCGGGCCAGACGGGTGATAGAGTCAAGCAGAATGACCACGTCGCGTTTGTGTTCAACCAGACGCTTGGCTTTTTCGATGACCATTTCAGCAACCTGTACGTGACGGGCTGGCGGCTCATCAAAGGTCGACGCCACAACTTCACCGCGTACAGAACGCTTCATTTCTGTTACTTCTTCCGGACGTTCGTCGATCAGCAGGACAATCAGCTCACACTCCGGGTTGTTGCGGGTAATAGACTGCGCGATGGTCTGCAGCAGCATGGTTTTACCAGCTTTCGGTGGCGCAACGATCAGGCCACGCTGACCTTTACCGATTGGGGCGACCAGATCCAGTACACGGGAGGACAGGTCTTCAGTAGAGCCGTTACCAGCCTCCAGAATCAGACGTTCGTTCGGGAACAGCGGCGTCAGGTTTTCAAACAGTACTTTATTTTTCGCGTTTTCTGGCTTGTCGTCGTTAATCTCATTAACTTTCAACAGCGCGAAGTAACGCTCGTTGTCCTTCGGAGGACGGATTTTACCGGCGATTTTATCGCCCTTACGCAGGTTAAAGCGACGGATCTGGCTCGGCGACACATAAATGTCATCGGGTCCGGCCAGATATGAGCTGTTCGCACTGCGTAAAAAACCGAAGCCATCCTGAAGAATCTCCAGTACGCCATCACCGTAGATGTCTTCACCACTCTTTGCGTGGGTTTTCAGAATGGCGAAGATGATGTCCTGTTTACGGGTACGGCTGACGTGCTCAATTCCCATATCGCCGGCGATTTTCAGCAATTCGGGGACTGATTTGAGTTTCAGGTCTGAGAGATTCATAGGTATAGGTATATACGGTTAGGTTATTTGAATTAGATAGATGCTGGATCTGAAGAAAACCTGGCAGAATCGCCATGGAGGGCAGCGTTGATCGGAGCTATGGCCCGCTTTCAATGTTGCGGAGTCAATATAGACAGATATAGGGGGGTTGTCCAGCACTGCGGGGACATTTGTCCCCATTTGCAGTGCGGAATACAGCTGACAGGGAGATCAGATCGCCTGTTCGATGAACGCAGCCAGTTCAGACTTGCTCATTGCACCGATCTTGGTCGCTTCAGCGTTGCCGTTCTTGAACAGAATCAGAGTCGGGATGCTGCGGATACCAAACTTAGGCGCAGTGGCTTCGTTTTCATCAATGTTCAACTTGGCAATTTTCAGCTTACCTGCGTAGTCATCGGCGATTTCTTCCAGAACCGGCGCGATCATTTTGCAAGGGCCACACCACTCCGCCCAGAAGTCCACCAGTACAGGAACGTCTGAACCCAGCACGTCAGCGTCAAATGAATCGTCGGTTACGGTGATAATGTTATCGCTCATGAAATTCCCCTGCAGAAAAGTGCAATCAGTTAGAAAGGGTTATTGTACGCCACATTGATGCGGAATCAATTGGATTATTCGACTGGACGCCAGAGACGCCGGAAGGCATATTCATCATAGGGTTATTGGAAACAGATAGTTATGTCAGAGCAGTATTCAGCAGAGGTCGAATCCAGCCGTATTGCCGCTGTCGATCTCGGATCAAACAGTTTTCACATGATGATCGCAGAAGAATTTCAGGGTGAAATACGTACTCTGGAAAAACGCGGTGAAAAAGTTCAGCTGGCCGCTGGCCTGGACAATCAGAACTATCTCAGCGAGGAGGCCATCCAGCGCGGCGTCGATTGCCTCGCTCAGTTTGGTCAGCGCCTTCAGGGCATGGACCCGGACAGAATCGTGGTATTCGCCACCAACGCACTGCGCGCTGCCCGTAACCGTCGTGAGTTTATTGATCGCGCTGAGGAAGTGCTGGGCTACCCCGTCGAGGTCATCGCTGGCCGTGAAGAAGCCCGCCTCATTTATCTCGGAGTTGCACACACTCAGGCAGACGATGGTGGTCAGCGTCTGGTGGTCGACATTGGCGGCGGCAGTACCGAATTTATTATCGGTGAACGTTTCGAAGCGAAAGCTCTGGAAAGCCTGCACATGGGCTGTGTGTCTTTCACCAAACGCTTCTTTGCTGATGGAAAGATCACCCGCAAACAGTTTAAAAAAGCGGTGTCGGCTGCTCAGCAGGAACTGCTGAATATTAAGGCCCAGTACAAAAAGCTGGGCTGGAAAAGTGAAATCGGTTCTTCGGGCACTATCCGCGCTGTCGAACAAGCCATCATCAGTAATGGTTGGGGCAATGAAGGTATCACCCCAGACGGCCTTGAGAAATTAGTCGATCACTGCCTGGATTACGAAACCGTTGATGACGTCGACATTGAAGGCGTGAAACCCGACCGTCGTCAGGTATTTATTGGTGGTCTGGCGATTCTCACTGCCGTATTTCAGACGCTGGATATCAAGCACATGCGCTATTCAGATGGCGCATTGCGCGAGGGCGCACTCTGGGATCTGGTCGGCCGCTCAGAACATGAAGATGTACGTAGCCGCTCTATCGCCTCCATGCAGGAGCGCTTTTATGTCGACACCGCACAGGCTGACCGCGTTGAAGCGACAGCGCTTGCTCTGTTCAATCAGATACGCAAAGACATTGGCGCACGCAAAGAGCTCGCCCAATGGTTAAGCTGGGCCGCCCGCGTCCATGAAATTGGCCTGAGCATCGCTCACAGTGGATTCCACAAACACGGCGCTTATCTGCTACAACATTCTGACATGCTGGGTTTTACCCGTCAGGGGCAGATGTTACTGGCCCTGCTGGTTCGCAACCACCGACGCAAAATCCACCCGGAAGAACTCGAATTACTGCCCGCCCGACAGCAAACCATCGCTCTCTGGTTGATACGTATTCTGCGCGTGGCCATCGTGCTTAATCACAGCCGCGAGGCCTACGACGTACCTCTGCCTGAGGCAAGCATCGACAAGGATACTCTGCTGCTGAAGCTCCCCGAAGGCTGGCAGGACAACTTCCCGCTGACGTCTCAGGATATGGAAGAAGAAGTAGAATTACAGAAAACCGCCGGGCTGGTGCTCACCATAACCTGAGCCAGAAGCCCGGAAAAAGAGAGTCCAAAAAGCACAAAAAACGGGGCATTGCCCCGTTTTCTATTTGCCTGCGTTTCTGCTCAACTTGCGCTTGGCGTTCCACTGCTGGCAGCCAGTTTATCAAGCAACCAGCTTTGTGCAGAAATGGTCTCATCGTCAGGCCCTGGTTGCGCCCGGACATAAGAGCCATCTGTTTGCAGAATCCAGGCCTGTGTGTTGTCCCTCACATAGATCTCAAGCTCTTCTTTCATCCGCTCTTTAATCTTGTTGGTTTCCACCGGGAACGCGGTTTCAACGCGACGCAGCAGATTACGCTCCATCAGGTCGGCACTGCCCGCATAAATTTCATCGCTTCCGCCATTAAGGAAGTAATACACGCGAGTATGTTCCAGGAAACGACCAATAATTGAGCGGACTTCAATATTCTCAGACACTCCGGGAATACCAGGGCGCAGGCTGCACATACCACGAATAATCAACTCGACTTTAACCCCCGACTGAGAAGCACGATACAGCGCACGAATCACTTTAGGTTCGGTCAGGCCGTTGGCTTTCATGCGGATTAATGCAGGCTTTCCGGCATCCGCATGTTCACGCTCACGATCAATCAGCTGAATTAAACGCTTATGCAGAGTAAAGGGCGCATGAAACAGCTTTTTCACCCGCATGACTTCACCCATGCCGGTTAATTGCTGGAACACTTTATGAACGTCTTCGCAGATTGAATCATCGCAGGTCATAAAGCTGTAGTCGGTATACGCCCGCGCGTTCCCTGCGTGATAATTGCCCGTGCCCAGATGTACATAGCGGCGATACTGATTGCCCTCTTTACGCACAATCAGCATCATTTTGGCGTGTGTTTTATACCCCACTACGCCATACACGACGACGGCACCCGCCTCCTGAAGGCGGTTCGCCAGATAGAGGTTTTCTTCTTCGTCAAAACGCGCGCGCAGCTCAATCACCACAGTGACTTCTTTGCCGTTACGGGCAGCATCTACCAATGCATTAACAATTTCTGATTTAGCACCGGTGCGATACAACGTCTGTTTGATCGACTTAACACTAGGGTCTTTCGCAGCTTCGCGTAACAGGTCGACCACGGGCGTGAAGGACTCAAACGGATGCAGTAACAGAGTATCCTTCGCGCGGATGCTCTCGAAAATACTCTTTTTAAAATTAACGTTTTTCGGCAGACCCGGCGTAAATGGCGGGTAACGAAGATCCGGACGATTAATCTGATCAATCACTTCAATCAGGCGACCAAGGTTCACCGGACCGTTCACCTTAAATAAGTCAGACTCATCAAGGTTGAACTGGCGCAGCAGAAAGCTGATCAGTTCGTCAGGGCAGTTGTCCGCGACTTCTAAGCGCATTTCTTCACCGAAATTACGCGAGTGCAGTTCGTCCTCAAGTGCCGAGGCGAGGTCGGATGTTTCTTCGTGGTCAATATCCAGATCGGCGTTGCGCGTTACACGGAACTGGTAACAGCCTTTCACCGTCATCCCCGGAAAGAGTTCATCGGCGTATTCGTGAATAATCGATGACAGGAAAACAAAGTGATCTCCGCCCTCCTGCACCAGCTCATCCGGTAAGCGCAAAGTGCGCGGCAATGAGCGCGGCGCAGGAATGATTGCCAGACCAGTCTGGCGTCCGAACGCATCTTTGCCATCGAGCGCGACAATAAAGTTCAGGCTTTTGTTCACCAGTCGTGGGAACGGGTGCGAGGGGTCCAGACCGATCGGACTGATCAGTGGCTGAATACTGTCATCAAAGTAATCACGTATCCAGATACGCTGCTCGTCGTTCCACTCAGCACGTCGCAGGAAGTGAATATTCTGCTCTTTTAATTGCGGCAGCAGAGTGTCGTTAAGAATTTCATACTGACGTTCGACGGTGGTACTACAGAGTGAGTAGATTTCGTCCAGCACCTGAGCCGGATGCAGACCATCTATCCCCGACTGCTCCCGATTAAATGTCAGCTGGTGAACCAGATCAGCAACACGCACTTCAAAGAATTCGTCGAGGTTTTTACTGAAAATACACAGAAAGAACAAACGGTCGAGCAGAGGATGCGCTTCGTCGAGCGCCTGCTCCAAGACGCGGATATTAAACTGCAGGTGGCTGAGTTCACGGTTGATGTAAAACTCACTGCTGTTGAGATCTATATCCTGTACGTCCGTCATGGATAGCTCCGGCGGCTGCTCTGCTTTGGTCTGTGTATTTTCAGCGATTGTCATCAGGGTACCTAAAAATCCTGCTTTAAGGATAGCGCCTGATCAGACGTCCCCTAATTCAGCAAACTGTTTCGCGAAGTAGGTCAGGATTCCATCTGCCCCAGCGCGTTTAATGCACATCAGTGATTCCATCATGACGGCGTTGTCGTCCAGCCACCCTTGCTGTGCCGCGGCCTTATGCATGGCGTATTCGCCACTGACCTGATACACAAAGGTAGGTACTTTAAATTCGTCTTTCACCCGGCGGACAATATCGAGATACGGCATGCCAGGTTTCACCATGACCATGTCGGCCCCTTCTGCCAGATCCAGCGCCACTTCATGCAGTGCCTCATCCGTATTAGCAGGGTCCATCTGGTAGTTTTTCTTGTCGGCCTTGCCCAGATTACCGGCAGAACCCACCGCGTCCCGGAACGGCCCATAGTACGCAGACGCGTATTTTGCGGAGTACGCCATGATGCGCGTATTCACAAAGTTTTCCTGCTCCAGTGCCGCACGGACTTCGCCAATACGACCGTCCATCATGTCCGACGGAGCAACCACATCCGCACCGGCCTCCGCATGAGACAGTGCCTGACGTACCAGGGTGTCTACGGTGCGGTCATTCAGCACATAACCTTCCGCATCGATAATTCCGTCCTGGCCGTGTGTCGTGAAGGGGTCGAGCGCCACATCGGTAATCACACCCATCTCTGGCACGGCATCTTTGATGGCACGAACCGCGCGCTGCGCCAGACCGTTCGGGTTGAAGGCCTCCTCGGCCAGTTCAGACTTGGCATCCGCCGGCGTCACCGGAAACAGCGCTACCGCAGGGATACCCAGTTTATAAAGGTGTTTAACCTCTTCAATCAGCAGATCAATCGACAGGCGATCTACACCCGGCATTGATGCCACTTGCTCACGCTCCTGATGCCCTTCAAGCACAAACATGGGGTAGATCAGGTTGTCGACACTGAGCTGGGTTTCGCGCATCAGTCGTCGGGAGAAATCATCCCGGCGCATACGGCGCATACGGGTTTCCGGGAAAAAGCGTTGAGCATCGTTAAAAGCCATGAGATTTACTCCTGAGCCGGCGGGGAATTTTCAGATCGATTGTAACCCGCCCTAAGCACCTTTGGCGCCCGGAAATCACAGGGTTGCAGAGTATCGGTCCGATATATGACATTTTTATGACAAGACAAGGTTATTACCGCAATGCCTCGTATTGTTCGTCGTCAGACAAAGAAAAAAGCCGCTCATTGAGCGGCTTTCGAACGTATCTTGCGAAGTGATAATTACGCCAGTACCAGATCAGTACCAATTGCGTTCTTCAGCTTCTTCATCGCGTTTTTCTCTAGCTGGCGAATGCGCTCAGCAGATACTTTGTACATATCAGCCAGCTCGTGAAGCGTTGCTTTCTCTTCGCTCAACCAACGCTGCTGCAGGATAGTACGGCTACGATCATCAAGATCCGCCATCGCGTCTGCCAGACGGCCATTCGCATCCTGTTCGTAGTTATCGGCTTCGACCAGCTGAGCCGGGTCCTGACTGTGGTCTTCAAGGTAATAAGCAGGCGCCTTGTACGCGCTTTCGTCATCGTCGTCCGCACCTGCATCAAATGCAGCATCGTGCGCATTCAGACGGCCTTCCATCTCAAATACCGTTTTGGTCTCAACACCCAGGTCTTCTGCAATCGCAGTTGCTTCGTCCTGAGACAACCAGCCCAGTTTTTTCTTCTGGCTGCGCAGGTTGAAGAACAGCTTGCGCTGCGCCTTGGTGGTCGCAACTTTGACGATGCGCCAGTTGCGCAGAATGAACTCGTGAATCTCTGCTTTGATCCAGTGCACAGCAAAGGACACCAGACGTACGCCCACCTCAGGGTTAAAACGTTTTACCGCCTTCATCAGGCCGACGTTGCCTTCCTGAATCAGGTCGCCCTGGTTCAGACCGTAACCCGAGTAGCTACGTGCAATATGTACCACGAAGCGCATGTGCGACATCACCAGGCGACGCGCTGCTTCCAGGTCTTCTTGATAATGAAAACGCTCTGCCAGATCTTTCTCTTCTTCTGGCGTAAGCACAGGAATAGCATTAACAGTCGAAATGTAGGCTTCCAGGTTAGCACCCGGAGACATCGCGTATACTGCTTGCAAACCGTTGTTCATCTCTCACTCCTGAAGGAATTCTGTTGCTCAATCAGCAACTTACAGCGACCTGATTACACTCGTAAGTCATGTTTTCAAACGCGTGATAATCAAAATCGAGCGCTAAGTTTAGCACCACTATTTAAGACCGCAAATGGCTGGATAAGTTCCCTTCAATGCCATTCACCGTTCTTTATACGATCATAATAGCGCCATTACTCTTACTATTGTGTCGATAGAGTGTCGGTAAACGTAAAGCTCACGGAAGACCCACGTAATACGCAGTTATCAGGGCTCAATCCGGTGCAGATGCCTCACCACAGACCACCAGGCGCCCAGCCAGCCGAGCAGCATAGCGCCCAGCAACAGCACCAGTGCAGCGCCTGCAGAAAGAGGCAGCAAGCGATACTCGGAGCCATAGAGTGCAGCGAGATCTTCTACAGGCCCGCTCACCAGAGCCCAACCGATTGCCAGCAGTATCCACGATACCAGGCCACCGACCATGCCAAACCAGAGGCCGGTATACAGGAACGGCCTGCGAACCCAGGCATTCGTCGCCCCCACCAGTTTGGTCACACGAATCTCATCAACCCGCGCTGCGATCGACAGGCGAATAGTATTACCGACCACCAACAGGATACCGAGTGCGAGTAAGGCTCCCATCACCCAGACAATCCGCTCACTCAGAGCCAGCAGCGCATGCAGGCGATCAAGCCAGGCGGTGTCCAGCTCCACGCTATCAACGCGGGATTCGCTCCGCAGCGTATCCGCCAGTGCAATCACGTCCTGCTGCGGCAGAGCAAGCTCAGGCTCCACCACAATCACGCCCGGCAAAGGATTCTCGGGCAGCAGGTCCAGCGCTTCGCCCAGCCCTGAGCTGGCGCGGAACTCCGCAAGTGCCTCATCCGCGCTGATAAAACGTACATCGGCGACACCGTCCATGCTTTCAATTCTGCTCAACAACTGTTGCGCCTGATCATTCTGAACAGCGGTTTTCAGATAAACGCTCATGCTGCCTGACGCCTGGAAGCGGTTACTCAACTGGCTGAGGTTATCCAGCGTCATCCACATGGCGCCGGGCAGAGTCAGTGAAATCGCGATAACCAACCAGGTCATGATGCTGCCCAGCGGTTTCGTCAGCAATCGCATCAGGGTTTCAACAGCCACCAGCTGGTGTTGCTGGGCCCAGCCATTAAGACGGTCTTTAAGACTGATTTTGTGTGTTGAGGCGCCTGCCTGAGGTTTGCGGGGCGCATTCGCTGTCTGGCGTTTTGGAGAATCAGGTGCGGACATGGTCACCCCGCTCAAAACCAGCGCGCGGACCGCTGTCGTGAAGAGTGCCGTGATCCAGAATCAGGCGCCGATGGCCCATCCGCTCAATCAGGGCGATATCGTGCGTTGCAATCAACACGGTGACGCCCACCTGCTGAAAACGCAGAAAGAGCTTCATGATTTCTTCAGAAAGCTCAGGATCAAGGTTACCGGTCGGCTCATCCGCCAGCAGCAACTGGGGTTTATTGACCACAGCGCGGGCGATACCAACCCGCTGCTGTTCACCACCAGACAGTTCAATCGGGTTGCGACGCTCAAAGCCGAGCAACCCCACTGAGTCGAGGGCGGCACGAACCCGGCGTGCGGCTTCGGCAGGTTGATAACCCGCAATTAGAAGAGGCATGGCAACGTTATCGTAAACAGTGCGATCGAACAGTAGCTGGTGATTCTGAAACACCACCCCCACCTTACGACGTAGAAAAGGCACCTGAGAGCTCTTCATGGTGTTGACGCAATCACCGTCAACGAACACCTGACCTTCTGATGGACGCTCCATCTGCAACATCAGTTTGAGCAAGGTACTTTTACCGGCGCCACTGTGCCCGGTCAGAAATGCGAACTCACCGCGCGCCAGTTCGAAACTGACCTTGCTCAGAGCTTCTTTACCGCCGGGGTAGCTTTTACTGACCCCATCGAAGCGTACCATTGGCATAGAAAAATCCGTCAGTCGTCGCTGATCCGGAACAGCGCCCGGGTAAAGTCATCCGCATTAAACGGACGCAGGTCTTCGATTTTCTCACCGACACCGATGTAACGCACCGGCAGGCCAAACTGCTTCGCCAGTGCGAAGATGATGCCGCCTTTTGCTGTACCATCGAGTTTGGTCAACGTCAGGCCGGTGACGCCCACCGATTGTAGGAAGGTTTTGGTCTGGTTAATCGCGTTCTGGCCGGTACCCGCATCCAGAACCAGCATCACTTCATGCGGCGCGGTGTCGTCGATCTTTTTCATAACACGAACGACTTTCTCCAGCTCCTGCATCAGGTTGTCTTTGTTGTGCAGACGACCGGCCGTATCGGCAATCAGGATATCGACGCCCCGGGACGTCGCTGCCTGCACGGCATCAAACAGCACAGACGCTGAGTCCGCACCGGTATGCTGGGCGACTACGGGCACATTATTGCGCTCACCCCAGACCTGAAGTTGCTCTACTGCAGCAGCACGGAAAGTGTCACCCGCCGCCAGCATGACGCTCTTGCCGCGCGCCTGAAACTGCTTCGCAAGCTTGCCAATCGTCGTCGTTTTCCCCACACCATTGATTCCGACCATCAGAATCACGTACGGCTTTTTGCTACTGTCGATCACCAGTGGCTTCTGCGACACCGCGAGCATGTCCTGAAGCTCTTCGATCAGAGCCTCGTACAATGCGTCTGAATCACGCAACTCTTTACGACCCACACGCTTGGTAAGACGGTCGATAATTTCGGTCGTCGCTTCGACACCTACGTCGGCCATGATGAGCTGGGTTTCCAGATCTTCCATCATGTCGTCGTCGATTTCTTTTTTGCCCAGCAGCAGAGTCGAGAGGCCATCGGTCAGGTTAGAGCGTGTCTTGCTCAGGCCTGCCGCCATGCGCCCGAAGAAGCCTTTCTTCTCGTCTTTGGCTTTTTCAGGCACCGGTACCATTACGTCCGGGTCGACTACGTCTTCTGGCTCGGCAGCCAGATCATCAGCCGCAATCTGCGATGCTGCAACGTCTGCTTTGATTTCAGGCTCAGATGGCGCTGCTGTTTCCTGGGGTGCTTCTTTCTTCGAGGGCTCTTCTTTTTCCGGAACAGCCTCTGTCACTGGCTCTGGAACGGGCTCCACAGCCTTCTGAAGGATCTCCTCAGTTTCACTGACCGGAGCATCCGATTGAACCAGCGGCGCCTCCGGTACCAGATTGGCAGCCTCGGAAGCTTCCGCTACATCATTCGTTTCTTCTACCTGTTGGGGTGCCTGCTGGTCTGCAGGCTGAGCATTCTCAGGGCTTTTCTTCTTACGTTTAAAAAAATCAAACATCGGCGTCTCTGAATCTGATCAGTCAGGATGGGCGCATGTGCGCTGATGGGGTGCTATCCTAACACTATGAGTTGTTTACAGGGAGTTCTCCTTAGATGTTCCATGGATTAAGCCGTCGCACCCTGAATGCTCTTATCATCGGCTGCCTCCTTATCATCACGGTCATCAATCTGAGTTTTACCACCAGTGAAGACTCCCCCCTCGAACCTTTAGACGCCCCACCGCTGGCAGATACCGGCTGGCACCTGTGGCATAGCAATAAAGGTGTCCCTGTCTACTGGCAGGCCACGGCATCATCCAGTCTGCAGATATCCATTACCGGCGAAGATCACTACGCATTCAGGACTCAGGTTCCCGCGAGTGAGTGGGCGTCTCATCTCGCAACCCAAATCACCCCAATAGCAGCACCGCGTCCTGCAGGACTCGCTCTGCAAGGCCCGCTGACCGACGTTGAAATGCAGCAGGCTGCTTCGTTTCTTATTCAGAAACTTTCTCTGACAACACCCGACACGCCTGAGAAAGAAACCTCTGCTTGTCAGCAAGCACATGCAGCAGGCGCTTTATGGTGGAACCGGGAGCGCGGCGCGGGCGTAGCACAACCCGCCGCTTCGGGGAGCAAACCTGCCCCAAGCAGAGAAGCATGGGCAAGCTTCCGGGAGAACGAAATTAAACGCCTGCGGCGCGAGTGGCTGAACCCGGTTTCGGCCATCGACATTGCTGCAGAACTTGCCTACCATCAGCGGTCTGAGGAGTATTTTCTCCAACTGTATCAGGCACTTGCCGTATCGCAACGCACTGAACCAGAAGCGTTTGCGCAGTGTCTTACAGAAGCGAATTCATCTGCACCACGGAGCTCTGAGTGAGCCGACAATCTCATCACCAATTACGCATTATCGGTGGCCAGTGGCGTTCTCGCCGACTGCGCTTTCCCGCAATTGATGGCCTGCGCCCTACCATGGACCGTGTTCGCGAGACCGTGTTTAACTGGCTGCAATCTGATATTGAGGGGGCTCGGGTACTCGACGCGTTTGCTGGCAGTGGAGCGCTTGGGTTTGAAGCGCTTTCCAGAGGCGCAAAAGAGGTCATTTTCCTTGAAAAGCACGCGAAGGCTGCGTTTCAACTGAAAGACAATCTCAAGCAGCTTGACGCCCGCAATGCCCAGGTCTGGGCCGGAGATGCCCTGATGTGGCTTGACCAGAACCCAGAGCCCTACGATCTGGTGTTTCTCGATCCACCGTTCGGCAAAGATCTGCTACAACCTGCATTAAACAAACTGACGCTGTTACCGGGCGCTCTGGTATACATCGAACACGAAGCCAGCCTCGAGCCTGAATTTCCTGCTCACTGGGAAGAACTGAAGAACAAGGGCACGAAAGAATTCGTGTTCCGCCTGTTTGAGGTTGGCGAGACGGCCTGACTCCCACTCAGGGTAAAGTGATGACCGCCTCTGCACCGCCACCGGCGGCATTGTGCAGGTCGAGAGTGGCTGGTTTCGCCGGTGTAGAATGATGAGCGACGATCAGTTCGGTGAAATACAAGCCCATGCCTGTTCCGCCTTCTTTGTCGCTGTCGCCGCTACCGTCAAGAACATCATCCGGGTATCCCGGACCGTCGTCGCTGACGCGCATCAGGAGTCCGGAGCCTTGCTCCTGGGCCGACACAGAGATGGTCTCCGCGCCCGCCTGAGCACTGTTGTTCAGCAGATTCGTTAACGCCATCTGCATCAGCGAATCGTTGTAATACCCCTGACAGTCAGGATCAATTTCAACATGCACTTCAACATCTGGCCAATGCACCTTAAAACACTCAATCGCGTGTTTTACAGTATCTGCCGGCCAAGCATCATCTGCCGGGAAATTTCCGCGCTCCTGCAGCCGGTATAGCGTCACCAGCTGCATCGCATCCTGATGAACCCGGCGACTGCGAGCAAATACGGGATAGAGCTTATCCCGATATTCTTCTGGCATATCCCTCATGGCCTTTTCACCCTCCAGCAGCACAGAGTGCAGCTGATTCTTAAGGTCATGAATAATCGCACCGGCAAGATCTTTCAGGTTCATACTCTCCCCTCCCCTAAAGGCCCGCCGATCGACGTAGCCGCTCACAGGTTTCTTTCAATCGTTGGTAGCGATCATGCCTGTCATCAAAATGGCCAACACTGCCTATACGGCGAAGTAAACGGTAACAATCTTTGAGCTGACCAACATCCAACTCTTCGTTTTCGATGTAACTGACTTTTGCCTGAATCGCATTGAGGAGCACACTGATCCCCGCCTCTTCAAACCGGGTCGCCTGATCAAATGCTGCAATCGCTTCTTTGAGCTCCCCGCGCTCATAGTGAGCCACGCCTTTCTCGTTTAACTCGGCTGATTTCTCGCGCGCATTGATGTTGGACAGGCGCTCCTCGATTGCACCCAACCGTTGCAACAACTTACTGGCGACTCCCTGATCCTTCATGGTCTGAACCATGTTAACCGCTTTTTCAGACTGGCCGGTATCGATATACACCTCAGTCATCGTCAGTTGCTGTTCGCCCGTGGGTTCTTTTATGCGTGCCAGTATGCCTTCGGCTTTATCTGCACTACTCCGGGCTTTGTTGTCATCCTCAACCGCCTGATAGGTGCGACTCTCTGCGATCGTCGCATCAAAGACTACACCCATGTTGCCGGAGAACTCCTGTTTCATCTCATCAAGAGCCCGTAACGCTTTACTACACAACAAACGGTTCTCTTTGGTCTGCTCGGCATCAAGATTATGCTGCGCTGCCTCAACGAACTGTTGATATGTCGAAGAACTTTTATAGCAGGAGTAACGCGCCAGTCTCATGGCCTGCTCGAAGGCGTCCTGAGCGACGGTATAGCTCTCATTGGTCAACGCCAGCTGGCCTAACTCAAGCTGCCGAAATACAGCACGGGGAGAAATTTTTACCGCCGCCTCAAGCGCCTGTTGAGCTTCTTCGCCCTTGCCCAGGCCCACGAGTATTTTCGCCAACCAGTCATGACACTGAACATACAAGGGATGGTCGAGAAGAGTTGCCCGAATCAGGGATACGGCCTGATCAGTGTCGCCGAGAAAATGGAAGCACACTGCCTGACCGAGCCGGGCCCAGGACGCCGGGCGACTTTCCAGAACCCGAGTGTAAGCTTCAAGCGCATCCTCATAGCGTTCCTGCTTCAGGCACAACTTACCTTGCAACCGGGAAACGGGCAGTAACAGGCGAGGGTGCTCGACCCTGATCTGGTCTGCGACTTCAATGGCCCAGTCGATCTGCCCCTGATCAATGGCTCTGTTCATCGGCAACAGAATTGTCTTAAGACTACTCAGGCGATACAGGCGCTCTCGCAGAATACTGAGCGTAAATGGTTTGGTGACGTAAGCATCCGGATCGTATTCGAGTGCACCCATGACCCGATCAACGGCATTTTCGCCGGTGATCATAACGAAAGAGGCCGTCGCGCGCAGGCGGTTAGTGTAACGGGCTTCTTCTAATATCTGCTGGCCGTCTTTGCCTTTGCCAAGGTTGTAGTCCGATAATACAAGATCAAAATCGTGCTCCATGATGTACTCAACGGCTTCACGTCCATCGGTTGCACTGTATACATCATCAGCCCCCAGTACCGTCAGCATACTTTTCAGTGCGCTGCGCGCCTCGACGAGATCGTCAACAATGAGAATCTTCTGTCCTTGCAGGTTAAAGCTGGCTTCCGTCATAACGATGACAATCCCGACTGCGACTAATTGGTTATCTTGCTGAAGTTTGGTTTCCCCATATCCTGCGGGGATCATTTAAGCTTAGCAGAGGCTCAGAAAGTGACCGCCAATGGCGTAGGTTGTACACTTTGGCCACTCTGATGAAGGTGAGAAATGTGAATAATCTGATTGGCTACCTGATGATTGGCGCGGTCAAGCTTATGGGGCTTGTGTCGTTGCCAACCGCTCAACGTATCGGTCGTCTGTTAGGGAAACGACTGGCATCAAAGCGGACCCGATCACGCGAAGTTGCCCGGGTGAACCTGGCGATGTGCTTTGCTGATAAAAGCGAGGATTACCGTGAGACCCTGCTCTACGACACGCTTATTCAGAACGGCATGACAGGCGGCGAGATGGGGCCCATGTGGGGCTACTCGCATGAAAAACTGCTGACAATGGTCCGGAAGGTCCACAATCAGGAACTGTTAGAGCAAAAGCTCGCAGATAAACGCGGCCTGTTATTTATGTCTCCGCACCTTGGCAATTGGGAGATCGTCAGTGCCTGGCTGGCCACCTTAACGTCGGCGACTATTATGTATCGGCCCGCAAAGGTTAAGAATTTCAGCGATTGGATGGTCTCCCGCCGGGAGGCCGTCGGTGCGGAACTGGTACCGACGACGGGTGGCGGCGTGAAGGCGTTATTCGCCACTCTTAATGCGGGTAAGGTCGTTGGCTTTCTGCCAGATCAGGAGCCCAAGCGTGAGCGGGGCGTATTCGCACCTTTTATGGGGGTTGAAACCCTGACACCAACACTGCCGCATCAGATGATCCGCGAAACCGGCTGTCAGGTGATTTATGCGTTCGGCGAACGCCTACCCAATGCCGAAGGCTTCGATATTCATTTATTCGACGCCCTGCCGGAGCAGTTTGATCCAGACCCCGTAATATCCGCAACGGCAATGAATCAGTCTATCGAGAACTGCGTGCGTCTATGCCCGGCTCAATATCAGTGGACCTATAAACGCTTTAAGCGCCGCCCGAATGACGGAATTAACCCCTATAAAATCGCGAAGGTACCTTGATGCGCAGAACGAACTAAGGACAGACAGAAAGATCGAGATGTAGGACAGGAATAACAGGGCCGCTATAAATCAGCGGCCCTGCTTGTTTCAGGCATGCGCTATTTCAGTTGCGATTCAGGAAGCGTGAAACATAGTAGTCAACGCTGGTATAGCGGCCACCGCCGGTAAACAACAAGGTCAGCAACATAACAAAATAGGTTGCTGCGAACTCAATACCGTTGTTAAGGACAACGAGGGAGCCACGCCCGGTAAGCCAGCTGTAGTTTCCATGCTCCTGCAGGATACCTTTTGCCCGCTCGAGACGTTCCGCCGATTCCAGCACACGCTCATTGGCCAGCCACGAACTACTGTCTGCAATGGCTAGCCAGCCATATTCCAGATGCACCGTCAGGGCCGCGACGACCATGGTCGCCATCAGCGGGATACTGACCAACCGCACTGCAATGCCCGGTATCAGCAGTGCACCGCCCACCAGCTCGGTGCCTGCTGCCAGCACAACCATCAGCTCAGGGAATGGCAACCCAAGGCCCCAGTCAGCGTTACCAAACCATGCCACTGTACTGTCGAACGACTGGAATTTCGTCCAACCCGCCTGCATCATCACTGGCGCCAGATAAAGCCGAAGCAACAGAGGTGCAAGACCATCGAGATGCAGGATCCGCTGAAGTACAGCGTTATAGTGTTGAGTCATTGTTCTGAGCATCGGTCAGCCTTTTTCTGCCAGAGGACTCTTATTTAGAGCCGCCGCATTTGCCTTCGCCGCACTTACCTTCAGATTCAGACTTGGCACCGCCACACTTGCCTTCGCCGCACTTACCTTCGGCTTCAGACTTAGCACCGCATTTGCCTTCACCGCACTTGCCTTCAGATTCAGACTTAGCACCGCATTTGCCTTCGCCACACTTACCTTCAGTAGATTTTTCTGCATGGTGGCCCGCAACCTGATAACCAGATTCCAGCGACTGTGATGCAAATGGATTTTCAGCAGCACTGACTGTGGCCGAAGCGGCACCAAGAAGCATTGCAGCAGATAAAGTTGTCATGGTCTTTTTCATTTTGATTTCTCTCTGATTAATAAATTAGCAGCGGTTCTGCCGCACATAGAGTAAGTCGCACCTGCCGACACTTTTCTTACAGGAACAGAAATTATTTTTTACCGGACGCAGGCCCAGCGTCTTTTTCTTCCTGAATCAAGGTTCTTAGCGAGCCCAGCTGACGACCAAATTCGCGGCAGCCGGAACACATTGCGGTGTGCACTTTCAGGTTCATTTTTTCGGGGAAGGTTAAAGTGCGGTCCTGCCCTTCGGATAACAAACGGGTAGCTTGCTCACAGCTCAACATAGTCAGGCCTCCCTCTCGAACCAATGATCAGATAAACATGCCCGCAACTTCAGGCGTGCACGGTGCAGAAGAACGTGAAGGTTACTCGTCGACACTTCAAGCGAGGCGCAGATTTCTGCGGAATCCAGCTCAATAAATTCACGCATCATAAACACCCTTGCCTGCTCTGCGGGCAGTGCCTCAAGACAGATATCAAACACCTGCCAGAACTGAGTGTTATCAGCCAGTTCATGCGTGTCACCCCAGCGCCTGGGGGTCGCTCCCGCCTGCCAATGCCCACGTCCATCAAAGAGTTCGTCGTCGTCCGTGCTGCATTCCTTACAGGCTTCGCGCACCGGTTCCCGGTATTGCCCACGTAGTACATCCGCAATTTTTCTTCGCAGAATAGAGAAAACCCAGGTTTTCAGAGTCGATTGGCGGGAAAAAGAAGAGGCATTTTTCAACGCACCGGCCAGAGCTTCCTGCACCGCATCCTCGGCCAGATGCTCATCATCGAGCTGCAGTCGCGCAAAACTGAGCATCTGCTTGCGCAGACTTTCTATATCTTCGTCACGAAAGGTCACGTGCAACTGGTTTTCTGCTGCCATTGCTGAGATCCTAGAAGTAGTCGTATATGACTATACCAAAAGATCCCGATAAGAGTTCGCGAAAAGATTCGCCCTGACAACCTATGCTAGCGACTGACCGCAAACATCAGCTATCCCGAACATCACCTGCGCTGGTGATGATGCTGCTTGTGCTGATGTTGCAGAATCTCGCTCCTTTTAATGAAGTGACGGATGTCTTTGCTGCCGATCCCAACGCCTCAGACATTGCCCATCATGATGCCGCCCACCATAGCGATCATGAGCATCAGGACCATACAGCAGAGGACGCTTGCCCGGAAACTGGTCACGCAGGTTGTCACAGCCACCAACACACAACTCCTACCACGCTGCCTCAGCGCTGGTCGGTACCACAACTGAGTAGTGTGACTATTAAACAGTCCGGCCCTTTTGTCCGGCCACCGCACTCTCCCGTCACTGGGATCTGTCGCCCTCCGATTGCCTGAATAGCTGAACGATAACGCCACTCGTTGCCGGGCTGCCTTATGGCTGCCCGACAGATCAGCTATTCAGGAAATTTTATGAAATCACCAATAACACGCGGTGCTGTGGGCCTGATTGTGAGCCTCAGTACCTTGTGGTCAGTGCCATCTCAGGCCCTGACCCTCGATGAAACCATTCAGCGCACGCAAGCGGCGCACCCACAATTCAGAGCGTATTCGGCCCTTAAGCGTGCCAGCAAGGCCAATGTCGATACGCAGGCGTTAGCTCCGCCGCTTATTCTCAGTGGCGAGGCCGACAACCTTATCGGTAATGGCAGCTACCAACAGGCAGCACAGGCTGAGTACATCCTCGCCCTGTCGTCGGTTATCGAACTGGGCGGGCAGCGCAGAGCCCGCCGCCAACAGGCACTATCGGCCTACGAACTCACAGAAGCTCAGAGTAAGTCCCGGACCTTATCGTTACTGAGCGATGTTACCCGCGCCTACATAGCGGCGCTTGCCTCGCAGGAAAGGCTCAGGATTGCAGAAGTAAGCCTGCGCCTGAATAGACAGGCGCTGGCGGTCGTTGAAAAACGCCACCAGCGCGGCGCCGCTCCGATGAACGATCAACTTCGCGCTGAAGCGGCACTGGAGCGCTCAGCCTCTGCCGTAGCGCAGGCCCGCCTACAGCTGGATAACGATATTTACCGACTCACAAGCTATTGGATGACACCCGGGGAGCCCCGCGGAGAGCTCGGCTTGACAGGCAACCTGTTCGATCTGAGTACCCCGCCCGGTCAGTTTCCTCAGCTGCTGAGCGCTGTTGATGATGCGCTGGTCCTGGAGATGTATGCCAGCAAAGCACGGCTGGCAGAAGCCGACTCGACACTGGTACAGGCCCAGAATGCCGGCAGCGTAGAGTGGCGGGTCGGCGTTACTCACTTTGCAGAGAGTCGCGATGAGGCTCTGAGCGCGGCCGCCAGCATCCCTCTTTTCAGCGGTCGTCGCGGATCATCCGCAGCCACTTCAGCCCGCCAGCGTGCCGTCGCGAGTGAATATGAATACCAGGCCCATAAACGAGAAGTAACCCAAAGACTTCACACCGCCTGGAGCGCCTTGCAGCAACACTCCGCCAGCGTGATTACCTACCAACAAAAAATCATCCCATTACTTAAACGAGCCATGGATGAGGTCGGGCAGGGATACGCCCAGGGTCGTTACCGCTATCAGGACTGGCATATCGCTCGGGAAGAACTGATTGAGGCTGAGCGCCAGCTGATCAGCAGTGCCAGCGCCGCTCTGATCAGCCGCACCCTGATAGAAGAATTAACCGCCCGGGCAGTAAGTAACCAGACAACACAGGACACCCCACAATGATGTATCGACCACACTCTCTGGCTATCTGCCTGCTGCTTAGCCTGTCTTTAACAGTACACGCATCTGGCGATCATGAGCACGAAGAAGGCCACGGGCATAGCCATGAACAACAGCATAGTCATGACCAAGAGCATGAGCATGAGCATGAGCATGAGCATGAGCATGATAATAGTAGCGAGACGACGAAGATCTCTGCTGCGATGGCCACCGCAAACGGCATCATAACGGCGGTTGCATCGTCTGGTGCTGTAAACGAAACACTCCCCATCTTCGCGACTCTGGTAGTACCGCCTCAACAGGAGATCCAGCTCAGCGGGCGCTTTCCCGGCCTGATTACCGATGTCCGGGTCGCCCCCGGCGATAGCGTTAAGAAAGGGCAAACACTGGCCACCATCGAAAGCAATGAAAGCCTGAGTCGCTATGAGGTCAGATCACCGATTTCAGGCGTTATCAGCGACAGCCATGCGGCGTCAGGCAACCTGGCGAGCAGCGAACCCTTATTTGTGATCGTTGACCTGTCCGGGCTCTGGCTGGAAATCCCAGTACACCCATCTCAAAGGACTCAGGTTGCAGCTGGACAGCCAGTAACTCTGCCTGCCCACAATATCTCGACACAGATCGATTCCATTGCCCCTCCCGCTCATGGCCGGCCCTACTGGCGAGCGCGGGCTAAGGTGTCCAACTCACATGACGACCTGACGCCGGGCGAGGTGACACTTGTTCACATCACAACCGCCGAAACCGTCGCGCAGGTAAGAGTCGAGAATCGTGCTCTGCAAACCCACGAAGGCAATACCGTGGTGTTTGTACATCACGACGGCGAGTACCAGGCACGCCCGGTTACCACCGGCGCCAGTGACGAGAAGTTCACCGAAATAACGGCCGGGCTGAATCCGGGCGAAGAATACGTGACCGACAACAGCTACCTGATAAAAGCAGACATCGGAAAATCCGGTGCTGCCCATCAGCACTAAGGAGGTCACATGCTGAATGCCATAATACGGCTGGCAGTGGAGCGACGCTTCATGATGCTGGCCTCCAGCCTGGTTCTGATTGCCGCCGGACTCTGGAGTTATCGCTATTTACCCATTGATGCTGTACCGGACATCACCAACGTTCAGGTTCAGATTAATACGGAAGCTACCGGATACTCGCCTCTGGAAGCCGAGCAACGGGTGACGTTTCCGGTAGAAACTGCGCTCTACGGCTTGCCACAACTCGAATATACGCGCTCTTTATCGCGCTACGGCCTGTCACAGGTGACGGTCGTCTTCAAAGACGGCACTGATATCTATCACGCACGAAATCTGATTGATCAGCGACTGGGCCAAATCAGCGACGCCCTACCTGAAGGTCTGAAGCCGGTGATGGGGCCAATCAGTACCGGACTGGGTGAAATCTTCAGTTATACCGTCACGGCCGACAGCGATGCTCGTCAGCCGGATGGCAGCCCGTACGATGCAATGGCTTTGCGTACCGTGCAGGACTGGATAATACGCCCGCAACTGGCTCAGGTTGCGGGCGTCGCCGAGATCAATACCAGCGGTGGCTTCGAAGAGCAGATTCATATCCGCCCTGACCCAGCCTTGTTACTGCAACACCAGATCACGGTGCCTCAGCTGGTCTCCGCGATCAGGCGCAACAACAGCAATCGTGGCGCAGGCTATATCGAAGTCCATGGGGAACAACAGCTGGTAAGAGCCGTCGGTCAACTGAAGTCGATAGAAGATATCCGCGATACCGTGGTGGCTCGCAACGGTACGGCCATTGTGCGCATCCGGGACCTTGCTGAGGTCACTCAGGGCGAAGAGTTACGCACAGGCGCGGCGACACGCGGTGGCTCAGAAACCGTACTGGGCAGTGCCATGATGCTGATGGGGGAAAACCCGAAAGAGGTTGCGGAAGCGCTTAAACGCCGCCTGCAAGATATCGCAACCAGTCTCCCCGATGGCGTGACGACCGAAGTCGTTTACAACCGCACAGACCTGGTGGGCAAGACGCTGGCGACGGTACAGACCAACCTACTTGAAGGCGCTTTGTTGGTTATTTTTGTTTTGTTCATCATGTTGCGCAATCTGCGTGCAGCACTGATTACCGCCGCGGTTATCCCTCTGGCGATGCTGGCAACAATCACCGGCATGGTTCAGGCCGGCGTATCTGCCAACCTCATGAGTCTGGGCGCTCTGGACTTCGGCCTGATCGTTGATGGCGCTGTCATCATCGTCGAAAACTGCGTGAGGCGCCTGAGCGCCAGCGGGTCAGCCCTGACCTTGCGCGAGCGTCTTGAACTGGTGTACTCAGCAACCGCAGAGGTGATGAAACCCAGCCTGTTCGGCGTCGCCATCATCACTCTGGTGTATATCCCCATCTTCAGCCTCACCGGCATCGAAGGAAAGATGTTTCATCCGATGGCAGCGACCGTGGTGATCGCCCTGCTCTCCGCCATGATCATCAGTATCACGCTGGTGCCTGCCGCTATCGCTGTGTTTCTGAGGAACGGGACAGGCGTTCATCATACCGAGCCATCTGGCGCGTCGTCTGTCGAATCAAAGCGATACGGCTACCAGTCACTTTATGAGCGACTTCTGCGCACTGCCTTGCGGGCTCCTGTGATCTTGATCGGCTCTGCCGCCCTGCTTATCGTTGGCGCCGTGATTCTCAGCACTCGCCTCGGTTCAGAATTCATTCCTCAGCTGGATGAAGGGGATATTGCACTCCATGCCTTGCGTATTCCCGGCACCTCTCTACAACAGTCGTTAGATATGCAGGTATTACTTGAGGAGCGCCTTCTTACCTTCCCTGAAGTTAAGACTGTTTTCTCCCGGCTTGGCACACCGGAGATCGCGACCGACCCTATGCCGCCCAATGTCGCGGATACCTTCATCATCCTCAAGCCCAAGGCACAATGGCCGGACCCGGAGCGGCATAAAGCGGATCTGGTAGAGCAGATTGAAGCCAGCGTGCGGGAACTCCCGGGTAATAACTATGAATTCACTCAGCCCATCCAGATGCGCTTCAACGAACTGATCTCTGGAGTACGCGCCGACCTTGGCGTCAAAGTGTTCGGTGATGACCTGAGCCAGCTTCTTACTGCAGCGAATGAGGTTGCTGCCCTGCTTAACTCAGTGGACGGTAGCGCCGATGTCCGGGTCGAGCAGGTCACAGGGCTACCCGTGCTGACACTTCATCCAAACCACCAGAAATTGGCGGCCTATGGTTTGACGGTCGATGATATTCAGTCTCTGCTATCGACGGCTGTCGGCGGACAGCAAGCGGGGCTGATCTATCGTGGGGACCAACGCATTCCCCTGGTCGTCAGGTTTCCCGAGCCTCTGCGCGAGAATGCAGACCTGATCAAAGCGCTTCCTATACCGCTCGCTGATGGCGGATTTGTGCCTCTGAGCGAAGTCGCGGATGTCGTTCTCGCGCCAGCTCCGGCACAAATCAGTCGCGAAAACGGCAAGCGTCGCATCGTCGTCAGTGCCAATGTGCGTGGTCGTGATCTCGGCAGTTTCGTCAAAGAGGTCCGGCAGAAAGCGGCCTCAGAGGTGAGTTTACCCAGCGGTTACTGGCTGGAATACGGCGGCACTTTCGAGCAACTCCAGTCAGCCGAAGCAAGGCTGCGCTGGGTGGTACCAGCCACTCTGGCGCTTATCCTGTTCGTGCTGATCTCGGCGTTCGGGAATCTGCGCGGTGCCTTAATTATCTTCAGCGGTGTACCACTGGCCCTGACCGGCGGAATATTCCTGCTGTGGTTGAGAGGAATGCCTATGTCTATCTCAGCGGCCGTGGGCTTTATCGCACTGTCCGGAATCTCGGTACTGAACGGCCTCGTCATGCTGACCTTCATTCGCCAACTGCGTGATCAGGGCGTCGCTTTGCGCGACGCTGTCATTCAGGGCGCGACCATGCGTTTGCGCCCGGTATTGATGACAGCTCTGGTTGCGGGGCTTGGCTTCGTACCGATGGCTTTAAATACGGGTATTGGCGCAGAAGTACAACGGCCACTCGCCACTGTGGTGATCGGCGGCATTATCTCGGCAACCACATTAACCTTGTTTGTTGTGCCTGTGCTCTACTTCTGGCTTCACAGGCGAAGTCACAACAAAGCGAGCCTCAGTCGATAGTGAAGGCTGTCAGATAAGACTCAAAATAAAAAAGGGGCCGATGGCCCCTTTTCTTTCTGTCAGCGCAGCACTTCTATCATGACTACGTTAACGCAGCAGCAGAATAGGTACTTTGCTGTGGCTGACCATATTGCGGGTATGCGAACCAACGAAGAACTGACGGATACGCGAGTGGCCGTAGGCGCCCATCACAATCAGATCGATCTGATGACGAAACTGATAGTCATTGAGAATCGACAGGACATCGCCCTCGCATTTACGAGTCACCACGTTAAAGCCAGCTTTCTCCAATCGTTGCTGTGCAGTCGTAAACTTAGCGACATGCTCTGCATCGGTGTGGTTGACCATGACCAGATGACACTCTGCTTCTTTCAGAAGTGGGCTGTCAGCGTACGCATCTAACGCACGTTCGACAGCTTCACTGCCGTCATACGCCACCATAAAGCGCGTAGGTGTACGAAAAGATACGCCCGTTGTAATCAGCACCGGACAGGATACTGAACGGAGTACCGTCTCCAACTGACTGCCCAGCGTAGCAACCGTCGGGTCCGGATGGTCTTCCCCCTGACGTCCCATTACCAGCACACGAGTATCGTCAACGAGGGACAGCACTTCCTCCGACAGACGACCGTGACGCTGCTGAACAGTGCAGTCCTGAGCACCGTGCTCTTTCGCCCGCTTTTCTGCAGACTCGAGCATGATACGACTACTTTCAATCGCCAGCTTCGCACGCTGAGCATCCAGCTCAGTGAGCTGCTCCAGCAAATGCTCGCGGCTGCCAAAACCAATGCTGCCACTAAGGTCAGCCGCATTCTTATCGACCTTCTCAAGAGTGTGCAGCAGAGTCAGTGGTTGTTGCAGGCGCTGGCTGACCCAGGAAGCGGCATCCACCACCGCCATTGCACCCGGGGAGGCATCAATACATGCCGTAATCTGTTTCATCGTTACTCCTTCTCACTCTCTTTCGACAGCGAAACCAGCGCGTGAACCTCACCGATTGTTAATGGCGGCCTGTTAGTGACCTGCCATCATTTTCTCGACTTCTTCCGGCTTATCATGAACACCGAAACGGTCGACAATCGTGGCACTGGCTTCATTCATTCCAAGCAGCTCGACCTCTGCTCCCTCGCGGCGGAACTTAATCACCACCTTATCCAGAGCAGATACTGACGTAATATCCCAGAAATGGGCATGCGTCAGATCAATAGTGACTTTAGAAGCCGCTTCGCGGAAATCGAATGACTTACTGAACGCATCCGACGACGCAAAGAACACCTGGCCAATCACCTTATAGGTGCGTTCGCCCGGTGCATCCTGCTCGCTTTTCACGACCATGAAACGGCCAATCTTGTTAGCAAAGAACAAGGATGCCAGCAGGACGCCAACGAGTACACCCAGTGCAAGGTTGTGCGTCGCAACAACCACAGAGACTGTGGCCAGCATCACAATATTGGTGGATAACGGGTGTTTCTTAAGGTTGATCACCGACTCCCAGGAGAAAGTGCCAATCGACACCATGATCATCACAGCAACCAATGCGGCCATCGGAATCTGACCGATCCACTCATCAAGGAAGACCACCATAATCAACAGGAACAGACCCGCAACAAAGGTGGATAATCGACCACGTCCTCCGGATTTCACGTTAATGATCGACTGACCGATCATTGCGCAACCTGCCATGCCGCCCAGCAAGGAAGAACCGATGTTAGCCACACCCTGCCCCTTACATTCGCGGTTTTTATCACTGTCGGTATCGGTGAGTTCGTCAACGATGGTGGCTGTCATCATCGACTCCAGCAAACCAACGGCCGCCAGAGCAGCCGAGTACGGCAGAATAATCCACAGAGTTTCCAGCGTCAGCGGTACGTCTGGCCAGAGGAAAATAGGCAAGGTATCCGGCAATTCACCCATGTCAGCCACGGTACGTACATCGATTCCAAAGTAGATCGCAACGGCTGTCATGGTAAGAATGCACACCAGCGGCGACGGGAGCCAACTGCCTACTTTAGGCACATAAGGGAACAGGTAGATGATACCCAGACCTGCGGCGGTCATGGCGTATACATGCCAGGTCACGTTCGTCAGCTCAGGCAATTGCGCCATAAAGATGAGGATCGCCAGTGCATTCACAAAACCTGTCACCACAGACCGCGACACGAAACGCATCAGGTCTCCGAGTTTTAAGAAGCCCGCCCCTATCTGAATCACACCACAGAGTAGCGAGGCCGCGAGCAGATACTGCAGACCGTGCTCTTTTACCAAGGTCACCATCAGCAGCGCCATTGCACCCGTTGCTGCCGAGATCATGCCCGGACGACCACCCACAATGGCGATGATAACCGCGATACAGAAAGACGCGTAAAGGCCGACCTTCGGGTCGACTCCGGCGATAATAGAAAAGGCAATGGCCTCAGGAATCAAAGCCAGAGCAACGACCGTGCCCGACAAGAGATCGCCGCGAACGTTTGAAAACCACTCGCGCTTCAGAGTATTCAACATAAGTAACTGCTCACTTACTATTAAGACACGCACCCGAAGAACTCAGGCGGAAAAGCCGGCATTGTACAGAGCTTGATCAGTGGGGCAACTCGCAACTAAGAAGAGACAGAGGGCCAGACACAAAAAAGCCAGCTTACCGCCCCTGGTAAGCTGGCAAAACCCACTGAGTGGAGGGTTTCAGTGGCCGTAAATTTTCAGACTGCCGCCAACCATATTGAGGTTATCGACTTTCATTGAACCGATTGAGCGTCCACCTACCTGAATGGACCCAACAGTGATATCCGCATTCATCCCGATATTATCGATTGCGAGTGCACCACCGCCCTGGGAGTTCTGGCCGCTGTATATATCTGCCTCAATCTGCGCGTTGGCACTCAATAGATTAGGGTTGTCGTCGTAGTCAGAGCGGGTCATGCGGAAGTCACGTATCGCCAGACCAAGTGCCGGCATATCAAAGTCGAGATCATCGATGCCGATCATCATTTCCAGATTCAGACGATCTGTTCCGAGTTCATCGTCGTACCCAATTTTGGCCCATAACTGGGTAAAGATGCCGTCCATCTTAAAGTTATCAATCAGAGTAAATTTGGGAGCACCATCGGCATCGCGTATTTCCCAGGCTTCTGTACGGATGCTGAAATCCACAGGTGCGGCAAAACCAACCGGGAAAAATTTAAGCGACAATTCGCCCTCTGCTGAGATATCGATATCCAACTTCAGGTCATCGAGAAGCGAGGACACATTCTGAATAAAAGGGGTACCGCCATTGGCTGCGGTATAACCTTCGACAAACAGATCATCACGGTCAGCACCACCAAGAAAGACCTCAGTAATTGCGAGAGAGCCCTCATCGGTATAAATGATTTCACCGATATCCATCTGAGCTTCCATTTCAATACTGATCCCGGACTGCCCGGAAACTGTACTCATGGCATATTCGTCAAGAGATTGCAGTTCAGCCAGTGCTGACATTGGTAGCAGGAGTGCCACCAGACTTACGGTTGGTTTTATTATCATTGTTCTTATCCCTGCGTCGTTCGCGAGAATAAGCCAGTACCGCATCCCTCTGGCTACTGTTGCAGGAACCAGAATATGCCCCGTTAAACGGCCTCGCCAGCGAGTTTAGTCAGGGTGCGCCAAAGTGACCCGATAAGATAACAAACACCTCTATATGGCCCGTTTTACTGTATTGATCTTCACCTGACACTACTCTGAGCGTCAGCTATCATCGCGGAATTACGTCTGAGGTTCTCCTTTTGCTGCTCTTACTCACGAAGATACTGGTTACGTTTCTAACGGTCGTTATGCTGGCCGTTGTCGCACGGCGCTATGGCCCCGCCTGGGCGGGCGTACTGGCCGGCTTCCCGCTGGGTAGTGCTATCACTCTCTACTTTATGGGGTTTGAACTGGGCTCTGATTTCGCAGCGGAAGGCGCGACACATACTCTGATTGGACTGACAGGCAGCCTGGCACTGGCCATCAGCTACTTATACGCAAGCCGTCGCTGGCACCGGCCAAGACACGTATTGATCCCTGCACTGCTGGCGCTCAGCGCATTTCTGACGACGGTTGCGCCGCTACAATACTGGAACGCCAACTGGTGGCAGAACGCGCTGATTATGCTGACTCTTATCGCCGCAGCAAGCCGGCTTCTCCGGTCTGTACCTGACGCCAAAGTCGCACTGAACAGCGACAACCTCTGGCAACGTCCGGCACCAGCGATTCTGTTCCGTGCGGTCATGGCTACCATCAGCGTACTCGGGATTACCGCGCTGGCGCACTGGCTTTCCCCCTCACAGGCGGGCTTATTGGCAGCGTTTCCGGTTAGTTTTTTCCCGACACTCATCGTATTGCAACTAAGCTACGGTGCGCCCGTTGTCGCCGCAACAGTCAAACAGTACCCTGAGGGTCTGGTGTCTATGGTGATTTACGTCGTCTCGGTCACTCAGATTTATCCCTTACTTGGACTGCAGCTGGGTACTGCCGCCGCACTTCTGATCGCGACCCTGTATCTGTTTGGGTATGCCCTGGTGAAGCTTCGTCTGAACCAAATACCCCGCGCTCCTAAAGGCAGCGGCAGCGTTCGCTAGTCAGCGGAGCATCAATCCCACCAGGTATATGCTGTTGACATATACTGAATCGAATATCATATTAACTGAACCAACCTTCTGTATAGTGAGGCTAGTTTTATGGCAGAAGCATCCATATTCTCGAACAACAAGAATCAAGCGATAAGAATTCCTAGAGCTCTTGAGTTTGCGGACGATGTGAAAAAGGTGAATATCTTTTCTGTCGGAAACGCACGCATCATCACTCCAGTTGGTGAGAGCTGGGATAGTTGGTTTGAAGGTTTGCGCGCTACGGATGACTTTATGTCTGAGCGTGAACAACCGAGGGAGCAATCGCGAGAGGACTTCTGATGATAAAGTATCTGCTCGATACTAATATCGTGATCTACACAATTAAAAACAAACCTGAGCAGGTCCGGGAAAGATTCAATGCACACGATGGGCAGATGGCAATATCCTCTATCACCCTGATGGAATTGTTATACGGTGCGGAAAAATCTACCAATCCCGAGCGTAATCTGAAAGTTGTCGAATCGTTTGCGAGCCGACTGGAAGTTCTGGACTTTGGCGCGCACGCTGCGCAGCACGTCGGGCAGATCCGGGCTGAACTTGCTCGTAGTGGATGTCCTATCGGCCCGTACGATCAAATGATCGCAGGGCATGCCCGCTCTCTCGGTCTTATCGTTGTGACCAATAACGAGCGTGAGTTTCAACGGGTTCCTGGTCTACGAGTAGAAAATTGGGTTTAGCTTATCAATTCATTGCCATTTACGGAGAGGAGTGTCCTTCAGAAACCTTTCAATCTCTGATGCCATAAAGTTACGGAAGTAGAAGCTGAATTCCTTCCCCTCACGTCCGTAGAAAATCAAGCAACAGTTATAACCGAGCTGACTGACAACCATTTCAACCTTGAACGCCTGCCAATCACTAAAATTCCCTCTCCATACCTGTTTTCCGCGCACAATCTGGAGGCTCTTTTGATCAACCTCAATCGATTCCCTGTGTGATTTCGGGAAGAAGCCTGAAGGTAGCCACCAGTAGGCGGTCAAAAGGAGAGCTGACACAGCTATGCAAATCTGTCCTTTCGGGTCAAACAAACTCCAGCCCTGTTCAACATAAGCTAAAGTGATAAAGAACAAGGGAACGACAGCAGCGATTGCAATGAACAAACGCTGATCACTGACACGTTGCAACCTGATCTTAGAAGGCATATCCCTGTCCCTAACTTTCAACATCAACTCCGCCAGAAACTCGGGGTAATCAGAACCAGTAAAGTGAAAATCTCCAGACGCCCGAGCAGCATGGTCAGGGCCAGAATCCACTTAGCGGTATCGGAGATATTACCGTAGTGCGCAGAGACCTCGCCAAGCCCCGGGCCGAGGTTATTGAGGCAGGAGCCAACGGCTGAGAACGCGGTGACCTGATCCAGCCCGGTCGCCATCAAAGCCAGCATCATCACCATAAAGGTGACCACATAGAGCGCGAAGAATCCCCAGACCGATTCCAGAATCCGGTCGGCTACCGGTTGCTTGCCGAGCTTAACCGGAATGATGGCATTGGGGTGAATCAGTCGATGAATCTCGCGCAGGCCCTGTTTGAATACCAACAGGATACGAATGGCTTTCATGCCACCACCGGTCGAACCCGCACAGCCACCGATGAATGCCATCATAAAGAGCAGTACAGGCAGGAATACCGGCCAGACCGAGAAGTCAGCAGTGCCGAAGCCAGCCGTCGTGGCAACCGACACCAGCTCGAATAAGCCGTAGCGAACCGCGCCACCAAAGTCATAGGTATCCGTCATCCAGAGTGCAATGACGGTCAGTAATGCACCACCAAACATGACGAACAGAAAGAACTTCACTTCGGAATCAACGAAGTAATGGCGCACGGTTTTGTACCGCCAGGCATAGAAATGCAGCGAGAAATTAAGTGCCGCCACCAGCATAAAGAACATGGCAATGGCTTCGATCAGTGCGCTGTCGAAGTGCCCCATGGACGCGTCATAGGTTGAGAAGCCCCCGATACCGACCGTCGAGAAGCTGTGCGCGATGGCATCAAAGGTGTTCATACCCGCGAGCCAGTAAGCCAGTGCGCAGGCAATGGTCAGCGACAGGTAGATGTACCAGAGCGCTTTCGCAGTCTCAGTGATACGCGGAGTAAGTTTCGAGTCTTTCAGAGGGCCCGGCATTTCAGCGCGGAACAGCTGCATGCCACCAATACCGAGCATCGGCAGAATAGCCACGGCCAGAACGATAATCCCCATGCCGCCCAGCCACTGCAGTTGCTGACGATACCAGAGGATCGATTTCGGCAGATATTCGAGGCCCGTCATCACCGTCGCACCGGTGGTTGTCCAGCCCGAGAGGGATTCGAAAAAGGCATCGGCAAAGCTCAGGCCGGGGTTTTCGGCGAGCATAAAAGGTAATGTGCCTGCCAGACCCAGCGTCAGCCAGAACAAGGCTGCGACGATAAATCCGTCTCTGGTTTTGAGTTCTTTTTTAACACCGCGAAATGGCAACCAGCTGAAGAAGCCGATCCCAAGAACGAGAGACATAGCGACGCTGAAGGCTTCGGTAGCGCCATCGTCGTACCACATGGATACAACCATAGGCGGCAGCATGGTCAGGCTGAACAACATCAGGAAGATGCCCAGTACCCGGGCAATCACAGTAAAGTGCATATCAGAAGAAGCCCAAGCCCACCTGGAAGAGTCGTTCCACATCGGCGATGTGGCGTTTATCCATCACAAACAGAATGACGTGATCATCCGATTCAACCACGACATCAGAGCGTCCCATAATGACGTCATCGCCGCGAACGATGGCACCGATTGTCGTGCCCGGCGGTAATTTAATTTCACCCACACGACGCCCGACCACCTTAGATGACATGCTGTCACCGTGAGCGATAGCCTCGATGGCTTCAGCAGCGCCACGGCGCAGGCTGTGAACATTAACCACATCGCCCCGACGAACATGCGTCAGCAGGCTGCCGATGGTTGCCTGTTGTGGTGAGATCGCCACGTCAATCATGCCGCCCTGCACCAGATCCACGTAGGCCGCTTTGTTAATCAGGGTCATCACTTTACGGGCGCCATGGCGCTTCGCCAACAGCGAGGCCATGATATTCACCTCGTCATCGTTGGTCAGGGCACAGAAGACGTCGGTATTCTCAATATTCTCTTCTTCGAGCAGGCTTTTATCCGTACCACTGCCATGCAGGACAACGGTGCGGTCGAGATTTTCACTCAGGTAGCGCGCACGCTCAGGGTTGTGCTCGATTATTTTCAGCCGGTAGCGTTTCTCCAGCGCTTTAGCGAGCCGGTAACCGATGTTACCGCCACCAGCAATGATGACTCGTTTGTATGAGTCTTCCGCACGACGCAACTCACTCATCACGGTGTGAATGTGCTCACGACCCGCAATAAAGAACACCTCATCGTCGGCTTCGATGACGGTATCACCCTTGGGCTCAATGGCGGTATTGCGACGGAACACCGCAGCTACACGTGTTTCCACATTAGGTAGGTGATCTTTGAGTGTTGAGATCGCCTGACCGACCAGAGGGCCACCGTAATAGGCCCTAACAGCGACCAGCTGAACTTTACCGTCGGCAAAGTCGAGTACCTGCAGTGCCCCCGGAAACTCCAGCAGGCGGCGTATGTACTTTGTCACTACCTGCTCTGGCGAAATCAGTACATCAATCGGGAAGGCATCAACATTGAAGAGGTCGGTCTGCTTAAGGTAAGCGTTGGAGCGAATACGGGAAATCTTGGTGGGGGTTCTGAACAGCGTATACGCCACCTGACACGCGACCATATTGGTCTCGTCAGAATTCGTGACCGCCACCAGCATGTCAGCATCATCGGCCCCGGCGTCGCGCAGCACGTGCGGAAACGAACCATGACCATAAACGGTTTTAACATCGATACGGTCCTGCAGTTCGCGCAGGCGATCGGTGTCTGTGTCGATAATGGTGATATCGTTTTTCTCACTGGAGAGGTTTTCTGCCAGTGTTCCCCCGACCTGTCCGGCGCCAAGGATAATAATCTTCATATCAGCTCAGAGTCCCGTCTGCCTTCAGCAGTTATTGTCTGCAGTTTTGTGCAAGAGCGCGTAGTAGAAGCCGTCGTGTCCACGAGGCGTCGGAAATAACTGCCGCCCGGCAATGCAGGCGATTCCCCAGTCATTGTCCAGTGTAACGAGCGTTGCATCCGGATGCACATCAACAAAACGTACAATCTGCTCACTATTTTCCTGAGGCAGCACCGAGCAGGTAGCGTATAGCAAGCGTCCGCCCGGCTTCAGCATCTGCCAGGCGCGCTCTAAAATATCGGCCTGCACTTCAACCAACTGCGCAATGTCTTCGCGGCGGCGCAGCATGCGGATATCCGGATGGCGGCGGATCACGCCCGTTGCTGAACATGGTACATCCAGAAGAATGGCATCGAAACCCGGCTCATCGCCGCAGTAATCTTCCCACCAGGGTTCGTCCGAGCACATATCGACGCAGGCGATATCCGCACTCAGTCGCAGACGTTCAAGGTTTTCGTGCACACGCTCAAGTCGGGCTTCATCGGTATCCACCGCCATCAGGCGTATGTCTGCAGACTCAAGCAGGTGAGCGCTTTTACCACCCGGAGCAGCACAGGCATCGAGTACGCACTCACCATCTGCTGGCGCCAGTATCTGTGCTGCCAGCTGCGCAGCTTCGTCCTGTACGCTGACATCACCATCGGCAAACCCCGGCAGCGTAGTGACATCGCACGATGCCTCAAGGTAAATCGCTGAGCGGCTGTGTTCACCTGCGGTGGCCTCAATACCGGCTTCCTGTAAACGCCGTAGATACTCATCCCGGCTGACGTGACGCTGATTCACACGAAGGCATAGCGGGCCGCGCTCATTGTTAGCATCGAGGATCTGCGGCCATTGTTCAGGCCAGGCTTTGGTCAGCATTTTGACCAGCCATTTCGGGTGACTGGTTGCCGTTACAGGGTTGTCTTCCAGCAGTGGCAGTAAGCTCTCATACTCCCGGCCATAACGGCGCAGGCAGGCGTTGATGACCGGCTTTGCGTAGCCCTTGCCCATCTCTTCGCAGACATCGACTGTGGCATGTACTGCTGCATGAGGCGCTTTGCCTTGAATCACCAGCTGATAAAGCCCGACGATCATCAGAGCGTGAAGGTCCTGATCTTCCTCGGGAAAAGGGTTCTTCAACAGCATCTTAGTCAGCGCATTGAGCCGAAAGTACCAGCGACAGCTGCCTAACGTCAGGTCGCGAAAGAAACCCCGTTCGCTGTCTTCGATGCGATCTTCGAGCGAAGGAATCGCCTGATTGAGAGACTGCCCTGACATGACCGCAGCCACAGCAAGTGTCGCCGCATGACGCGGTGTTATGGCACTGGCTTTACCGCGCCCGTATAGATTCTGCATGATCAGAGCTCAGAAGAAAGTACGTAAAACGGCTGAAAAAGATTCGGCTGGCCGTTGATGATGTCGGCCACAGCCATGGGCTTTTTACCGGCAAGCTGTAGCTTGGTGAGTTTCAGCACACCTTCTTTGCAGGCAACTTCGATCCCGTCGGCAGAAACATGTGCAATCGTTCCCGGGGCCAGTTGCGTGGCTTTCTCCAGCGCGACAGCGGCATGAATCCGGATACGCTCATCACCTAGAAGGGTATAAGCCATAGGGAAAGGATTAAACGCGCGAACCCGGCGGGCCAGCTCGTCTGCAGATGCATCCCACTGAATCAGTGCTTCCTGCTTACTCAGTTTATGGGCATAGCAGGCAGCGGCGTCGTTCTGTTGCTCCGGCGTCAGGGTGCCTGCTTCAACATCCGTCAGCGTCTTCAGCAGTGCTCCCGGCCCCATCTCAGCCAGGCGGTCGTGCAGTGAGCCGCCGGTATCATCGAGATTAATTCCGGTCGTGACCTTACTCAGCATGTCGCCAGTATCCAGACCGACATCCATCTGCATGATAGTGATGCCTGTGACCATATCTCCGGCTTCGATACAGCGCTGAATCGGTGCGGCACCACGCCAGCGTGGCAACAGCGATGCATGAACGTTAAGACAGCCAAACTTCGGCGCATCCAGCACACTCTTCGGCAACAGAAGGCCGTAAGCCACCACCACCATAACGTCCGCATTGAGTGAACGGAGCGTATCGACATCGGCTTCGTCTTTGAAGTTAAGCGGCTGATACACAGGGATATCATGCTCAAGCGCAATCTGTTTTACCGGGCTGGGCTGAAGCTTTTTTCCACGCCCCGCCGGACGGTCTGGCTGACTGTAAACACCCACTACCTGATGCTCGCTGTTAACCAGCGCAGAGAGGTGAACGGCGGCGAAATCCGGCGTACCGGCAAAAACAATGCGTAAAGCCATGTATTAACGCTTCCCCTGACGGGCTTCGATTTTGTGTTTCTTATCCAGCTTACTTTTGATGCGATTACGCTTCATCGGAGAGATGTAATCGACCATCAGCTTACCTTCGAGGTGATCGACTTCGTGCTGAATGCATACCGCCAGCAGGCCGCGACATTCAAGCTCAAACGCGTCACCCTTGCGGTCGAGGGCTTTCACCAGGCAATGCTCAACCCGGGTCACGTCTTCATAGAAGCCAGGTACCGAGAGGCAGCCTTCCTGCATCGACTCCAGCTCGCCATCAAGCACGGTAATTTCCGGGTTGATAAACACCAGTGGCTCGCTTTTGTCTTCGGACACATCAATCGTGATGATGCGTTCATGAATGTTCACCTGGGTGGCTGCCAGGCCGATGCCGGGTGCGTCGTACATGGTTTCAAACATGTCGTCGACGATTTTCTGCACTCGTGCGTCGACCTCTTTAACAGGTTGTGCAACGGTTCGCAGACGTGGGTCCGGGAATTCCAGAATATCTAGTATGGCCATGAGAAATGCGTTACTTATGGAATTTTATGGTAGTGACTTGCTAATATGGCCGCGTGGCAGCCAATTCAACGTCACCCTGAACGCTAATAATAAAGGGAATAAAGGATGAGCAAAACCATCAAACGACTCCTCGTTGCAGGTTTGATGTGCCTTTCAGCCGGTGCAAGCGCACTGGAACTCAGAGCTGACGCCCCTGAGCGCTATACGGTACAAAAGGGTGACACCCTCTGGGATATCGCAGAACGCTTCACTGGCAACGCTTGGGAATGGCCTGAAATCTGGTACCAGAACGACCAGATCAACAACCCTCACCTTATCTACCCTGGCGACATGATCGGCCTGATTGACGTAGATGGCCAGAAAAAACTAACTGTAATGGAGCGCGGACAAGCATCCCGCACCGTTAAACTACGCCCGGGCGACGTGAAAATGTCTCCTTCGGCACGTGTTCAACCTATCGAAGCCGCCATTGCCGCCATCCCGATGGATGCGATTCAGGGTTTCCTGCGTGATCACCGCATCGTTGAACCAGAAGAGCTCGCGAAAGCCCCTTATATTGTCAGCGGTGCCGACGGTCGCGTTCTGATGGGCGCCGGAACCAAGGTGTACGCACGTGGCAAAGTGGACGGCCAGCTGGCTTCTGCTTACGGCATTTTCCGTAAAGGCGACGTCTTTGTTGATCCAGTCACTGACGAAGTACTGGGTATGGAAGCCACCGATATCGGTAAGGCTTCAGTTGAAACCGTTGAGGGCGATGTCATCACCCTGATGCTGGAGAAAACTAACCAGCAGGTTTCGACCCGCGACCGTCTGCTCGAAACAGAAGACCGCGAACTGAAATCCCGTTTTATTCCTAAGGCTCCGGGTCAGCGTATTGCTGGTGAGATTCTGGCAGTGACCAATGGTGTATCTCACGTCGGACAGTTCGATGTTGTTGCTCTTAACCGCGGTGAGCGCGACGGCATGGACGTCGGGCATGTCATGCTGATCAAGAAAGCGGGCGAAGTAGTCTACGACCCGGTTGAGAAAGAGAAGATTCGTCTGCCAGCAGAGGATGCCGGTAGCATGATGGTTTTCCGTGTGTACGAAAAAATGTCCTATGCGCTGATCATGCGCGCTCAGCGTCCGCTGAAAGTAGGCGATTACTTTGAGTCACCGAAAATCTGACAATTTCTGAATGACCAATCACAGACTCACGCTTTGACGAGGTGAGTCTGGCAGGCCACGGAGGCCGCATGTCCATGGATGGACTCACATACGCACCCGATAGCTCCAACGGCGACTCTGCCGCTCCTCATCCTGACCGAAGTACACTGCTCGCCTGGTGGCGTTTACGCAGTATTTCTGGCGTGGGCAATATCGCCCTAAACGAAATACGCAGTCGCCTGACGAATCCGGAAGCCCTGTCACAATGCAGCCCTCGGGACCTTATCCAGCTTGGCCTGAAGCCCGAACAGGCAGACCGCTGGCACAATGACGCCGCACTCAGCCGCGGCTTTGAAATATTGGAAGACTGGTGCCAGCACCCGAATCAAGGCGTATTGCTGGCAGGTACCGCAGGCTACCCCGAATCCCTGAATATACTCCGCGATGCGCCCATTTTTCTCTGGTATCGAGGCAATCTGAGCGCACTGCAGCAACCCGCGATTGCAATGGTTGGCAGTCGAGGGGCATCTGCAAGCGCCCTCGAATGGACGATAGATACCGCGGCTGAACTTGCCTCTGCCGGAATGGCTGTGGTCAGTGGACTGGCGCTTGGTATTGATGGCGCAGCGCATCGCGGTGCGGTATCGACAGGAGCAACCATTGCCGTGATGGGAACCGGGCCCGATATTATTTATCCGGCAAAACATCGTAGCCTGGCGGCTAGTATCGTGGAGCATGGCCTGTTGCTGAGTGAATTCAGCCCCGGCACCAAAGCTCAGGCGCGCCACTTTCCATCCCGTAATCGCATCATCAGTGGTCTGAGTAGCGCGACCCTTGTGGTCGAGGCCGGGATCAAAAGCGGCACCATGATTACTGCCCGAATGGCCGCCGATCAGGGCAGAGATGTGTTGGCAGTACCGGGAGCACTCGGCAACCCACTCAGCCGGGGGCCGCACCAACTGATTCGCGAAGGCGCGCTACTTGTCGAAAACGCGCAGCAAATCCTTGAGGCCACGCTTTCAACCGGCATGTCATTTCAACAACCATTCCAGCAACCCCACCAGAAACAACAGCAGCTACCCAGGCACGCACCGCAGCAACCAGGGCTCACGGGCTTTACTGATACAGCAAACAACTCTTCGCACACCCAAAGCACCAATGACCTGGCCACGCCCAGCGCCGAGGCTCCTGAACTGCTCAATCACATTGATTTTAATCCGACGCCGGTCGACGTGATTGCTCTTCGCAGCTCACGCCCAATATCTGAGTTGCTCGGAGAACTTCTGATGCTGGAACTTGAAGGCTGGCTGTTACAGGCACCGGGCGGATACTGCCGGGTACGGTGAAATCCTTATACCGCGAATGGTAAAGCGTCCGGCCTGATCTACACTTTATCGAATGAGGAGGAGCTACCGATGAACCAGACCGCCGTTGCCACACAGTCAGATGTGGCAGGAAGCTATCTTACCTTCCATCTGCCACGGGCAAAGTACGCTCTACCCGTGGATTCGATTCAGTACATCACCACACTGGATGCAATCGACCCACATGATGTGCCCGGCGGCAAATCTGGCATTCGCCGTATGTTCACCTACGAGGGAACACAGATTCCTCTGTTTAATTTCAGCCGTCTGATTGGCTCAACCTCGCAACTCGAAGAATGTAAACAGCTAATCTCCATGCTGAAGCAACGCCGCCAGGATCACATTGACTGGATTACAGCGCTTGAGCACAGCATCAATCATGGCGAAGAATTCAAAAAGGCAGTCGACCCTCATCTTTGCGCTTTTGGCCTCTGGTACGACAAATACAAAGCGCATGACGAAGAGCTGCACAAAATCATGGCTCAGTTCGATGAGCCACATAAGCGCATCCATTCTCTGGCGACCCGGCTGCTGAAAATGGCGCATGAGGAAGATAAAGCCGAAGAGGCCAACCGCATTCTGAATGACGAGAAGCACTCCACCCTGAAGGTGTTATTACGATTATTTGATCAGGCAACCGCACGCCTCGAAGAAATGCTTAAGCCCGTGGTGGTGATATTGCGGGCAGCAGGCAGAACCTACGGTATTGAACTCGACTCGATTGATCAGATTATCGAGTTCGACAATCGCCATTGGCTCCCTGATGAGGAGCAGGAACTGCAACATGCCTGCTACGATGGTTTCCTGCAAAAAAGCGAAGGCGAGTTATTCATCCGCCTGGAACCGGCTCATCTGACCAAATAGAAACAAGCTAAGTAGAAACCAGGTAGACTACTAACCCTCGCGCTTAACTGAGCCTCGCTGTACACAGTATGGGCTTTGCTCCAGCATCGGATGGATTCTCCCCAGAGCAGGCCGTAGCTTTACTGTCTAAGCTGCCAAAATAACAGGTTACCTTATTCACCATGCCTTACCTCAAGGTCGCCTCCTTGCCGCCACGCCGGGCTTGAGGTAGGGTTCCGCAATCTTTTCAATCAAAGTTACCGGAACCCTTCTGTGAATCCCTGGCATTTACATCAGGCCCTGCGTTGTATCCGCTCTGGTGGCGTTATTGCCTATCCGACGGAAGCTGTCTGGGGCCTCGGTTGCGACCCGACCGATAAGCAGGCAGTGCATAGAATCCTTGATCTGAAATCACGCCCTGAGCATAAAGGCCTCGTACTGGTAGGCTCATCGCTGGAGCAGTTTCAGGACTGGATCAAGCCATTGTCCGACGACGATAGAAACACCGTCATGGCCACCTGGCCCGGCCCGGTGACCTGGGTTCTGCCCTGCCATGATTCGGTACCTGTCTGGTTGCGTGGCAAACACAGCAGTCTCGCTATCCGGATCAGCGATCATCCGATGGTGCGCGCACTCTGCAATGAAGTGGGCCCTTTGGTGTCTACCTCAGCGAATCCGGCAGGTAAAGAACCCGCCCGAACACTGTTGCGCGTCAGGCAGTACTTCCCGTCAGGTATCAATTGCCTGCTACCCGGTGCGCTGGGCGGACGACGCCAACCCTCTGAAATCCGAACACTCGACGGCCAGCGCTTGCGCTGAGCAACTCAGGAGACCCAATGGCCAACACTTCATGTGATATTCAGGCAGTAAAATCTTTCCTGCTCGACCTGCAGGACAGAATCTGTGCCGCGCTCGAAGCGGCAGACGGAAAAGCCACCTTTGTCGAAGACGCCTGGGACCGCGAAGAGGAAGGTAACAACCCGATGGCGCTCACTGGCGGCGGTCGTACACGAGTGATCACCGGCGGCACCATCGAAAAAGGCGGTGTAAATTTCTCGCATGTTCGCGGCGCCAAACTGCCAGCATCAGCCACGGCTAACCGCCCTGAACTTGAAGGTCGTAGTTTTCAGGCGATGGGGGTCTCTCTGGTGATCCACCCAGAGAACCCGTACATCCCGACCTCGCACGCTAACGTACGTTTCTTCGTCGCCGAGAAAGAAGGTGAAGAGCCTGTCTGGTGGTTTGGCGGAGGCTTCGACCTCACGCCTTATTACCCATTTGAAGAAGATGTGGTGCATTGGCACCAGGTGTCTAAAGACCTGTGCGTCCCATTCGGAGAAGATATTTACCCGAAATACAAAAAATGGTGCGACGAGTATTTCTTCCTGAAACACCGGAATGAAACCCGTGGCGTTGGTGGCCTCTTCTTCGATGACCTGAACAACTGGGATGGTAAAGTCGACTTTGAGCGCAGTTTCGCCTTTATGCAGGCGGTCGGCAATGGCTATATTGATGCGGTGGTCCCCATCATAGAACGCCGCAAAGGCATGCCATGGGGCGAGCGGGAACGTAAGTTTCAATGCTACCGACGAGGCCGTTATGTCGAATTCAACCTGGTATTTGACCGCGGTACTATTTTTGGCCTGCAAACCGGCGGGCGCACGGAGAGCATCCTCATGTCGATGCCCCCTGTCGCGCATTGGGATTACGACTGGAACCCTGAACCAGGTAGTCCCGAAGAACGCCTTTACAAAGATTTTCTGCCTCACCGGGACTGGGTGTAGTACCGGCAGCAGTAAGGAGACGCAATGACCGACCTCTATGCAGTAGTCGGCAATCCGATCTCGCACAGCAAGTCACCTGATATTCAGAATGCCTTTGCTGAGCAGACCGGTGAGGACTTATTTTACAAAACGCTGCTGGCACCATTGGATGACTTCGAGGGTGAAGTCAGACGCTTTATTGAACACGGTGGCAGCGGATTAAACGTGACGGTTCCCTTCAAAGAGAATGCCTACCGCTTAGCAAATGAATTAACCGCCCGTGCTAAACGCGCAGAGGCGGTTAATACGTTAAAGAAGATGCCTGATGGTACGTTGCTCGCCGACAATACCGACGGTGCTGGTCTGGTCAGAGATCTGATGATTAACCACTCGGTGGTTCTGGAGGGAAAACGCATCCTTATCCTCGGCGCCGGAGGTGCTGTTCGGGGAGTACTGCAACCACTTCTGGAGCAACAGCCCGCAGGGGTCGTCATTGCCAACCGTACCGAATCAAAAGCGCAGACGCTGGCAAAAGATTTTGCCGACCTCGGTCGTGTTTCAGCCTGTGGCTTTACCGATATCGACGGCAGTTTTGATCTGATTATCAACGGCACATCTGCCAGTCTGGCTGGCGAAATGCCGCCGATACCTGTATCGGTCATCCATCAGAATACAACGACCTACGACATGATGTATGGAAGCAATACGACCGTGTTTAACCAGTGGGCTGAAGATCACGGTGCTCTTCGCACCATCGATGGTCTGGGCATGCTGGTCGAGCAAGCCGCTGAGGCATTCTATGTCTGGCGCGGGGTACGCCCCCAGACTGCGCGGGTGATGCAATCGTTACGGAATGAACGTCGCCGCTAAGCCTGTTTACAGCAAGCAGTAAAATAAGGGTATCCGGATTAAGTGGTTGATGATCCCCTCTGATCCACCAAAACCTTAATCCTCCCAGAAGGTTGATAGATCGACGCCGTAGTTCTTCTCGGCCTCGGGGAGACCCATGCTGTAGGTCATGGTGGCCTTGCCCAGGAACGGAGATTCCTTGGTCTGTGGCGTCTTCTTCTTGTGCTTGGTGGTGTAGAGCATCCGGGCCCGCATCACCTCGAATGAATAGCCCCGGCCATCGCGGTTCTTGTCCTTGGCCAGCCGGTTGATCGACTCCGTGAAGGCGTTGGTGATTGGGATGTCGGTCTCGAAGTAGGTCAGCACCTCCTCACGCCAGCCACTGACGGCGCTAACGAGATCCTTCCAGACCTCCTTCTGCCCCTGCGGGATGCCGTCAACCCAGGCAGCCAACGCCTTCTCAGCATCCCGCCGGGTGGCACAGCCCCAGATGTGGTAGAACCGCTCCTTGTGCTCATAGGCTGCCAGGAGCTGGGGGAAGGCCCCTGTCCAGGTTTCCATGATGAGACGCTCGCGGTCTGAGACGTCGTGAGCCGATTAGCAATTGACTTTATAGTTACGGAACCGTAAAGTTTCGCCCAACGTAATAGTAATGATTGTCACTTACATTTCGAAAAACAAATGGTAATGGAGATTAACCACATGTTTAAACCTTCCCAACTATCACTGGCTGTGGCGATCAGCCTCGCCCCAGCCTTGGGCTCTGCCGCTGGCGATGATCAGCCCCAGATGCTTGAACCCATGGAAATCATTGGCGATGCGTCCGCAGCCCAGACCTTGCCAGGGTCAGGCTACGTCGTTGGTGAGGCGCAGTTGAAAACCGAGGTTGAGACCGACATCAACCAGGTGCTGAAAACCGTCCCGGGCGTCTATGTGCGGGAAGAAGAAGGCCTGGGCCTGCGCCCCAATATCGGCATCCGCGGCGCCACGGCCGAGCGCAGCAGTAATATTACCCTGATGGAAGATGGCATTCTGATCGCACCGGCGCCCTACTCCAATCCGGCCGCCTATTATTTTCCGACACTGAAGCGCATGTCCTCGCTGGAAGTACTCAAGGGTGCCCCGCTGCTGCGCTATGGCCCGCAAACCACCGGTGGTGTCATCAACCTGATTTCCACACCCATTCCCGATCAGCGGCAGGGCTATGTTGAGACAGTCACCAACGACCGCGGCTCCACCGACGTTCATGTAACCTATGGTGACACGGCCGGCGACTGGGGCTACCTGCTTGAGACCGTCCAGCGCTCCGCGAAAGGCTTCAAGGAGATTGACCGCAGTAACCGCGATACCGGCTTTGATATCGAAGACTATGTCGGCAAGCTGCGCTGGCAGGGAGAGCGCCAGAGCGTGACCGCCAAGCTGCAATACTCCGAGGAAACCTCCAACTCCAGTTACCTCGGCCTGACCGATGCGGACTTCAGCCAGGATCCGAACCGGCGTTACGGGTTGTCCAGCATCGACCAGATGAACAATACCCACTCCGGTATCAGCCTGACCCATCAGTTCGACTGGAGTAATACCGTAAGCAGCACGGCCACCCTCTATCGCAACGACTTCAAGCGGAACTGGTTCAAGCTCAGCGGCGGCGGAAGCATCATCGACTCGGCAAACGGCGGCGACGCCAATGCCCAGGGTATTCTGGACGGCACAGTTGACGCCAGCGGCCTGGATTACAAAAACAACGCCAGGGACTACCTGTCCGAGGGCGTGCAGGTAAACTTTGATGTCGACATGGGCAGCCACCAGTTTGATTTCGGCGCCCGCTACCACGAAGATGAAATGGATCGTTTCCAGCCGGTCGATGTTTATGACCAGGTCAACGGCTCTCTGGTGTTCCAGAACACTGTCGCCCCCACGGGCAGCAATAATCGCTTTGAGACCGGCGAAGCCCTG
>NZ_DBNJ01000012.1:0-178220 GCF_002297765.1 Thalassolituus sp. UBA675
AACAACGGGACGGGTCCATATAAGAGAATCTTATTCCCGACAGCGTATCGGACAATACACGGTTCAGGCTTCAAACCACCCTATAGGAGCGATTCAGCCAGCTTGCGTGGCTATTCGCGAACAACCTCAGCAGTGACCGGCGCTGTGACGTCTATGTAAACCGGACTATTATGCCTGCATCTAGCTGAAGTATAATCCATTGGATTACACTAATAACCATGCAGACAATTGTAGAGCTCCCTGAATTTCAGAAGCGAGCTAGCAATCTTTTCACGGATGAAGAGAAGCTGAGTATTATCAATTACTTAGCACGTCATCCTATGGCTGGCGACATCCTGCAAGGAACTGGCGGAATACGAAAGCTACGGTGGTCTGCTCAAGGGCGAGGTAAAAGCGGTGGTGCACGTGTCGTGTACTTCTACCATAACGGAACCATGCCCCTCTTTCTTCTGACTGTTTTTGGGAAGGGTGAAAAGGCTAATCTCAGCAAGGCTGAGCGAAACGACCTGGCCAGACTCACCGACCTGTTACGTAAGCATTATGGTGATGTTGATGAGGAATGCATTCGCAAGTATCGAACAAGGGCTGAAAGAAGCCGTCGAGTTTTCTAAGGGCAAATCCCAAAAAGCCGTCATACATGAGTTTGGCCCTTTAGATGTTAAGGCTATCCGGGCAAAACTGGATATGTCACAGAATGAGTTTGCATCTGCCTTTGGCATCAGCGTCAGTACCCTGCGCCACTGGGAGCGCGGTGATCGCTCCCCTCAAGGTCCGGCTTTGGTATTGCTGAATGTTGTGGCGAGGGAGCCTGAGCTGGTGTTGCGGGCGCTGGCGGACTGATTAGAACGAAGCTTTCGTAAAATGGGGGTATTCGATGAAAGATGAGTACGATTTATCAGAAATGAAGTCGCGTAAAAATCCTTACGCTTCAAAACTGAAGAAATCAGTCACCATGCGCCTGAGCGAAGACGTGATTGAATACCTTAAAGACATGGCCGAAGAAAAAGGCATCCCCTATCAGAGCCTGATCAACCTGTACCTGCGCGACTGCGTAGCGCAGCATCGTGAAGTGGATATTTCGTGGCATTCGAAGTCTTGAGATTCTGATTTCTGCGGTAGCAATTCAGTCAGTATTCCCAGGCTATTTTCGAATCACCCTGTCTGTGATTCTAGGAATCAGATGCTATGGGACATGATAAACCACTTCATCTAGCAGATTACCCGACAAGGACAATGTTTTCTGTTCTTTAATAATCTCTCCGCCTAGCGACACAGCAATTTTCCTGCTTGCCAGATTCTTCTTCTCAACTGGGTAGATAAAGTAACTGAGTTTCAGATTCTCAGAAGCCCAGTCCCTCAGGCAGCGCACGGCCTCCCGACCCAAAGCGCTTCCATGAGCGCATTTTTTAACCCAGATACCTAGCTCTGGAGTAAGTGAAGACTCACGAGAATGCAAACCAGCACATCCGAGGAATTGCCCTTCAGTATCAACTATTACAAACACTAACTCTTCCGAGCGCTGCATACCTTCAATACTGCTGCGAATGAACTCAAGCGTTTCGGAGATATCCTGTGGTGGAGGCGGCATCATGTAGCGAGTAATTTCTGATGTGAATTCGCGATAAATATCCTCTCGAAACCGTTCAGAAATAGGAGTCAAGGAAATGCGTTGAGAAACGATAACCAGATCTTCAAAGCTTGATATCGGATTATTAAAAGTCAGTTGGTGCATTGTGTACTACCTCCCCTAATTTCAGCCAAATAAGCATGAAGAAACCTAGAAACGTCCTTCTGCAACTCAGTGCTTCTAAGTAATTCATATACTTCATCAGGCGTTTTACCAATAAGGGGGATACGCAAAAAATGGTCCTCAAAAAATTTACTACTTACCGTCGAAAGAACCAGCCTCAATGAATAAAGCATATCATCTCCACGATGAGAGGCATGCGCTAACGCTACTGGTTTATCGACAATTTCAAATCGAGAAACCATCCAGTCGATTGCGTTCTTCAGCCCGCCGGGAATGGCTCTGACATATTCTGGGCTTGAGATAATCAGGCCATCGCACTCCTGAACTAACTTGATAAAGTCACAAACCACATCTGGTGTTAAGGCGCCTTCTGCATCTGGAGAGAAAATGGGTAGGGAATCAAGACTACTGAAAACTGTAAGTTCGACCCCTTCGGGGGCCGTATCCTTCATTGCATTCAACAAGGCTGTATTCGTAGATAATCTGCGGGAACTTCCTGATATAGCGAGTATTTTCATAGCATCCTAGCTAACACGGTAATTTCATAAGTAGCGTACCTCCACAATCGGTATCGCTCTCGGGACAAAGAATAGCCTCCGGCTGCTAGTATAGAAAGCGCCCTTTCATCCAACCAGATTGCCAGACTACTCCATATACACTGCTCGATAAAACCTTATCCGGTAATTGTATGAGGGAGTCATATTCCTTCCTACAGTGATACCCGCAGTTGATCGCGAATAGCCAGGCAAGCTGGCTGAATCGCTCCTACATGGTGTGATTTACCTATAGATTCCCAGAGAACCAAAAAGCCGCTAATCATTACTGACCAGCGGCTTTCTTTATGGGCAGGCATGGTGGGCAGTGCCCACCCTACTTATCAGCTATTCTCAGAGCACCACACCCGCGCATTTCTGAACATACGCATCCAAGCACCGTCCTCGTCCCAGTCGCCTGGAATATGGCTGTTCTGGATCGCGCGGAATACACGCTCTGGGTGCGGCATCATAATGGTGACGCGGCCGTCGGCAGCGGTCAGGCCGGTAATACCCTGCGGTGAACCGTTCGGGTTCAGTGGGTATTGCTCGGTGACTTTGCCGTAGTTGTCGGTGTAGCGCAGTGCAATCTGGCCTGCCAGTTCGTCGATGTCTGATTCGTCGGCGAATTCTGCACGACCTTCCCCGTGGGCGATGGCGATTGGCATACGTGAGCCGGCCATACCTGCGAGGAAGACAGAATCCGATTCCTGAACTTCAACCATAGCAACACGGGCTTCGAACTGTTCGCTGGTGTTGCGAACGAAGTGCGGCCAGTGCTCAGTGCCTGGGATCAGTTCGTGCAGGTTGGAGAGCATCTGACAGCCGTTACATACGCCCAGTGCGAAGGTGTCATTACGCTCGAAGAAGGCTTTGAACTGACCACGAGCCTGTTCGTTAAACAGAATCGATTTCGCCCAACCTTCACCGGCACCCAGTACGTCGCCGTACGAGAAGCCGCCGCACGCCACAAGACCACGGAAGCCTTCAAGCGTTACGCTGCCCGACAGGATGTCGCTCATGTGTACGTCAACAGTGGCGAAACCAGCGCGGTCGAAGGCCGCAGCCATTTCGATCTGACCGTTAACGCCCTGCTCACGCAGAATCGCTACCAGCGGACGCTCGTCGCCCAGATCCGCTGTAATATCTTCATTAATATCGAAGGTCAGTTCAGCGTGGATACCCGGATCTTCTGCATCGAGCAGAGCATCAAATTCCTGCTTCGCGCAGTCGGCGTTATCACGCAATGCCTGCATTTCGTAGCTGGTCTGTGCCCACAGGCGCTGCCAGGTCACGCGGCTTTCGCTGAGGAATTCTTCGTCCTGGAAGCTGAAGGTAATCTGGTCGTCGTCATTCAGCGTACCGATCACCTGAGTGCAGTCCCCCAGACCCGCCGCTTCAAACTGTGCCAGTACTTCTTCCAGATCGTCACGTTTTACCTGCATGACTGCACCTAGTTCTTCAGCGAACAGGGCTGCGGCAAGCTCATCTTTGTTTTCTGCTAATAAGTCCAGTTTGATATCCAGACCCGTATGCGCAGCGAACGCCATCTCGGTCAGGGTGGCAAACAGACCACCGTCTGAACGGTCGTGGTATGCCAGCAGTTTGCGATCAGCGTTCAGGCCCTGTACCACAGCGAAGAAGGCTTTCAGGTCTTCTGCGTCATCCAGATCCGGCGCAGTATCACCCACGCGGTTGAATACCTGTGCCAGACAGGAAGCACCGAGACGGTTCTGACCACGACCCAGATCGACCAGAATCAGGTCAGAGGCTTCGTCAATGCGCTTCAGTTCTGGCGTCAGTACTTTGCGTGCATCAGACACTGGCGCGAAGCCGGTGATGATCAGTGACATAGGCGCAGTAACGGCCTTGTCTTCTCCTGCATCATTCCAACGGGTCTTCATCGACATAGAGTCTTTACCCACAGGAATAGTTACCTGCAGCTCTGGGCAGAGTTCCATACCCACGGCTTTTACGGTGTCGTACAGTTTGGCGTCTTCACCTTCGTGACCCGCTGCACACATCCAGTTAGCCGACATTTTGATGTCAGCCAATTTGTTGATGGGTGCTGCGGCGATGTTGGTGATGGCTTCGGCCACTGCCAGACGACCAGATGCTGGTGCGTCAATAAGTGCAACAGGGGTACGCTCACCCATCGCCATCGCTTCACCGGCGTAGGTGTCGTAAGACGAGGTCGTTACGGCAACGTCAGCCACTGGCACCTGCCAAGGGCCAACGAACTGATCACGCGCAACGGTACCGGTAATAGAACGGTCACCGATGGTGATCAGGAAAGATTTGCTCGCCACGGTAGGCAGCGTCAGGATGCGCTTAGCGGCGTCCGTCATGTCTATTCCGGCGCTGGTGAAGCTCTCTTCGGCTTTGCCACGGGTCGCAACGTCACGGTGCATACGTGGAGCCTTACCCAGCAGGACTTCTAAGGGCAGGTCTACCGGGCTGTTGTCGAAGTGGCTGTCGGTCACGGTCAGGTGTTCTTCTTCGGTGGCGATACCGACTACGGCGTATGGGCAGCGCTCACGGGCACAAATAGCGTCGAACGCGTCCATGTCTTCTTCCGCAACGGCCATTACATAGCGTTCCTGAGATTCGTTACACCAGATCGCCAGCGGGCTCATGCCCGGCTCGTCGTTTGGTACGTTACGCAGTTCAAACTTACCGCCACGGCCGCCGTCAGATACCAGCTCCGGGAAGGCGTTAGACAGACCGCCCGCACCTACGTCGTGGATAAAGGCGATTGGGTTTTTGTCACCCAGCTGCCAGCAGCGGTCAATAACTTCCTGACAACGACGTTCCATTTCTGGGTTTTCACGCTGTACAGAGGCAAAGTCTAGGTCGGCATTCGACTGGCCAGAAGACATAGACGACGCAGCGCCACCGCCCAGACCAATCTGCATCGCAGGGCCACCCAGTGCGATCAGGCGTGCGCCAACAGGGATATCACCCTTCTGTACGTGCTCGTCACGGATGTTGCCGTAACCACCCGCAATCATGATTGGCTTGTGGTAACCACGAACTTCGCCATCGTGCTGCAGTTCGAAGGTACGGAAGTAACCACACAGGTTCGGACGACCGAATTCGTTGTTAAATGCTGCACCACCGATAGGGCCTTCGATCATGATATCGAGGGCAGATACGATGCGATCAGGCTTGCCGTACTGGCTTTCCCATGGCTGTTCGAAGCCCGGAATTTTCAGGTCAGATACAGTAAAACCAGTCAGACCCGCTTTTGGCTTAGAGCCTCGGCCAGTTGCGCCTTCGTCACGGATCTCGCCGCCGGAGCCGGTTGCTGCACCAGAGTGCGGTGCAATCGCGGTTGGGTGGTTGTGGGTCTCAACCTTCATCAGGATGTGCATTTCTTCCTGATGGTAAGAATATTCACGGCCATCTGGATTGGGGAAGAAACGGCCAGTGTGATGACCACGGATCACAGAGGCGTTGTCTTTATACGCAGACAGGATGTTTTCGTTGTAACACTCGTAAGTGTTTTTGATCATGGCGAACAGGGATTTGTCCTGGTCTTCGCCGTCAATCGTCCAGCTGGCGTTAAAGATCTTGTGACGGCAGTGCTCGGAGTTCGCCTGGGCGAACATCATGAGTTCGACGTCAGTCGGGTTGCGATCCAGCTTTATGTAGTTTTCAACCAAGTAGTCGACTTCGTCGTCGGCCAGAGCCAGGCCCAGGTTCTGGTCAGCAGCGATCAGTGCATCACGGCCACCACCCAGAATATCAATGGTGCTCAGCGGCGCAGGCTCAGCGTGAGAGAACAGGTTCTCAGCGGCGGCGCTGTTTTCAAGTACCACTTCAGTCATGCGGTCGTGCAGTGCTGCAGCCACGGCATCACGGTCAGCTGCTGTTGCACCCTCAACGTAGTAAGCAACACCACGCTCAAGACGATCCACATTGCTCAGGCCACAGTTATGAGCGATGTCGGTTGCCTTAGAAGACCATGGCGAAATCGTGCCAAAACGCGGTACGACTAAGAACAGCTCACCCGCTCCGTCTTTCTGCTCAGCCTTTGGCCCATAGCGCAGAATGCGCTCAAGGACAGTGAGTTCAGCGTCATTCAAATCGGCTTTCAGATCAGCAAAGTGCATGAATTCGGCGTACACGCCGGTTACTGCTGGCACCGCTGACTGCAGCTTGTTAAGGATTTTGTTCTGACGGAATGAGGAAAGCGCCGGGGCGCCACGCAGCTCAAGCATGGTGGTTCGACTCATAACAGGAAAAAAATGAGGCCGAATTGTACTGGATCAGCCCTTCATCTGCCATACGGAAGGTGAAGCAATAGAAAAACAGATATGACTGAAAGAACAGTCTGTTCCTGAGGTCAGAGTGGCATGTTGTGCCAGACAAACTCTATTTTCTGTATATATTTCAAAGTACTACCTGCAATTCACTGCTTAAGGCGAAGGTAAAATTCTCCCGCATCGCTGTTTTAACTCATTCACAGGAGCTAAACTCTCAAGTCCAAGGGAGATGTAAAATACTTATGACCAGGCTGCTGAACACCATAAGGAATACAAGACGTGTACTGACCACACTCGTTGTGGTTGCACTGCTTGTGAGCAGCCGACACCCCACTCTGCTCGACCGGATTATTGAAGATGGTCGTCTGATCGTTGTTACACGTAACAATCCCACCACCTATTATGAAGAGCGCCACGGCGCGACAGGGTACGAGTACGAACTCGTCGAGTCTTTTGCGGATTACCTGGGCGTAGAGCTTGAACTGATGGTCGTTGATAATCTGCAAACAGCCATGGAAGCTCTCGAAAATGGCGATGCACATATATCAGCAGCGGGGTTCACCAAAGAGCAGACATCAGGCTACCCGGTTGTGTATGGCCCAACCTACTCCTCAATATCAGAGCAGATCGTTTACCGTCTGCGCACCACAAAACCTGAATCGATTGAAGACCTGCAAACCGGGCGCCTGATGGTTCCGGCTAAGTCACGGCACGCACGTACGCTCAGGCACTGGCAGAAAACCGAGCTGCCCTCGCTTTCATGGCGGGAAACCAGCGAGCTGGATGCGTCTGACCTGCTGCAGATGGTGTCTGACCGCGAGCTGGATTTTACGCTGGTGAACTCGAACGAATTTCGCCTCATGCGTTCGTACCTTCCGAACCTCGATGTCGCATTTACTCTGGGTGAAATTCAGACCGTTGCCTGGGTTATGCCGCGCCGCGCAGATGATTCTCTGCGCGACCGGACTTTCGACTTTTTCTACCGCCCCGAGACCGGCGTACTCATGGCCGAACTGTCTGAGCGGTTTTATGGTCACGTCGGGCAGTTTGACTATGTCGGCGCTCATCGATTCCTGCGTCATAGCCGCAAGGTCTTGCCCCGCTACGAGAAAGACTTCAAAGCAGCCGCGGAGAAACACGGTTTCGACTGGCGCCTGCTCGCCGCTATGGGCTATCAGGAAAGTCACTGGAATCCACGCGCGCGTTCATTCACAGGCGTCAGAGGCCTGATGATGCTGACCCTGAGAACCGCAGGTGAGCTAGGCGTTACCAACCGCCTCGACCCATCACAGAGTATTGCTGGCGGTAGCCGTTACCTCGCTGGGTTACGCGAGCGTCTCGATGAGTCAGTGCACGAGCCGGACCGCACCTGGATGGCGCTGGCCGCCTACAACGTCGGCTTCGGCCACCTTGAGGATGCCCGCAGACTGGCGGAGAAACTAGGGCGTAACCCGGATCTGTGGATCGATGTGAAAAAGGTACTGCCGTTATTGACTCAGCAGCGCTACTACCGCCAGACGCGTTATGGCTATGCGCGTGGCCAGGAGCCAGTGACCTATGTTCAGAATATCCGTCGTTATTACGATGTTCTGATCTGGAATGAAGAGCAGGTTGTCGCAGACGAGACCGACAACGACAGCATTCAGGACTCCGATGTGCCCGTGACGGTTATTCCACCCCTGCTCTGAAGCGCAAAGTACTTAAAATTCAGTCTGCCGCAGGCGAGGCTTTCTTGAGCTTCTTTTTACCTGCTCTTCGCGCAGCAAAAAACTCGGTCATGGTGGTAGCGCATTGCTCAGCCTTTACGCCGCCCACGACCTCTACCTGCCAGTTCAGAAAGGGCTTTTCAAAGAAGCACTCAGCGCTTTCCACCACGCCCGCTTTGGGCTCGGTAGTGCCGTAAACCACCCGCCCGATCCGGCTGTGAATAATCGCACCTGAACACATACTGCAGGGCTCAACTGTGACATAGAGCGTCGCGCCACTCAGCCGGTAGTTTCCGATCCGCTGTGCAGCATCACGAATCGCGTTAACCTCCGCGTGAGCAGTTGGGTCGAGACCAGTGATCGGCGAATTTGATCCGACGCCAATGATTTTGCCCTCACTGACGATCACAGCCCCTACTGGCACTTCACCCTGCTCTGCTGCCAGAGCTGCCAGCTCAAGGGCACAGGCCATGCCCGCCTCATCATCGGCAATGTCGAGGCCGCACAGACTCACAGGATCAACTGCCACTGTCCCAGCCTCTGTCGTCGAGTTCGGTATTCGCCTGATCGTCTGACTTAAGCACTTTTTCCAGATCGGTGGCGTGCTGTTTGGCAACCGTCAGATACTTCTTATCGTCCTCGATTACTTCACTAAGAGCGTACAGGCTCTTCTTGTCGTGGTGCTTAAACAGCTGTGCCGCTCGTTGTGCCTGGTAGGCACGGAATCCCATCAGCGAAAGTGCCATACGGCCCATCGACAGCGCCGAATCAAAGGTTTCCCGCTCAATATGGTCAGCACCGGCGTGAATTAATTCAGCGGCCTCACGGCGCCCAGCGGCTCGCGCCAGAATCTTAATATCCGGATGATGACGCTTAACCTGATGGATGGTTTTCAACATCCGCTGATGATCATCAATCGCCAGTACCAGCAAATCCACGTCTTCAATGCCTGCGGTTTCCAGCAGATCCATCCGGGCGGCATCACCGTAGTAAACTTTGTGGCCAAAGTTACGGACAAGATCCACCTGAGCAGCATCGTGCTCAAGTACGGTAATTTCAAAGCCGTTCATACGCAACAGACGCCCTACAATCTGGCCAAAACGACCAAACCCTACAAGGATCGCCTTCCCTTCCGGTTGTTTAATCGCATCGTGGGGACGTTCGGATGCTTTCACTCCGCGCAGGCGCGGCAACACAAAGCGCTCATTGATAACAAACAGTAATGGTGTCAGTGCCATCGATAAAGCAACAACAAGCGTCAGTGGGTCAATAATGTATGGCGGCAATACATCCTGCGCAGATGCAAAACTGAACAGCACAAAAGCAAATTCACCGGCCTGCGCCAACGAGAAAGTAAAGATGGCATTACTGCGGCTACTGAGGCCGAAGGCCTTACCCAGTACCAGCAGAATCACCAGCTTAATCAGTACCAGTCCGCCAACCATGGCGAAAATTGGCCATGGGTTTTCCATCAGCAGCGCAAAGTCGATCGAGGCCCCCACAGAGATAAAGAAGAGCGCCAGCAGCAGCCCTTTAAAAGGCTCGACCTCGGCTTCTAATTCATGGCGATATTCAGAGTTCGCCAGAACCACACCAGCGACAAACGTACCCAGCGCCGGAGACAGACCAATGTGCTCCATCAGTAAAGCAATGCCGACCACCAGAAAGAGTGCTGTCGCAGTAAACATTTCGCGTAGACGGGTTTCAGCAATAATGCGGAATACCGAGCGGCTCAGCCAGCGACCGACAACAACGATCCCGATAACCACACCCAATACCATCAGAGCACTCTGATAGCCCGGCAGATTATGTTTATCGCTATAAGTACCGACCTCAGCCACCGCCAACAACGGCAGCACGGCAAGCATAGGAATGACGGCAATATCCTGAAACAGCAGCACGGCAAATGCGGACTGGCCGCTGTCATTTTTCATCAGACCTTTTTCGTTCAGGGTCTGAAGAACAATGGCGGTAGATGATAACGACAGAACCATGCCGACGACGACCGCATGCTGCCAGTTGTCGAGATAGATAAGCGCTATACCGGCAATCACGGCAGTAGTGAGTACGACCTGCAGCCCGCCCATACCCACAATGGGTACACGCATGCGCCAGAGCTTCGATGGGTCAAGTTCTAACCCCACGAGAAACAGCATCATCACGACACCGAACTCAGCGAAGTGCATCACCTCTTCGATATCCTGACCAATCAGACCCAGCGCAAACGGGCCGATCACAGCGCCCGCACAGAGATAGCCGAGAACAGAGCCCAGGCCAAGGCGCGCTGCAATAGGCACCGCAATCACCGCGGCGGCCAGAAAGACAAACGCCTGCATAAGGAAGCCAGCTTCATGCATCGCCCGGGTGCTCCTTCAGGTACTTCAACAGACAGGACCGATACTGCTCAACCGTTTTATCAAGGTCCTCATCCGGAGAATGACGACCATGATAAACCTCAAAGGTGGGTTTCATTTCCAGATGACAAACGTTCGCCATCCGCGGGTAATGAAGAAAATACTCACTCAACGGGCGCTCATTAACACCAGTGTCGCTGTAAGTATGCTCTGGTGCCCCGGCCGTCAATACAACCCACATATATTTGCCTGCCAGACGCTGCTGCTTACGCCCGTAGGCGTAACCGTATTCCAATACAAGATCCTGCCATTCACGCAAAAGCGCTGGCATGTTGTACCAGTACACAGGATGCTGAATTACGATAACGTCGTGTTCCAGAAGCAGCTTCTGCTCGGCCTCTACGTCGATAAAGAAATCCGGATAGGTTTCATATAGATCATGCACGGTGACGTTATGCAGATCGCTGATCCGGTTCAACAGAGCACGATTTGCTCTTGAGCGCTGATGCGCAGGATGAGCATAGACAATCAGAGCCTTGGCCAATATCAGCCCCCTACTTTTTTGACAGTAAATCCACGCTTAGTCAGCTCAGAGACCAGCAGATCACGCTGTTCGCCCTGAATCTCAATCACACCATCTTTGAGAGCACCGCCCGTACCACACTTCTTTTTCAGTTCTTTTGCCAGTGTTTTCAACTCACTACCAACAAGAGGCACGCCCGACACCAGAGTCATGACCTTGCCGCCGCGACCTTTGGTTTCACGCGCGACCCTGACAATACCGTCGCCCTCGGGCACCTGCTCCTGATCACAGACACACTGATCAACAGGCTCGCCGCAACCCGGGCAGGCACGACCAAATTCAGTGGAGTAAACCAGGCCACCAGATGAAGATTTTTTAGACATGACGTGTTTCCGTTGTCAGAGCAGTTCAGCTGGAAACTACCCTAACCGGGAGATGGGTTCAATCAGGGGAGCGCTTCAGAAGAGCACATTATCTCTGGGAAACTTAAGAACAACCATAGTGCCATGACCTTCCTCACTGGCCATGCTCAATTCACCGCCCTGATTTAACATCAGGTTGTAGGCGACGGTCAGGCCCAGGCCGGTTCCCTCACCGACGGCCTTATTGCTATAGAAAGGGTTGATCGCTTTTTCCAACTGGCCCGAATCCATACCACAGCCACTGTCTTTGATCACCAGGTTGATGTTGGCATCATCGACTTCCGAAGCAATTTCGATATTGCCCCCCGCTGGCATTGCCTCACAGGCATTTTCCAGTATTTTGCCGAGGATTAGTCTCACCTGAGATGGAACAACCTCGACCTCAAGATCCTCGTCGACCAGACTGATCAGTCGGATTTCATCCCGTTGGCAGCCATCGACTGTGCGCACAGCTTCGCGCAACAGATCATTCAGCCGCACTTTCTCACGCTCGAGCGAGTCAGAATCGGCAAAGGTTCTCAATTCACTGATGATATTCCTGACCCGCTCAAGGCTATGTTTCGATGCTGAAATTAACTCTGGCCCATCGTCTTTCACGAAGGCCAGGTCAATCGCCTCGCGCATTTTCTCCAGCGCTAAGCGCAATTCGTTATCGTTAATTTTATCTTCGGCATGCTGATACTCTTCGGCGAGGCTGATCAACTCACTGAGATATTCACTCAACGTCGCGATATTGCTGTACACCACAGCGACAGGGTTATTGATTTCGTGAGCGACGCCGGCAGCAAGATGCCCCAGAGAGGCCATTCGCTGGGCCTGCAAAAGCAGCGCCTGCATTTTTTGCAACTGATCAAGGCTGGCTTGCAGGTTAGTATTACTCTCGTGCAGTTCGCGCGTTCGGGCATGTACCTTTTCTTCCAACTGCTCATTCAACTGCTTCGCTTTCTGCTCAGCGGCCTGTCGCCGCTCCATCTGCGATTGCATCGCCGATAAGAGATCACGCATCTTCGATGTCAGGTCATCCAGCTCTGTACCAGCCAGCGACTCCTCGACTTCGATATTAAGTTGAGTAGGACTATGAATGTCGGTTTCGATCAAGCGCCGGGTCAGGCGTCGGACCGGCCCAGTCAGACGTAAACGAAGTACAATCAAAAGAACAACGATCAGTGTTACTGTGCGGCCCAGATCTGCCAGAAGCACAATGATTGCGCGGCGCTCGAAACCTGCGTTGATCTCAGATTTGTCAGCAAAAAGCGTGACTTCCCCAATGACCGACGGCGGCGCGGCGTTGGCCGTGCGATACTGCTGAGGCACGAAGAGCTCGGTGGTGAATTCCAGTAACTCCTGACGACCAGACACACTGCCCTGACGGATCATAAAGTCAGTATTTACTTCGCTGACCTGGGCAGCAACAACCCCAGGGTGGGTGAGCATACTATCGAGCCCTGCGGTCAGACTGCGTTGATCATAGTTATACAGTGCCAGCGCAGCCGTAGAGGTAGATCGCTCTAACAGGGTATTAACAGATTGATCAAAATTTTTCTGTGCATCGCGATAGTCCACCACCATCTGTATGCCGCTGAAAACGAGTCCGGCAAGAAGGCTCCAGATTACAACCTGAAGGGTGAGCTTTTTATCGATCGAAGTCACTGGCGACACTCAGATTCTGTAATGTATCCCGAAGTATAGACCCTATCGGGGAATTGGAATCGCAGTACGGTCCACAACTTTACGCATTACAAATGAAGAGTGTACGCCGCTGACGCCTTCAATCCGTGTCAGGGTGCCCAAAAGAAACTGCTGATAGGCGTCCATGTCCTCTACCAGCACCTTAAGCACATAATCGGCTGACTGGCCGGTAATCAGATAGCACTCCAGCACTTCCGGGCAGGCGGTCAGCTTCTCCTCGAAGTTATTGAAACGCTCTGGGGTATGACGGTCCATGCTGATATTGATCAGTGCCAGCAGGTCGAGGCCAAGCTTACGGGCGTCTAACAGCGCCCGGTAGCCCGTAATCAGCCCGCTATCCTCCAACGCTTTCACACGGCGCGAGCACGGCGACGGAGATAAGCCGACTTTATCGGCAAGCTCAAGATTACTGAGACTGCCATCCTGCTGCAGGAGCTCCAGGAGGTGTCGGTCGGTGCGATCAAGCACCACAGGAGTTGTTTTAGCCATCGACTCACCCTAAAAAGCAATATTTAACCAATAAATATTATAATTACAGATACTTATTGCCCGATCAATGGTTTTCAAAGGCACATTTGCAATCATTCTTCGCAATAACAGGCATACACTATATCCATACTGTGAAGGCAGCCGGTGACTCCAATCAGAGCCCGGTGGCGGGAAGCTCAAAAAGCTGACCGAAGTAACACTCAAAAGGCAGTTACAGGCCAGCCAGACAGTCTCGAAACCAACTGAAACTACCCATTCAGAACCAACGGACAGATAACGGATACGACAATGACGACGCCTACGAACCCACGCTTCAATCACACCAAATACCGCGCCTTTCCGCGCGTGACGCTTGACGACCGCCAGTGGCCATCGAACGCCCTGAGCAAAGCGCCAATCTGGTGTTCTGTGGATCTACGTGATGGCAACCAGGCGCTTATTGATCCCATGACCGTTGAGCAGAAAAAACAGATGTGGGCCCTGTTGGTACGCATGGGCTTTAAAGAAATTGAGATCGGCTTTCCATCAGCGTCACAGCCTGATTTCGACTTTGCCCGCTGGCTGGTCGAAGCCCGTCAGATACCAGAAGATGTCACTGTTCAGGTACTGGTACAGGCACGCGATGAACTGATTGAACGCACCTACGAAGCATTGCGCGGCGTACGCCGGGCTGTGGTGCACGTCTATAACTCCACCTCGCCCGTGCAGCGCAACAAAGTTTTCGGGCTCGAGAAAAGTGGCATCATCGACATTGCCCGCAAAGGTGCAACGAAGGTGATGGAAGAATCGAAAAAATTTCCTGATACGGAGTGGGTGTTCCAGTACTCACCGGAAAGCTTCTCAAGCACCGAAGTCGAATTTGCCACAGAAGTGTGTAATGCCGTGATCGATGTCTGGCAGCCAACGCCAGAAAACAAAACCATCATCAACCTGCCGGCCACGGTAGAGTCTGCCATGCCGAACGTCTTTGCTGATCAGGTTGAGTGGTTCTGCCGCAATGTCGATAACCGTGACAGCATTACCGTGAGCATTCACACCCACAATGACCGTGGTTGTGCCGTCGCAGCAGCAGAACTTGCCTTACTGGCTGGCGCCGACCGCATCGAGGGGACGCTTCTGGGTAACGGTGAACGCACAGGTAACATGGACATAGTGACGATGGCCATGAACCTTTACAGCCAGGGGATCGACCCCGAGCTGGATATCAGTATTGCTGACGACATCATTGCGACCGTCGAAGAGTGCACGAACATTAAAACGCATCCACGCCACCCGTGGTTGGGAGAGCTGGTTTATACGGCCTTCTCAGGAAGCCACCAGGACGCTATCCGTAAGTGTCTTGCACAGCAGAGCGAGGAAGAGCACTGGGATGTCGCCTACCTGCCGATTGATCCACAGGACATTGGCCGTACGTACCAGTCGGTTATCCGCGTGAACAGCCAGTCGGGTAAAGGTGGCGCCAGTTATATCGTCGAACAGGCGTTAGGAGTGACTCTGCCACGCTGGATGCAGATAGAACTGGCGCAGCACATTCAGTCAGCATCGGAGCGTGAAGCTCGTGAGCTGAGCAGTGATGAGATTGTCGCCATCTTCCGTCAGGCCTTTATGCCTCGTGGCGGCCACTACGAACTGTCGGGCTATCAGACCGAGCATGACAGCCTGCACCATACGATTCAGGCGACGTTGAATGACGGTCAGAACCTGATCACTCTGCACGGTAAAGGCAGCGGCAGTATCAGTGCCTTTGGTGATGCACTGCACAAAACAACCGGAATAGATCTTCAGGTTGTACAGTTTGAAGAAGTATCTCTCGGCGAGGGCTCAGACGCGCAGGCAATGGCGTTTGTTCAGATCAGCCTGCAAGGGCAGCGCTTCACAGCAGCAGCTCAGGACAGCGACACACTGGCAGCCAGTCTGGAGTCGATTGTGACTGCACTGAATATCGCCATCAGTCAGGGCGTTAAAGCCGCCTGACCTGGGAGTCAGTCCGGGAGTCAGTCTTCTGGACTTTCCTCTCCTTGCTCTGCGTCAGTCAGACCGCCCCCCCATAATGGTGGGGTCGTCTTTTACACGAATCACCCTGGCTGGAATGCCTAAGCGTTCGAACTCGGCGAACCAGACTTTCTGATTTTTCTGTAAGGTGTCTCCCGGCCCTTTTACCTCCAATAATTCGAAGCCCTCACTCGCGGGGAATCGGATCAGGTCTGGCAAGCCGGCTTTATGCTGTCTGAGATCTTGCAGCATAAAACGAAATACACCCTGCCACACGGCCACAGGAATGCGCTCAACAGACAAACGAATCAGGTCTTCGGTCAGCACCGCCCAATGCACAAACGGATTCGCGATGCCCTGCTTCTGCTGATAGGTTTCTGAAGCTCTCTCTAAAAGACTGTCAGCGGATTCTAATGCCTGCCAGCAGACATCAAACTCTTTCTGGCGCAATGTCACGAAGTCCGCTTCATAAAGGTCTGATGGCCGGATCTGGAATGGGTGGAAAAACGCACCCGGGACTTCAGCATAGATAGCCGACCAGAAAATCAGGCCGAACATCCCAGGAATTAACAGATTTTCGCAGTACACCAGCCGGTCACCGGGGTTCTCCGATTCAAATGCAGCAGCCACTGCGCGCTCAACACCAAGCGATAATCGCGTTTCAGCCGGCATAGTCATAACGTCTTCCAAGGGAGCCGACACCCGCTCTGCAAGACGCTGACACAGTTCATGGTTGTGCTTCATTTTTCGCGGCACAAATGAGAGTAAAAACTGGTGCTCTTCTTCGTTGAAGGGAGCCTTCGCCATGGCGAACGCAAGCTTATCAGCGTCTTCCTGCTGTCCTTGCGCAACTAATATCCTAAGCCGGCGCTCCCGGGCCGGGTGACGCATGCTGCGCTCATAGATAGTGAGAGCGTCATCAGAATACCCCAGCCGTTCTACCTGGCGTCCGATATCGACCAGAAAGCGATGACGTCGCCGCCTGAGAGTGGGCTCTTCGGATGCCGGCAAGCTGTCGGCGATCCGGCACAAGCTTTCTGCGCTGTGATCTTTCAGGTCTCCGGCCTCTTCACGCAAAGCGTAATAAAGCCGGTGTGCTTCAAGATCACTACGTTGATGGCACCAACGACTGGCAACGTTGAGGTTGTATGATTCGTATCGGTAAATCCCCAGATCCCGCAGTACAAATTCCGTAAAGTCCTGATAAAGATTGCCAAAAAAAAGCAGCCGGAAGGTGTCCAGCTCCTGCTCTCCGTAAACGCAATAAATCTCCGTGTCAGGCAGACCGGCAACGAGCTTCTCGCTGTTTTCCTCGAAGCGTGCCAGCAACTCTTGCTTGCGCAGCGACGTTGGCACTTTCTGACCGGTAGACGTCTGTATGGCTGTGGCCAGTTCCTGACGCGTGAACAGATTCAGCCAGTCATCTTCCTGGGGCAATCCGCCCGACTGAAGGTCATAGATTTCGAGAAAACGCTGGCTCTGCAATTCGACTGCTGCGGCAGTGATATCGGGGATTTCTGCGTACGCCAGTTTGTCACGCCTGAACCAGTCCCCACGGCGACTGAGCAAGCGAGCATATAGACACTGTGCACTTTCCGACAGCGCAATAAAATCGTCGTAAAAGGTACGCTCGTCCTCATTAATAATGTCTGCGTAAAGTTGCGCGACATGATTGAGAACAAAATAAAAGTTATCGAGGTAGTATTTCTCGGGAAGATCCGGGGCGACGGGCATGCGTAGGTAACTCGTCCTGTGTGGTCAGTGCCAGGACATAATAACAGGCGCAGCAGCCTGCCCAAGACCGCTGCGCAGAATTCTTATTTTTTTGTCTGGTGAGGGTGATGATGTACCGGAAAGGTACGACCGTACGTAATCATCTCTCCCAGGATCAGACCACCGAAGAAGCCTGTTAGTGCAGCTTCAAGGGACGCGCCCACCATGCTGCCGATTACAACGCCAAAGGCGGCACCAAGAAGACCACCAAATACCATTGACTTGCGACGGTACGCCGCTATTTTACCTTTTCTCATTTGCATTTCCTCCAGATGTTCAACCTGTTGAACAGGGCATGCTTGAAGACAGCCTACTTTCTGAAAAGTTGCCGTTGTAATAACAAATTTCCAGATTGTTTCTACCGTCTGACTTTTAATTTATCACAGCTTGTTAAGGCTTCAATCCGGTGGCGCAGAAGGTCTCAGTTCTCACAGAGAAAATACGACTCAGATCAAGATTGATGTACAAATTAATGCTGACGAATGGTGCATGATTACTGGTATTTCAGAGGGGCGCACCAGTGGTGTGCAGTGAGATGTACAGTATTGGTAAATAAGGCGGGAGGGTCTGAATTTGTCGGCTTTGACAGAGGGATGAGAAGTTAGCGAAGAGCAGACCAGCGCCTGGCCTGCTCTGTCATACGAAGATCAGTGCTGAACGCCACCTTCGCCGTGCACGTGACCGTGCTGCAGTTCTTCTTCGCTCGCTTCACGAATGCTCTCAACTTTTACAGAGAACGCCAGTGACTTACCTGCCAGCGGATGGTTTGCATCAACAGTCACTTCAGTTTCATCAACTTCAGTCACGATCAGGTTGATTGGGCCGTGTTCAGTCTGAGCAGTGAATGCCATACCCGGCTCTACTTTCTCAACGCCCTGGAAAGCTTCGTGCGGTACTTTCTGGATACGCTCATCGCTGTATTCGCCATAAGCATCTTCAGGAGCGATGGTTACGTCGAGCTCGTCACCCACCTGCTTGCCTTCCAGCGCAGCTTCCAGGCCTGGAATGATGTTCTGCGCACCGTGCAGGTACGTCATTGGCTGACCACCTTCTGAAGAGTCGATCACTTCGTTGCTGGCAACGTCAGTGACTTTATAGTGAATAGTAACGACTTTCTTTTGTTCGATGGTCATAGTGTTTCCCGTAATTGTTTGCCCGGCTGGGCTGAATGTGGCCCCAGTATAACAAGCCACACGCTGAGGAAAACCGTCACAGCAAGCGGATTTTGTCCATGACGGCATTTCTTGAGAGTGTTCGCACCCTGGAATCACTGTCAAAACGGACTTTGAGGTAATCGCTGTCCTCACTGATAACAATTCCTGTCCCCAGGGTGTCATGCACAATTCTGGTCAACTTTTTATCATCATTGAATTTGCTGTCGATCACACCGCCCGGGCGTTTCACCTGCCCGGCGGTCGACGAAACTGGTACTTCAAAACGTACTTCCAGATCCCCGGCGCCGAGGTGCGCCAGGTACGTCCCCAGCCATTGTGGTTGATAGCCGTCCTGACCGCGGAGCACATAGGTATTATCCCCGCGCGCTATTGTCTCAAGCAGCTCTTTTGACCTGATAACCCCCAGTTCCCGCTCAAAGGTGCTGGGCATCTCGCGGTCTGAGCACTCGCGCAATGGCTTGTCAGGCGTGTCCGGAGCGAGTAGATGCAATTGTTTACGCGCCCGGGTCATACTCACATAGAGAAGCCTGCGCTCACTGGCGATGTCCGCCGCAGTCGTGAACTCCCCCTCAGGGTGGTACGGGAAGTACTGGCCATTCAGGCCCGGGATAATCACAGTATCCCACTCCCTACCCTTGCTTTTGTGCGCACTGGTGAGTGTGACTCTATGGTCGGACTGATTCTTCTGCGCTTTTACCTTTTGCAGGAGAGACCTCCAGTGCTCTGACAGTTCACCCGCACTGAGATCAGTACTACTCGCATACCTCATAAACGCACGGATGGTCTCTATGCGATCATCGCTCTGCTGTGCACTGAAGGCATTATCGCGAATGCCCTCTTCCAGCTCAGTCTGCTCTGCATAATCTTTCAGCAGCCGCCAACCCTTCATATTGGTCAGTTCTGCGGCTGAAATAATCTGCGCACGCGTTTCAAGTTGTTGTATCTGCCATTTGCTCAGATCGTCCGGAAGCGCCTCAATCAAGGCTTCGCCGTAACCATGAGTAACAGCGCCCATTTTCTGAGCAATACGTTCCAGGAGTGCTCGTCTTACTTTTGGAAAAGGCGTCGTCAGTATGTGCAGCCAACTGTCTTCCCGACTGCGGACTGAACGCTCTGCAAAACGTCCGGACGCAATCTCCAGTAATAACCAGAAAATGCGTAATTCCCAGGCCTCAAGAACCGAACGACTGTGATCCAGGTGATAAGGAATATCTTCCTTGAGAAGACCAAGCTCCAATGCCGCCGACAACGACCAGATACGGTGGATAACGACAATCTCTGCGTTCTCATCCTGCTCAATGGCATCCCGGATTAACTTAATACTGAAAGCAGCTTCATTCCGCACCCGGTGCAGTTTTACCCGCGTATCGGGCGTCGTCGAATGCGACAGACCCGTAACTGCTTCACGATCGCGATTGTGATAAATCAGGTGATTAGCACAGAAACTGAGAGCATGCCCGTAGCGGAAGGTATGCGGCAACTGATACGTCGTTACATCGCCAAACTCCTGCGCAAACCGGCTTACGATAAATTCGGGTTTTGAGCCACGGAACTCATAAATCGTCTGATCCGGGTCACCGATCACGACGACATTTCCGCGCCCACCCCAGAGCATATGAAGAAGCGCCTGCTGAACATCGTTGATGTCCTGATACTCGTCGACCAGTATCCATTGCATGTGACCGCCAAAGTGATCGGCCAACTCAGGATGCGATCGTAAGCACATCACAGGGTCGTACAGCATGTCAGAGTAACTGATGCGGTAATTCGACCGGCGCCAGTCTTCAAAGCGGTAAAAGAGTTCAGTGAAGATCCGGCACTCTGGTGGGTAATCGAGGGTTTCCAGAACATCCGCTGCGGGCAATAGCCCTGACTTAACCAGATCGAGAAATGCCATCGCGGGCTCTACCCACTTGCGGCGCTGGGAAAGAATATCCTGACGCGTGTCATCGTCTGCTATTTCCTGTAGCAAACGCCAGACAATGTTCTCGGTCTCTCCGTCTGACAGGACCTTACCCTGCCACTGTGGCAGTGCCCCCATAGTGATCAGGCGATCATAAATTTTCAGACCCAATGAGTGGAATGTACGAATCTGGGGAAGCGGCTGACCACTGACAAGTGATGTCAGACGCTTTTGAAAATCTTCCTGCGCCGCTTTGTTGTACATCAGCACCAGCATGCGCCGCGCTGGTACGCCATCGTGCAGACGCGCCTGAATAAAATGCGTCAGTGTCGATGTCTTCCCTGCCCCGGCCACAGCGATCACACGTGCATGCCCCTGCTTATGGGCAACGACGGCTTGCTGCTCCTGCGTCAGTTGCGCAGTTCTGTAGTGAGTGTGCAGAGAATCAGACAAAAGCGGGAAGGCTCAGAATCGGTTAAAACGGCATGGTACGGAGCCCGGCTTGGAGATGCAATTCAGGCAAGCACGTATGTGTATAAGGGATATAAAAAACGCCCTGAGACCTAAGCACCAGAGCGTTGTTTGATAAGCAGATTAAAGCTGCCTGCGTGAGTTATGACGCCGCTTTGGCCGTCGCCATAGAAGGCGTTGCTTCAGCATCATCTTCCAGCTCATGCTCGGCCGCTTCCAGCATGGCGAACTCTTCCGCCGCGGTCTTAGCAACCAGATGGTTACGGCTATAACCGAAGAAGTACGCTGCACCGATCACAAACAGCACCACAGTGAAGAAGAACGCACGAGGATCGAAAGCGTACACACCGGTCAGAGCGATCAGCGACAGCACCAGCGCAATTCCTGAGGTCACCACACCACCCGGTGTTTTATACGGGCGTGGCATGTCTGGCTGGCGTACACGCAGCAGGATGTGGCTCAGGGCCATCAGGGCATAAGACACAGTTGCACCGACAACGGCCATGGCCAGCATCAGATCGCCTTCGCCACTCAAGGAAGCCAGGAAGCCCAGAACACCCGGTACGATTAACGCACGTGATGGCACTTTACGCTCACTTGTCACCGACAGTGACTTCGGCAGGTAACCCGCACGAGACAGGGCAAATACCAGACGGCTGTAGCCGTAAATAATCGAGAAGAAAGACGCGATCAGACCCGCCAGACCCAGTACGTTCACCGCTGTCGCCAGATTTTCATTACCAGTTACTTTCAGAGCATCAACCAATGGCACCGCACTGCCACCCATAGCTTCAGCACCCGCTGCACCCGCCAGCAGAACCACAACCAGGAGCGCAGTAAACAGCAGGAAGACCATGGCACCGATAATACCTTTGGGAACATCTTTCGCCGGGTTCTTAGATTCTTCTGCCGCCAGAGGGACACCTTCTACTGCCAGGAACAACCACATGGCAAACGGCAACGCCGCCCACACACCGTACCAGCCGAATGGCAGGACTTCTGATGCACCAGCTGCTGCGGTCGGAGCAATATCAAACAAACGGCTGGCGTCGAAATCGCCAACTAAAGCAACCGCTGTCGCCAGAATCGCGAATACCGCGAGAGCACTGATCACCATCATGACTTTTAAGGCTTCACCGACACCGGCCAGATGAATACCAATAAACACCAGATAGAACCCAGCGTATACCAAGGGGCCATTTAATCCGGTCAGTTCTTCAAAGGCCGAACCGATAAATATCACAATCGCCGCAGGTGCCAGCGCATATTCAATAAGTACCGCGAGACCAGTTAAATAACCGCCTGCTGGCCCCATCGCCTGACGAGCAAACGAATAACCGCCACCCGCTGCAGGAATCGCCGCCGACATTTCAGCCAGCGACAACACGAGTGTTAAATACATAATCGCCATCAATACGGCAGCAATGGCAAAGCCGCCCCAGCCCGCTTCCGCGAGGCCAAAGTTCCAGCCGGCGAAATCGCCGGAAATCACATACGATACGCCAAGACCTGCGAGCAGAATCCAGCCGGCGGTACCGCGCTTTAACTGGCGTTGAGCCAGGTACTCCTGATTAACTTTAGGTGCAGACATAATGGTCTCTCCGTTTTCAGATAATTTAAAAGTTGGTTTTCAATTCAGGTTTAAAATTCAGGTTTAAAATTCAGGTTTTAAATGGGTTAAGAAATTAAAAAGTTTTTATTGCCGGATACCGTTGCAATCACGTCATCCTGTGTTCGGTCTTTTAAGTTCACGCCCGACAGTTTTAACTGACGGGATTCATCCAGCAGATACTGAGTACGACGGGCCGCTTCTGCGTAAGAAAGCCCTGCCGGGCGGATATTCGAAATACAGTTGCGGGCAGCATCGGTGAGGCCGACGTGCGGCTGATAGGTCAGGTAGAGGCCCAAGCTATCCGGTGAGCTGAGCCCCGGGCGTTCGCCGATTAAAACAATCACACAACGAGCATTCAGTAGCTCACCAACTTCATCGCCCACCGCTACCCGGCCCTGCTCAACCATAGTGATGGGGGCCAGTGAGTACTCGTTTAATTGCGGCAATAACGTCTCGAGAAACGGCACGATATTCTGCTGTACGGCTAAGGACGAAAGGCCATCAACAATCACAATGCCCAGGTCATGTTCGCTGCTGACGCTGCTTTCAGGTGATGAAATGTCATGCTGTAACAGGCTGCGGGAATGCTCATTCAAGCGACGTCCTAAATCCGGGCGCTGCAGGTATTCCATCCGATCAGACGCACGACTGTGCACACGATGAATATCGCTGACACGGCTATTAATCACCTCAGAATCTTCAATGGCTGTGATCAGCCCGTCGCAATCCAGCGGGAAATGCACCGCATCACGGGCACGGGCGTGCGATAACTGAAACTCGAGTAATTCTTTGGTCGGCAGACTGACACCTGCACGCCCTAAACCGATACGTGCATCGGTAAATTCGCGCAGACGACGCCAGGGATTCTCTACAACACCAGTTGAGTTATTTTTCATCGTCATCCCCTCAGTGCTGACCGGCAACAGGTGGTAGTGCATTAAGCGAACGGGCAAATGCCTCAGGTAAAGCGTCATTTAATACAAAGGCATCACCCATGATCTGCATACGCGCAAGCCATTGCGCGAACTCAGGCGCGGGCTGACTGCCCAGCACACGTCGGGCGTAAAGTGCATCGTGAAAAGAGGTGGTCTGATAATTCAGCATGATGTCGTCAGAGCCAGGAATGCCCATCACAAACGAACAACCGGCGACGCCCAATAGGGTCAGCAGATTGTCCATATCATTCTGGTCAGCTTCGGCATGGTTGGTGTAACAGACGTCACAGCCCATCGGCAGGCCGAGTAATTTTGCACAGAAATGATCTTCAAGACCGGCACGGATAATTTCTTTACCGTCGAATAAATATTCCGGGCCGATAAATCCAACAACGGTATTGATTAACAGCGGATTAAATTTACGCGCGACGGCATAAGCACGCACCTCACAGGTCTGCTGATCCAACCCATGATGCGCATTCGCCGACAGCGAACTGCCCTGCCCGGTTTCAAAATACATAACGTTATTGCCAACGGTACCGCGCTTTAAACTGAGTGCGGCGTCTTGTGCCTCGGCAAGTGTTGCGATATTGAAACCGAAGGAAGAGTTGGTCGCTTCCGTACCACCAATCGACTGAAACACCAGATCAACCGGCGCACCGGCTTCAATGCATTCAATCGTATTCGTCACATGGGTGAGCACACAGGACTGAGTAGGAATCTCGTATTTACAGATCACTTCGTCCATCAGTTTCATCAGCTTGATCGCCTGAGCAACGTTATCGGTAGCGGGGTTAATACCGATTACCGCATCGCCATTGCCGTACAACAGGCCATCTAAAATACTGGCAGCAATGCCGTTCACATCATCAGTGGGATGATTCGGCTGCAGACGTGTCGATAAATGCCCCGGCAAACCAATGGTGTTGCGGAAGGCGGTTTTTACATAGCATTTTTTAGCGACCAGAATCAGATCCTGGTTGCGCATAATCTTCGATACCGCCGCCGCCATCTCGGGCGTAATACCCGCACGCACACCTTCTAACACCTCAGGTGTGGCCATATCGCTTAACAGCCAGTTGCGAAAATCGCCAACGGTGAGATGAGAGATCGCTGAGAATGATTGAGCATCGTGCTCGTCGATAATCAGACGGGTCACTTCGTCATCTTCGTACGGTACCAAAGCTTCATTCAGGAACTGCTTTAGTGGAACGTCGGCCAGAACCATCTGCGCGATCACCCGCTCTTCTGCTGAACGTGCAATCACGCCTGCAAGACGGTCGCCGCTGCGGGCTGGTGTGGCCTTCGCCATCACTTCTGCCAGGTTCTCAAAGTGCCAGGTCTGCTGACCGGCGGTGTAGCTGTATTTCATAGTTTTCCTTCGCTTCCCGTCCTTATTGAGCCAGACGGGAACACTTGTTGCTGTGTCATACGAAGGAGTAGTGCGAGAGATAGTCCAGCGGCCTATCGAATTTTGGCAAAGTTTTTCAGAACGTCTGAAAAGCTGATGCCACGGGCCTCTCAGCTGGTTAGGATGACTGTAATACAGAAGATCACAGACTTAATAACGGACAGATGCAGTACCGTTACCGAGCCGGGGAGCAGAAAATGCACCAACAACAGACACTCGATGCACTGACTCAGAGCACTGAACCACTGCGCGCAGCGAATACGAGTGAAGCATGTGATGCCGATCTTCACGCCCGCAACCTCACCAACTGGCAGCAGGAATACGACCAGCTCTCCGGCGGCCACTTCTATGGGCGCATTGATGAGATCGCCCTCGAAGGCATGCAGGTCTTTAAAGAACACACCAGTCAGGCGCTGCGCCAGCAATGCAATGTCTGGCCTGATGCCATCTGGTTAGGAATTTCTGCTGAACCTGCTGATTGCCGGATTAACGGCCTTGAAGTCGATAACAACCAGATCATGTGCCGCCCCGGCGCCTGTGATTTTGAACTGATCACACCGAATGAGTTCGACATTTATGGTCTGGTGATCCGCACGGATGCACTATTGGCCGCCGCAGAAAATGATGAACTGAATCTTCAGGGGTTATCACTGCACGAACACCCGCGTCTGGCGATTCCTGAACAGGACCTCGCGCATGTACGCGAACTGCTCGGCAAACTAGTCAACCCAGACACACCCGACCTTCATCAACGCTTACAACGCGATCTGATTCTGCGCACCCTGTTAGACCTGCTGAAGAAAGAAACACCGGCCAAACGCCCTGCCACCAGCTACGCCCACCGCAAAGCCGTAGTCGATAAAGTAAAAGCCTGGATGGACATGAATCAGGATGCACCGCTTACCATTACAGAGCTGTGCGAACTCACACATACCAGCCGCCGCACCCTGCAGTACAGCTTTGAGAGTATTCTGGGTATCAGCCCACTGAAGTTCTTAAAAACTGCACGCTTAAATCAGGTACGACGTTCTCTGTTAGCAACCGAAAATCAGGAGCGTCCTATTTCTTCGATTGCCGCGGACTGGGGCTTCTGGCATGCGGGGCAGTTCGGGCAGGACTATAAAAAACTGTTTGGTGAGATGCCTTCTGAGACCGTATCGCGGGCAGAGTTGATAACAACGCTATAACCACGACGACGCATTGGAATTAAAACTACAGGTGAGCGAGCTCAGACATCTAACCCCGCACCGTTCACGCGGAGCCATTCTTTTCTCTCCCGCCAGTCAGGCAGAATCTTATCGACCTCGTTCCAATACGCATCGCTATGATTACGGTGATGAAAGTGACACAGCTCGTGCACAACGATGTAGTCGATAATTTTTGGTGAAGCCATCATGCACTTCCAATGGAAGTTAATGTTTCCCCTGCTGCTGCAACTCGCCCAGCGGAACCCCATGTCCTTAACTTTTACAGCCGCCGGGGACACGCCAACCTTAGGAGCAAAATAAGCAATTCGATCCTGAAACCGCTGCAATCCTTTAACGGTGTAGAAACGCTCAAATGCCTGCTTTGCACCATCAATGCCTGATGTTTCGATCAGCTCACGACTTAAACAGAACCGACCATCCTTCAACGTCAGATCATTCTCCTGCCCCGAAACTAACTGAAGGCGATAAGAGCGCCCAAGATACAGAAACGTTTCTCCACTAACGTACTCACGCGTAACCGCAGTGGCATTCAGATCACGCCACTCGGCCAGATTACGATAGATCCACATCCGCTTACTCTCGACCACCGCATCCACCTGCTCTGCGCTGTAATGCTCTGGAGCACGGACAACGACCGAACCATCCCGCTCAATCACGATATCTGTTGTCGCCCGTGGCGTCCCGGGGAGTAACTGATAGTCGATATCCTGCACACGTCTTGGTGTCATCAGTTTTTCATGCCTTTTAATAGTTCGTCATGGCGGTTCTTCGCCAGTTTCATAATCTCGACTGCGATTCTTTCACGGTTCTGCTTCAGCTGATCAATGCCTGTTAGTGTCAGAGCCGTTTTGATCTCACTGCGCACACGCTTCTGCTTATCACTGTTCTGCCAGAAGTCGATACTGCCAATACTGAGCTGCAGCACCTCAACTACCGACTCCATCAGCGCTTTCATTTTAGCAGTGGCGCTATCGGGCACAGATCCACCAAAGGCTTCGTTTGCAATATGCTCGTAGAAGGTTGTCGCTTCTTTGCTCATGCCTTCATCGCCTTTCTGACGACCTTCGACAGCAACGGTACGAAGCTTCTCAAGCTCCTCAGCCAGCTTGTCCCACTGATCCTGATACTGCTCAATAAGTTGCTCAACCTTCTCAGACAAGCTCTTATAAAACGCCGGGTCTTCATCGTGATGCACCGTGCAGTGCTTACGAATCGCATGCTCCATTTCACTGGCTTTTGCTTCGGCATTACCGGCCGCGTGCTGATTAAGTTGTTCAAGAAAGTTCTCAGACAGCAGTTCAACCGGAGCCACCTTAGGGTTAATACCTAAGCTCACCAGATGCTCATTGATCAGATCCCGCACCTTCTGACCGGCATCCCCCAGGTTCAGAGATTCATCCTTGTAGCGCTCTTTCGTAACCCGCTGAATGTAGCCCAAACGCTTGGCAGGAATACGATAACCATGCCCAGCTGAATGCGGCAGAATGATATCCAGACTACTCAGAAACTTCTTCAGAAAGACATCAAAGTCAGCACGTAATTTTTCGTTTTTCAGTAGCTTAACTGCCTCATGCACCACTTTTGCATCGGCTTCTACGTCAGGCAGTTTGCCTTCGGCAAAATCCTGAACACCTGCAACCTTATTTTGTGAGAACAAAGTCAGAACACGCTGATACCGCTCCTGCAAAACAGGCACTTCAGACTGAATACTCTTCAACCCCAATGCCAGCTCTTCCTGTTCATCGGTGGCTGCGTAAAGGGTCAGTGCATCCGTCAGGTTATTCGTCAGACCAATATAGTCGACCACATAACCACGCTGCTTGCCCTTTTTTACCCGGTTAGTGCGGGCGATGGCCTGCAACAGAGTGTGTTCACGAATTTTCTTATCGAGATACATCACCTGTTCAATCGGAGCATCAAAGCCCGTCAGCAGCATGTCGCAGACCACAAGAAATGCGATACCTGTGTCTTTCTTTTCTGGATCATCGAACGAAAACGCCGCACAGAAGTTATCGACCGCCTTCATCGCCCGAGCTTCTTTTCGGGCTTCCGTGACATACGCTGGCTCATTAGTGCCATCACTGGATATCACTACAGCCGCTTTCAGAAATTCCACTTTGCGAATCAGCTCAGTGTCCGGTACATCCTCTGATTTGAGCGCTTCCACTTTCTCCACAAGCGCCTGATGTATTGCCTTCTGATAACGCACTGCAGCCAGTTTCGAATGACAGACCACCTGCGCCTTAAAACCATTCGGAAAGATATGCTCTAAATAATGCGTCACCATATCTCTGGCGATGGCTTCGATACGTTGTTCCGCCTCCAGAATATCGCCTGTAGCGCCGTACTTCTTTTTAATCGCCAACAGTTCTTCATCTGTTCGGTCTTTAAACAGGTTTTCAAAGGCGGTTTCAAAACCATGTTTATCGTTCAGCGCGGCGTCGGCCGTGCGACCCTCGTACAGAATCTGCAACGTCGTGCCGTCTTCAACGGCATCCATCAGCTTGTATTTGTCGATGTATTCGCCAAAGCGTTTTACTGTGCGCTTTTCACCATGACGCTCTGTGATTAACGGCGTTCCGGTAAAGGCAATACGTGCGGCATTAGGAAAAGCCTCAAAAATATTGTCACCAAGATCAGAGCCCTGCGTACGGTGGGCTTCATCAATCATCAGCACAATGCGCCCGGAGTTATTCACCACCCCAAAGGTCTGTTTACCCGGCATCGCCTGATATGTAGCCAGCGCCTCTGCTACCGCTAACGGCAGGCTTTGGTCGTTCTGCTGAAACTTATGCACCATCACCATATTAATATCAGAGCTGTCACCGGAAAGGTCAGTGCGCAATGCCTGGCGGGACTCAACCACGTTCACTGTGCCACCAATCAGTTGTGCGGTGTTCGTCAGCTGCTCTTCAAGCTCAGTGCGGTCATTGATCAGTACGATCTTGTAATCCTGAAGGTCAGAAGAGGCCCGCAGCATACGTGCGACAAAGACCATGGTCAGGCTCTTACCCGAACCTTGTGTATGCCAGACCACGCCGCTTTTTTCTTCTGCGGTTTTACCATGACGTAGCCGCTCAACAATTTTATTGGCAGCCCGGAACTGCTGATAACGGCAAACCACCTTGATACGATGACCATCGTCCGTAGTCATAAAGACCGAAGACGTACGCAGAATATGCAGCAGATTGGTTTTATTCAGCATGCCGTTAATCAACTGCTGTTGCTGATTCATACCCTGAGCGGTTTCATCAGGCTCTGGCCACTGGGTTTTCCAGGGGTAAAAGTGCTCTTCTCCCGAGGTAATCGTTCCGTAGTCGGCCTCAAGCCCACAACTACGTATGACCATCAGATTATTGTGAAATAACTTTGGCTCACCTTCACGCAACCCTTCTTTTAATGTCTCAGGGCGTTTGTTCATATAACGCTGCAACTGAACATACGCCTCAGCCATTGGGTTGGCGCAGTTGGGGCCGCCTTTCTTACACTCCACCACAACCAGGGGAATACCATTCACGAACAATACGATATCCGGAATGATAAATTGCTTCACGCAGCCCGGCGTATCCAGTCGGAACTGATTGATCGCGGTAAACTCATTTCTTTCCGGGTGGGCAAAATCAATCAACTGCACCACCGGGTACTCGTCACCGGTTTCTTCGTTAATATCCAGGCCGGTCTTAAACAATAAGCCCTGAATCGCTTCATTGGCTTCCAGCAACGTCCGGTTAGGCTGGCGCAATAGTTGTTCCTGCAGGTCCTGTAACTGCTTGGGCGTCAGCCAAGTCTTGCCTGCTGACTGCCCGGGGTTAATCGCAGCAACCGCGCGGTTAAATACCTCGGGTAGCAGCCAATGTCGAAAATCCGGGCGCAGACTTTTTGAAGGGTCAGATGGAATATCCTGTCCTTGATCTATCACGTCCCAACCCAGTGCCTGCAACTGCTGCAGAAAGGGTTGTTCTACTTCCGTGTACTCACTCATCAAAGAGTTCCTCATCATTGGCCGCCACCGGCTGCGGTGCAGCAATGTAGGCCTGTCTTGGGTCTGTCGGGTTTTGCGGGAATGCCAGTTGCAGCTCCCCCCTGGTGACCATAGGTGCCAGATATTGAGAACGCAGACTCTCAGCATCGCGGTTCACCAGCTCCGCCAGGCATGGCCGGGTCATGTAATGCCCGGTACACAGGGATAACAGAATGCCCTGCATTACCTCTGAGCTGATGCGTTGTTTCTCGCGGGGCTCCCGCGAGAGCTGGCGCAGACGGTCACGCAGCTCGGCTGAAATCTCATTCAGATCATAAATCACAGGGGCAGGTAATAGTCCTGAAAGCAACCGTCCCTGACTGTCGAGCTGCTGATCTGACTGGCTATCGTCCGTATCAAGGGAGCTTATGGTCTTATCTGGGGAGCTTGCTGCCGTATCAAGGGAGCTCTCAGCCTTATCTAGGGAGCTTGTCGTGTTATCTAGGGAGCTTGCTGTCTTATCTAGGGAGCTCGCCGAGTTATCCAGTGAGCTTATGGCCAACCCCGTCGCACCAAACACCTGATCCGGTGTTGGCAACTCGCGGCCCACCAACTGGTACGCCCCACCACGGGTATTGGCAAACGCACTGACCGTCGGCCAGAGATCATGTGGAATCTCACCTTTACCATCACGCCCAGCGGCTTTTTTACACTCAAGCTCGCAGGACTCTGACAGATCCAGCAACCAATCCGGGATATGCGTGGCATCCAGTAGGGTCATCAGGCGGCTCCTTCCTCCGGTGATGCAGGTTCAACCGGTAAATCAGCAGAAACAGAAACTTTGCCTGTCAGAAGATCGTGCATCAGGCCGGATTTGACTTCTTTCTTCTTAGCGAGATCACTCTGCATAGAAAATATTTTTCCTTCTAATGCCAATAGAGAAGAAGCTATAGTCTTCTGCTCATCGAATTCAGAAGGAACACCGATTTTAAGCTTTTTAAAATATGACAACCCGATAGTAAGGATTGTGCTCCCCATAGCGATATTTTCAAAGTACCGCTTATTGTGCTGAAGCCAGTAATAAAGAAAAACATTATGCATGCGTTTTTCATCACACCGCCAGCACATAAAATGCTGGCTCACTGCCATCGGGGCCTTCGTAATCGCACTTTTACCAACACCGGCATCACGAGACAAAACAACAATGCCCGGGGGATGCAAAATAGCCGACGAATTCTGTAAACCAAGCTCACTTATTTCAAATTGAGTTTCTGAGATATATAACTTATCTAAGCGATGTGAGTCTGCTAAAGAAATCCACTTTACCCCTCCGTCCCAATACTCTGGAAAGCTTTTGCTCGGGGTATGGCCACTGCCTCGCACTGCAACTTTATCTAGTAACTCGCAGTCCCAATCTCTTGGTATCCAGCCAATCGGTGTTTTATGATACAACTCTGGCGCCTGCGCTCGGGGCGGACGTAACTTGCCATCAGCTCCTATTCCCCGGGTAAACAGGTCATTCATCAGGCCAGCTTTGATCTGCTGGTATTTTTCGATCAGTTGTTCGGTTTTTTCGATGGCCTCGTCGATGGTCTGGAGGATATTGGCGATGCAACCCTGTTGAGACTCACTAGCAGGGATAGATAGTACAATATTCCCTAAAGACTCTTTATTAAGTGTTGCACCTTTTACTGCCACATCTGTGACCGATCTTAAAGCTGCTTGAGGTAAAACATAGTATAAAAAGTCTGAGTTAATAGCACCTTTTGACTCAAACCCTGCAATGGCTTCATTTGTGTACATTGGACTTTTTAAAATCGCACCTCGCCCAATGGATAACTTAAAACTCATTACGAATGAGCCAGCATTGAGTAGCTTAACGTTCGAATTGATTACACCAGAATCAGTTATTCTTTCTTTGGTTTCACTGATATACCTACCTTTCAGATCTGAAATTGCACACCATTGATGCCCATCCTGTCCCTCAGATGCCCAATAAGCTGATATTGTTCTAGAAGGTGTACCACCAATTTTAATTTCAGCAATATCCTTCAAGCGAACTTTCGCCCACTCACTCATACCCCAACTCCGCCAAAAACGCCTGCAACTGAGCGGACGCCTGATCTCGCTCGGCTTCGATGGTTTTCGCCGTTACCGCGTATTTGCTCCACAGGTTTTCGATAGCGCGGATACAGCGGCGCTGTTCGGCTTTCAGGTAGCCCTGATAACGTGCCAGCAGCAAACGACGTAAGCGCTTAAGAATCAGCGTGCGGGCTTCGCTGGCGTCGATCTTTTTACGGGCCGATTCCACCAGCTCGTCGCGCTTGGCACTGATGCCCTTGATCGTTGCTTTGATTTCTTTGACTTCGTTCTCTAACGCACTGTGGCGTGCCAGGCTGCTGGCCAGTTGAGTAGCACGCTGCATGGCCTGTTCGCCGCAGCGTACCGCCGTTTTAATCTGGTCGGTGTATTCACTCTGGTACAGGCTTTGTTCTGCCAGTGTAGTAATGCGAAGACCGTTACTGAATTGCGGGTCTTTCTGGGTCAGACCTTCGCTGCAGTAGAATCCTTTTTTTGCACCCTTAGGAATTTTGTTGGCGGCTTTCAGCTCGGTAAACAGATTACCCGCAAGATCTTTGGTGAGCTTGAGCTGGGCTTTCCATTCGGCAGTGGTTTCTTTGAGTTCTGCCTTTTTGCTGGCAACGTCGTCGGTCGGTAGCACACCGGTGTCGTCGTTGTCTTCAAAGTCGTCTTCGCTGGCAGCGGCAAACAGGGCTTGCAGCTCGGCCAGGCGACTCTGGGCCTGCTCCTGTTCTTCCAGCACCTTCGGGAACTGGCTTTCAAGAATCTCGTTATCGGGGATGAGTTCGGCTCCCCAGCCGCTGGCGGCAATGGATTTAAAGTCGGCTTTCAGGTCGTCGGCAAAACCGGCGAAGGCACCGCGCACCTGAAAAGGCGTCAGCAGTGTCTGGTCGGCCAGATGTTCCTGGATGCTTTTCTGCAACTGGCGACGCATGACGTAGACGTTGCGCATGCGCCCTTGTTGGTTATCAGCATCAGGTGCCAGAGCTTCGACGATAGCCTGGTTGTTTTGCCACCAGGTATCGACCTGCTGCATAAATTGATCATTAGCAGCGAGAACGCCCGGATGCTCATTAATGTGCGGGGCGATATCGCGCTTATCGGTCAGCGTTTGGGCAAAATCCTGATATTCACCTGAGTTAGCAAGCGCTTGCTGATCCCGTTTTTCAAAGAGACTGGTTTCAAGGCCGGTGTAGTTTTCCCAGTAATGCGCTAATGCGGCGATTTCAGCTTCAGGGACACCACCATGCAGGTGCGCACGGACATCGTGAGGTTCTGGCGGTGGCGCGTTGTCTACGTAACGGCGGATATTGCAGTTGTAGTTTTCGTCTTTAATTTCACTAACGGGCACTTTGCGAGCATAGCCCGGAATATCATCACCCGCGCGGTAGGCGTTGATGATTTTGTCCAGATCTTCCGGGCGCAGATGATTCTGCGCTTTGCCTTCGCGGTATTCGCGGTCGGCGTTGATAAACAACACCGAATCACGCTCGCTGGCGTTTGCTTTGTTCATCACCAGAATACAGGCCGGAATGCCGGTGCCGTAAAAGAGGTTACCCGGCAAGCCAATAATGGCCTCAAGCCAACCTTGCTCGATAATGTACTTGCGCGCTTCGCTTTCTTCACCGCCGCGAAACAGCACACCGTGTGGCATGACCGTCGCTAAGCGACCATTGTGTTTCAGTACAGACAGCATGTGCTGCACAAACATCATGTCGGCTTTTTTGCCTTTTTCTGGCATAAACACCGGGAAACGACTGGCAAATTTGATGTCTTTTTTAATGTAGTTCTGGCTGAACGGCGGGTTGGCCACTACACGATCAAAGCGCTTCAGTTCATTGTTTTCGGCCATGTGTTGGGGTTCGCGCAGAGTGTCTTCCTGACGGATATCGGCATGAGAGATACCGTGCAACAGCATGTTCATTTTGCAGATTGACCAGGTAGTGCCAATTTTTTCCTGCCCGTTCAACGATAGTTCGGTGGAGTCACCGCCCTTCTCGCGCAAATAATCACGCATCTGTATCAGCATACCGCCTGAGCCACAGGTCGGGTCGTAGACGCTCATGCCTTCATCCGGGTCACAGATTTCTACACACAGGCGCACAACTTCGGCCGGGGTGTAAAACTCACCGGCTTTTTTTCCCGCCGAGTCGGCAAAGTATTTGATCAGCCATTCGTAGGCTGCACCGAGCAGGTCAGGGAATTCAAAATCAGCATCGTGCAGCGGAATTTTATCGAAGTTCTGGATAAAGTCGGCAAGCGTATCGTCGTCGAGCGTGCGCTGACCGATCTTTTTGTTGAAGTTGATACCTGCGAGTACATCCTGAAGGGCATCAATGTTCTCTTCTTCAATGGCTTGTAAGGCTTTGTTCAGATAGGAACCTACGTTGGTTTTCAGGTGCTTTAGTGCCGGACGCTGATGAACAACTTCTTTGCCGTCTTTTAATTCAGTCTCTTCCCAACCTTCATTCCAGCGGGCACGGGGTGGCACGTAGAAATATTTGCCGTGGTATTCGTCCCGGTCATTCTGTACTTCTTTGATGTCTTCCGGGCTCATGCCCTTTGCTTCGAGCTCTTTCTTAATCTGGGCACGGCGCTCATCAAATAAGTCGCTGGCACGCTTAAGAAACAGCATGCCAAAAATGTATTCTTTATATTCGCTGGCATCCATGCTACCACGCAGGTCGTCACAGGCTGCAAGTAGCAGATTCTCAAGACGGGCGAGGGTCAGTTTCATAGTGTTCGTTTGTCCTTAGTGAGCACCCACTCAATACCGGTGGAATTAGTGCGTGCTCTGAATTCAATTCATTGATAACGGTATGTGTCTTGTTCTGGGATCAGCCAGAATGTCCCCATAGCTCTGTCATACACTGGCTGATTTTTTCACGGTGCTGACGAATGGCCAAATATTCCTGCTGGATAGCAGTGAAGTTGGCTTCAACCTCGGCACTGCGATCTTGCGTAGGCACTTCCACTGGCAAGTTCTGTAAATCCGCAGCTTTGATCACTTTCATGGCTGTGCCTGTCTCGATTTCAGCCAGGTAGGCCTGAATAAGCTGTGAAGACAGGTAGCGATACAGGTAGATGCTGCTTACCGTTGATCGTGGTCTGATAATGACAAACAGCTGCCCAGCGATCCAGTTATGAGCGCAATTTTCTGAGACCAGCGCAATACGGCCGATATTACCTTTTACAGCCAGCAAGATGTCACCTGCCTGTAATCTCTGAGCTTCTGCACGGCGCAGCTGACTATCATCAACCCTGATGCACTTTTCTGGAGTATTAAGGATGCCAGTTTCGTCAATATCGCGCGCTCCGGCCTCAAGATAAACGCCCTCTTCGCTTGCATCAGCACCCTCTGACTTCAGATTCTGCGCTCTGATGATATCTGCGAAGTGACTCAATGGCTGTGCAGAGGCACTTTTAAGAGCTGCAGTGGCACTGCCATATTTGTATCGTCCGAATGATAGGTCATAGTCGTTCTCGCGAATCTGATCCGCGTCGACCAGTACACCTGAGCTACCTACTTCCAGGTTGTCGACCATTTCGGCGAGCGGCGTTGAATCGGCCCGGAACTCTCCTTTTGTAAATTCATATAAAGCAATTTTGTCGTTATCTGAGCGATGCTTGTCGATAACAAGTAATACCGGAGGAATCGAGGTATGTAATAAACTGCCTTGCGGTAAGCTAATCACCGCCTGGATCCAGTTTTTTCGTACCAGTTGCTCACGCATAGTGGCAGCAGATCGTGATAGGAGAGCGGCCTGAGTAACCATAACCACGGCTCTGTCTGTTGCTTCGTTAATTGCTCGTTCCAGTGCCCCCTCTTCTGAACGGATTCGCCCCTCTACGGTGGTAATTTGTGCTCCCAAGGGAGGGATGGATACCACACACGATGCATTAAGGTTCGCATCCTGCGTATCCAGCGGCTGAAAAATCAACTCAGGTGCTGAGAAAACGAGTTTTACTCCCAGAAGATAGGTAATTGCGAAAACAACAGGCCTGGCATTTGACGAGTAGAAAATGGCTTTATCGGGCTCTTTGACGTCACACAAAGCCATCAAGCTTGCGTCATGATAGAAAGCAGTTTTAGCCTGTGTATATTTCGCTAATTCAAGAATCTGCTGACTGACTCCCTGATTAAGAAATATGGTTGGCGAGCGTGGGTCGATTGTCTGAGATACCTCGCAGAGTGACCTTGCTATTTCTTTGTAATCATTGCCGATTGCCGCGATATGCCGAAGCAGCTCCTCCAGTGCAGATTCAGACAATCGCTGAACCAGACGAGATCGTTCGACATCAAGACCATGGTCTCCCAGGTCTTGAGCCATCTCGCGATAAGAATCAATCAGAAACGCTGCCTCTCTGAGCTTTGGCTCCTGCCCATTACGCTGCTTCCATGCCGCCCAAGTAATCAGCAGACTGATTTCATCGAGAGAGTCGGACGGGACGAAGCTCCCACGTAAGATTTCCAGAATGATACTCAGTATTGACTTAGTGGACACTGTTTTTGCCTCCAACCTTTTTACGTGAGTAGCTGTCGAGCGAGTATGTCGTGATCTGAGCATCACCGCTTTCTACCACCACTAAACCTCCTTTTTTATGGATGTCGAGAAGTCCTTTCTTCACCGATTCCAATTCTTTCAACGCTGCTTCAGCATTCTTTTTGTTCAAAATCAGTTTATCACCCTGAGCCACGCCAAACTGACTGACTATATCAATCAAGCCCGCTGTGATACCTCGCTGGTTCATACGCTTTTGAATGTGTCTTGTGTGTGCCATACATGCTCCCTGTTGCTAACTTTGATTTTTGTAGTATATTCCATACTAGATACTATTTCAAATACTTTTCGAATTCTAACAAGCACGCACAAAAAAGCCCCGTTTCCGGGGCTTTCGATTTCTTACTTCTGGCAATACCTGCTGAGCTTACGCCTGCTGAGCTGATACCTGGCCATGCTCTGTCAGCGCTTTAATGCCACTGATACGGTTCGCTTCGGCGGCCAGTACCTTCTCTTCGTCGCTGGCGTATTTCTCATCCCACTCCAGCACTTTTGGCGTCATCAGGTGGTGCCACAGCGGTGGGATCAGGGCGACGACGATGGTAGTCAGGTAGCCATTGATCATAGTCGGTGCTTCTGGGTATGGGCGCAGGTCCTGGTATGGCACTTCACCGTGAGCGTGATGGTGAGAGTGACGGGTCAGGTTGAACATGGTCCATGACGAGAAGCGCTTGTTGGTGTTCCATGAGTGACGTGGCTGCACTGGCAGTTCTGGATTACGAACCATGCCGTAGTGTTCCATGTAGTTCACGATTTCCAGCAGGGCTTTACCGAACAGGCCTGCACCGATAAACATCAGCATGGTTTCTACGCCACCCGCCAGGTAAGCCAGCGCAACGATGATGGCGCTCATGCCGTAGCCACGCAGTACCGAGTTACGAATCGACAGTGGGTTATGCCCCATTTTACGCAGGCGCTCGGCTTCGAGTTTAAGTGCGCTGATGTTGCCCTTAATGGTCGATGCCAGTACGTGGAAATAGACGTTGCGGCCACGCGGTGCAGTGGCAGGATCTTTAGTCGTACTCACGTAACGGTGGTGACCGTAAACATGTTCAACGGCGAAGGCGACATCGAAGCTGAAAGCCAGCAACCAGCGACCAATAAACATTGAGGTCGGGTCCCAGGTACGATGCGTCAGTTCATGGCCGGTAATGGTGCCCACCATACCAATCATCAGGCCGGTCATAAGCAGAGCGCACAGATCTGACACCCAAGTGCCCTCGGCTTTAGCTGCCAGAACATCGTAACCGGTCAGGCTGGTGAGCATCTCTCCCAGGCCGAACAGATCACCGGCACTCACCTGCCAGAAATAGGCAAAGACAATCAACGAAAGGAGAGGCAATGCTAACCAGAGCTGCGCAGTCAAAATACCCGGGTGTTTAAAGTCAGGAGTCGTTGTGTCATCCCCCAACACAGCGTCCAGTACGATATAGCCGCCGAAGATGGCGATCAGACCATAAATAATCCAGTCGGCGCCGAGGAACATTGCCGCTGCGGCAAGCAGACCAATGGCGTGAAAAAGAAAGTATTTGAGGTAATGGAACATAGGATTCTCCTTCCGTTATGCTCTTTTATGTTAGATTTAAATTCTGTCTTATCCGGCTTTTTGGGTATGCGAACGGTCGGTAAACCGGTCGCAATAAATTCCGTTTTCGCTCATGCCTGAGTTACGCAGGCACTTTTCCGCGGCGTCCAACATAGGTGGCGGCCCACACATATAGGTCTGCGAAATATCTGTTAATTCAGGGATCACATCGGTAACAAGACCCCGACGACCTTCCCAGCTACTACCTTCTGGCTCTTCAGACAGTACAGGAATAAAGCGGAAACGGCCGGACCAGTTGCGGGAAATTCGGGAAATATCCTCCAGCGCGCAGAGGTCTTTTTCAGTGCGGGCACCAAACAGGAAGGTCACATCCCGGTCGATCTTATGGTTCATGGCATCTTCGAGAATCGCCAGTACCGGTGCGATACCACTGCCACCCGCGATCATCAGCATTTCACCGCTGCCCTGGCGAAGGTAAAAATCACCGTAAGGGCCATCGATGGTGACTTTATCGCCGACAACTGCCTGATGATTTGCCCAGCCTGACATTTCGCCGCCGGGCACTTCACGGATGAAAAAACGTACCTGGTTACCCTGAGGCGGAGTAGCGAACGAATAACTGCGCGAGCCTGACGACACGGCCGGCGTTGAAAACAGAGCGTATTGGCCGGGAACGTAGGTGGTCTCTTCTGGCAAGGTAACCGTGACGCTGACCATGTCGGCTGTGAGTTTTTCAATCGAAGTAATTTCTCCTTCCTGCACGCTTGCTACAGAGGTGCCATCAGACAAACCATCAACAAATACCGTCACGTCAGACTTCAATTGAGATTGGCATCCCAGGATGTACTTATTGTCGAGATCTTCAGAGCTGAGAATAAAAGCGGATGAGGTCAATTCTTTAACCTGACCATCCTGAAGCTTGCATTTACAGGTTGCACAGCCCCCTACTTTGCAACTGTACGGAAAGCGAACTCCCTGACGCAGGGCAGCAGTCAGAATGGTCTCTTTCGGATTTACCGTGAACTCTCCAACGCCTTCGATGGTTAAGGTGTGTGGTTTCGCAGATTTGAACAGTCCAAACATTGCTCTGGCTTCTCATTGTTAGATTGTCGGACAATCCTACAATCAGAATAATGTATGAAAAGGTCTGATTACGCCATCAAAGTGACTAAAGAGTCATTATGGATGCACCGGAACCATCCACTGATATCAGAAAAGGGAGCCATCACAAATGGACTGGGCCGACGGAGTCTGAAGTCTGAAACCCTGAAACCAGTGGGAATGAGCAGAATAATCCGGGTATAAGCGGAGAATAAAAAAGCGGGAGTGTTTATCAGCCAGTGGGACGAACGCACACCAAAGCTAGTTGTTGCTCACTTGACCTGCGTCAAGTGAGCTAAAGCGCCCTTTCAGCATTGAGGGCTCAATACAGGGCAAAAAGCTTAAGACATGCCGTTTGGAAAATCTTCCAGGCCCGCAGTGAGTGCTTCGCGTTGAGGCGCAAGCGCGTCAGTGTAGGTCTTGAGTTGCTCAACCGCATAGCGGGCACGCTTCTCAAGGTACTCATCTGATTCACGGCCCTTACCCTGCCAGAGTTCAGAGGCATCACGAAGAATCAGATGCTCTGGTAACCAGAGTAAACGCGAGTTTTTGTAGCCGCTACCGCGAAGCTCAGCGACAACAAAGGCGCCACCGACCGACCCAGACACGGCAACCAGCAAAGCAGGTTTATGCGCAAACTGCGGATGGCTGCACCAGAGAAACAGGTTCTTCAACCCGGCAGGCGCCATGCCGTGCCACTCAGGCACCACAAACACCAACCCATCAGCCTGCGTAATTTTATTCTGTACTTCTTTGACCTGCTCATTCGCTTCGCGCTCGCCATTCCACAATGGAAGGTCCGCTTTGAAGAGATCAATCACGTCAGCGCCGCCGTCGAAGAAGCGCGTGTTCAGTTCTTGTGCCAGACGCAGGCTTTGTGCGCCATCACGATGGCTGGCGCTGATAATTGCGTAATTCGCCATAATTACCCCTTATAACTAATCCGTAAAGTTGCTTCTATTTCCGTGTCCAAAAGAGCGGAAAAGTTCTCTTAAGCCGCGTATGACGGACGCTCTTTCATTGCCGCGTACCAACGCTGGATATTGGGGTACTCGTCGCCGACCCGGACTTTAACAATGCGTGCAAAGTCGATGGCACAAATCGCAGTGATGTCGGCAATAGAAAACTGGCTGCCTGCTATCCACTCGTTATTAGCAAGCTGAGCATCCAGAACAGGCAAAGACTTCATGAAGTTTTTAGCGCTCTCTTTGCCGAAGTCTTCGACTGGCGTCATACGATCCTTAAAGAAGCCCGTAATGTGCTGGAAGGCAAACAGTGCAGGATAGAGAACCATAGATTCCATCCGGTGCTCCCACATATGAATGATGGCACGCTCTTTTGGTGTGGTCCCAAAGAGGCTGCCTTCATCGGAAACTTCATCAAGGTAACGACAAATAGCCGGCGTTTCTGACAGGCACAAGCCGTCGTCCAGCTCCAGAACCGGCACTTTAGCGAATGGGTTCTTCGCACAGAACTCCACTTTAAGGTTGTCACCAGCGCCGAGATCTAGTTCTTCACGGTCATAGGTAATGCCTTTTTCAGCTAATACCATACGTACACGACGCGGGTTCGGGGCGTGCGGGTTATCATAAAGTTTCATAGAGCAATGGCCTCTGCCTGAGTAAGTAACGTCTCAAGCTAACCAGAGGCTAAGGTGCGGTCAAGGTTGATAACTTATTGTTGCCCAGAGATAGCTAATGCGGTGGCCACCGCTGCCGTGCGATTCTCAACACCCAACTTACGGAATACAGGCTCAAGATGCTTATTCACCGTTCTGGGGCTCATCTCCAGTATTTGCGCAATTTCCTGATTGGTTTTGCCCCGACTGAGCCAGAACAGCACCTGCGTCTCACGATCGGTAAGATCAAACGCTGCCTGCAAGGCCTTACGCGCAGCAACCTCTTCATTCAATACGAAGCGCATCAGGTACTCTCCCGGTAACGGGCGACCCAGATATCGGACACTGACTTCGGCCTGATCGGACGTTAATCGCAGCATGGCATTTCTCTCTGGCGAGCGGGTCAACCATGCAGGTAAATCCTGGCTTAATACCGGTTGCCAGCTTGCCAGTTCAACCCCTGTGCTTCCCAGCAGTTCTTCGGCGACTCGCGTTGCCCAGAGCAAGGTTCCGTTGACATCACAGGCAAACGCCGGCTGTCCCATTTCTTCAAGGGCACGACGGGCGCTCTTGGTTTTCATTGCCGTAGACAGGTGCACCTGCACACGTGCCAGCATTTCATCGAGGTTGACCGGCTTGGTCAGGTAGTCGACGCCGCCAGCCTCAAGCCCTTTTAATACATCACTGCTATCGCTCAGCCCGGTGAGAAAAATGACCGGGACATCTTCGCTGTCAGGTGATGCCTTGAGAGCACGACAGGTTTCAAAGCCATCCATACGAGGCATTACGCCATCCATCAGAATCAGATCGGGCGTCATCAACCGGGCGATATTCAATGCCTGCTCACCGTCCATAGCGACTAAAACGGTATACCCTGCCCCAGCCAATGCCTCATTCATAAAGGCCAGGGATTCCGGTGTATCGTCGACGATCAGAATAGTGCCAGCAGTTGTAGCACCGGGTTTAGCCGAGCCTGCTTCAGGACTCATGGTTTTTCACTCCCAATACTGTGCTCATCAGTATTATCTTGTGACTTCGGAGATTGAGCATCCAGGCGCGCGGCGCACATGGCGTGGACGTCAGCAAAGCGGAACGAGGTAATACAGCGCTTAAGCTCTCTGACGAAATCAGGGTCCAACTCTTCCTGCTCGCAAGCCTCGATCAATGCCTCCAGCCCGGCGATATAGCCGAGCTGAGAAAACGACATAAATTCGCGTAGCCTCGCATCAGTGAGAGGAGCGACCCTTGCCTGCTTCGGGACGTCCTCAGGGCTGCCTTCATAAATCCAACTGAGATCCAGCTGTCGCGCAATTTTATCGAGTAATACCTGATCCTTCATCGGTTTGATCAGATAGTCATCATTCAAACGTCGGCCCGGTTCAGAAAATGCCCCGTTTCCTTCAGCAGAAATCCGGTCTTCCGCATCAGCAGATACCATAATCACAGGCGCCGAAAATCCATCGTTACGTAGCTTCTGCAACAGGGTCCAGCCGTTGCGGCCCGGCATCGAAATATCCAGTAGCAGAAGATCGACTCTGGCCTCACCAAGCACAGCCTCGCATTCATCGGCACCGGAGGCTTCGAGCACGGTAAACCCGAGGGGCGATAAGGTCTCACTGATCAGCCCACGATGTGATGGTTCATCATCCACAGTGAGTACGACTCGTTTATCGCCTTCATAACCAATGATTTTCTGTGCCGGCGCTGCGGGTTTATCAGCAAGGTGAACTTTTCGTTCAATGCTGGATAGCATCATGGTTAAGCGGAACGTACTGCCGGAACCCGGTGCGCTTTTCAGTGTGATTTCACCGCCCATAATATCGGCAAGTAATTGACTGATCGTCAGGCCAAGACCGGTGCCCGGCTGCTGCGGATGGCCAGGTTTGCGAATACGTTCAAACGGTTGGAATATCTTTTTGTGCTCTTCTGCGCTGATCCCCGGCCCGGTGTCTTTTACCGTAAATTCAGCAACCTGGCTACGGTATTTTACGCTCAGCGAAACACCGCCGGTCTCCGTATATTTCACGGCATTCGATAAAAGGTTAGTGAGAATCTGGCGCAGATGTTTTTCGTCGGTACGTACCATATCCGGTAAATACGCCGGCGCCTCGTACGTAAACGTAATGCCCTTGGCGACCGACTGCAGACGGAACATTTCGGCGAGATCATTCAATAAGCGCTTGAGGTTGACTTCATCACGACGAATCTCAAGCCGCCCGGCTTCGATGCGCGACAGGTCGAGCAAGCCTTCAATCAGGTCAGCAAGATATTCGCCACTACTGCGGATCAGACTTATCTGACGTTGCTGTTTATCACTGAGGCCGTCACTTTTTTCGAGTAACTGAGCGTAACCCAGCACAGAATTCAGTGGGCTTCTTAACTCGTGACTGATACCACCGAGATAGCGACTTTTTGCCAGGTTAGCAGCCTCTGCTAATTCTTTCGCCTGCTGCAAAGCACGGTCTGTCTCTTCATGCGCAGCAATTTCCTGCGATAACAGATCCGTCTGTTTTGTGGCTTCATCTAGCGCTAACTCGCGACTCTCGTTAGCGAGTACAAATAACCAGATCAGAACACCGACGATAATCATCAACAATACGTAAACCTGCAACAGACTACTGCCAAGCAAAGCCTGCATGCTGTTATCAGAAGGTGCCTGCATGTACACCAACCAGAACAGGAGCCCAACGATGCCACCGATAATGGTCAATAAACCCGAAAACTGCAGAATACGAGGGTTAAGACGATGTACTAAGCGGTCGGGAAGTAGGGTCGTCAGCGTCGCGGCAATCTGATCGCTGAAGCGTGCGTTTTCTTTGCACTGGTCGTGGCAGCGTGATTCCAGCGTGCAGCATAACGAGCAGATGTGCCCGTTGTAAGCCGGGCACACGGCGATATCTTCGCGGTCGAATTCGTTCTCGCAGACGCTGCAGGTTAACTGCTCAGTGGCTGGTGACAGCGGAATAATCTCACGCGCAAGATAGTATTTACCGCCGGTGATCAGAGCGATAACAGGTGCCAGAAAGAACGCAGTAAATAAAGAAATAAACGAAGACAGCGCCTGTGCCGTCTCACCCCAGATACCGGTAAATGACAAAATGCCGCACAGAGATGCGAGCACCATAGCGCCAAAGCCCACAGGATTAATGTCGTAGAGATACGCCCTCTTAAACTCAATATGTTTAGGGCTGAGGCCGAGAGGTTTATTAATCACCAGGTCAGCAACGAGCGCACCGACCCAAGCCACAGCGACATTCGAATAAATACCCAGAATATGTTCGAGTGATTCGTACACACCCAGTGCCATTACCAGAATGGCGATCATAACGTTGAAGTATAACCAGACCACACGACCTGGGTGACTGTGAGTCAGACGCGAAAAGAAATTCGACCAGGCGATTGAGCCCGCGTAGGCGTTAGTGACATTAATCTTCACCTGACAGAGCACTACAAAAATCCCCGTCAGTGCCATCACCGCCAGTGGTGATTCGGTCAGGTAGCTGAACGCAACAGCGTACATGTGGGTCGGGTCACCCGCCTCGTCGTAACCCAGCCCGTGACTGAGTGCCAGCACAACCAGAAATGATCCGGCCATGATTTTAATGGCGCCCATCAGAATCCATCCCGGCCCGCCGATAATCAATGCAGTCCACCAGCGTAGTCGCTGATCCGGTTTCGGCTCCGGCAAAAAGCGCAGGAAGTCGACCTGCTCTCCGATTTGAGCAATCAACGAAAAGATGACGGCAGATGCGGCACCAAAATAGATCAGACTGACGCCGTTGCCCTCTGACGGTGCAACCGGCGATTCAAAGTTGATCCAGTCGCTGATGGCCTGAGTTTCCTGCCAAAGAATGAACACGAACGGCGCCAGCTGAAGCAGAAACCAGAGGGGTTGAGTCCATAGCTGAAACCGTGAAATCAGGGTAATACCGTGAGTTACCAGCGGAATCACGATCAAGGCACTGATCAGGTAGCCAAGCCACAAGGGCACCGAAAAGAGGATATCCATGGCCGACGCCATGATGGCAGCTTCGAGCGCCATAAAGATAAAGGTGAAAGATGCGTAGATCAGCGAAGTCACCGTCGAGCCGATATAGCCGAATCCGGCTCCCCGGCTGAGCAGATCAATATCGACCCCATAGCGGGCCGCGTAATAACTGATGGGAATTGCCGTCAGGAAGATAATGGCCGACACCACCATGGTCGCCAGAAGCGCCGCATGGACGCCATAGACCAGAGTGATCGCAGCCCCGATGGCTTCCAGCGCCAGAAAGGAAATCGCTCCCAGTGCGGTGTTGGATACCCGTGCCGACGACCAGCGGCGGGCGTTCTTACCGGTAAACCGAAGCGCAAAGTCTTCGAGGGTCTGGTTGGCAACCCAGCGATTGTAGTTACGGCGGGTAGTCAGTAGTTGTGGGTTTGCCATCCGGTCTCCAGGAAATCTGCTGTCGTATCCATGAATCTGCTTTCGCGTTCATAAAATCTGTTATCGCATCCTGGCGACTTATATTAATCATATCCCGTGCCAACTCGTATGCGTCAAATGACGTACCCCGGTGGAGCGTTCAACGAATGTTCCAAAACCGTCGCTACAGGCAATCTGAAAAGGTCACAGCAACCACAAACTACCTAAGTGAGGCCTGACTATGCGACTACCAACCTTTGAAAACACAGCGCTTGCACGGCGCGGTTTTCTGAAAAATTTACTCGCAATACCTGCCGCTCTGATGCTTGCACATACAAGTGTTCCAGCGCTGGCGGACGAAGTGAACAGCACTGGGCTGGCAGTAACGGACGATACCGTTAAAGTCGGTATTCTACACTCTGTTACTGGCACCATGGCGATCAGTGAAACAGGTTCAGTACAGGCTGAGAAGCTTGCCATTGAGCAGATCAACGCCATGGGCGGTGTACTGGGTCGTAAGATCGAATACATTCAGGAAGACGGCGCCAGTGACTGGCCGACCTTCGCTGAGAAATCCAAGAAGCTCCTGGTTCAGGATAAAGTCGCGGCCGTCTTCGGTTGCTGGACTTCAGCGTCACGTAAAGCCGCTCTGCCAGTCTTTGAGCAGTATAACGGTATGCTCTACTACCCGACTTTCTACGAAGGTCTGGAGCAGTCACCTAACGTGATCTACACCGGTCAGGAAGCGACTCAGCAGATTCTTGAAGGTCTGGACTGGGCAGCCCGCGAAAAAGGTGCGAAGAAATTCTACCTGCTCGGCTCTGACTACATCTGGCCACGTACCTCAAACAAAATTGCACGTAAGCACATCGAAAACGTACTCGGCTCTAAAGTTGTGGGCGAAGAGTACTACCCACTGGGTCACACTCAGTTCAACTCTGTGATCAACAAAATCAAGCTGAAAAAACCTGACGTTGTATTCATCTCAGTGGTGGGCGGTTCTAACGTTGCTTTCTACAAGCAGCTGAAAGCGGCCGGTATCGACATGGGCAAAGAGAAGCCATTGTTCCTTACCATCTCGGTGACCGAGGATGAAATCCTGGGTATTGGTGGTGAGAACATTGAAGGTATTTACGCTTCAATGAAGTACTTCCAGTCTCTGCCTAACGAAAACAACCAGGCCTTCGTAAAAGCATTTAAAGAACGCTGGGGTGACGACATCGTGATCGGTGACGTAACTCAGGCAGCTTACCTTGGCCCATGGTTATGGAAAGCAGCGGTCGAAAAAGCCGGTTCTTTCGATATCGATAAAGTCCGTGAAGCCTCTCCTGGTATCGAGCTGACAACCGCACCAGAAGGTTATGTCCGTGTTCACGAAAACCATCACCTTTGGTCGAAAACCCGCATCGGTCTCGCCGAGCCTGACGGTCAGTACAAAGTGGTTTATGAAAGTGATGAACTGATCGAGCCTGATCCATTCCCTGAGGGTTACCAGTAAAACCCCACGCATGACCCGGGCTGAGTTTTCTCAGCCCACCCTTCCGGTAGCGCGCCGGTAACCACCAGCCGCTACCGAATTCTGATCCACCGGGGAGAAACATCATGTTTGCCGAATATTCTGCATCCGAGCTTACCTCCATCTTTGCTATGCAAGGTTTTGCCGGACTTATCCTGTTTTCTGTTTTTGTTCTGATGGCACTCGGTCTGGCGATTATTTTCGGCCAGATGGGTGTGATCAATATGGCACACGGCGAATTTATGATTCTCGGTGCTTACGTTACCTACATAATTTCAAATCTGTTTGCTGACTACCTGCCAAGTATTTATGGCAGTTACTTCTTTCTGGCCATGATAGTGGCCTTCTTTGTCACGGCCGCTCTCGGGGCCTTTGTCGAGTGGGCGATGATACGCCACCTGTATCACCGCCCTCTGGATACTCTGCTTGCTACCTGGGGCCTGAGCCTGATTCTGCAACAACTCTACCGCACCGTATTTGGCGCGCGTGAAGTAGGCGTCACTCTGCCTGACTGGTTGATGGGTTCGTACCCTGTAACCGACATGGTTGAAGTGCCGGTTAATGGTCTGTTTGTGATGGGCCTGACGATCGTGATTACCGTCGGTGTTGCATTGATGATGCAGAAATCCCGTCTGGGTAAACAAACCCGCGCCGTTGTACAGAATCGTCCGATGGCTGCTGCTGTTGGTATTAATACCGAGAAAGTTGACCGTCTGACCTTCGCACTCGGTTGCGGCATCGCAGGCATCGCAGGTTCTGCGTTCACCATGATCGGTTCTACCGGTCCGACGTCAGGTCAGCTGTATATCGTTGATACCTTCCTTGTTGTTGTGTTCGGTGGTGCATCCAGCCTTCTGGGTACCGTCGCCTCGGCCTTCACCATCTCTCAGGCCCAGTCAACGATGGAGTTTTTCCTCAGCGGCTCAATGGCCAAAGTACTCACCCTGCTGTTTGTGGTCGGCATTCTGATGCTTCGTCCTCAGGGTCTGTTCACTCTCAAAGTACGTCACTGAGCAGGAGTCTAATTGATGAATAAATTTGCCGATTTTATTGCCCGCAATCAGTACAGCCACATGATCATTCTTGCAGTTCTGCTGTTGGTGATCCTGCCGCTGTCGATGGATATCTTCCGCCTTAACCTGGTGGGAAAATATCTCACTTACGCTTTCGTTGCCCTCGGTCTGGTTCTTTGCTGGGGCTACGGTGGCATTCTCAGCCTCGGTCAGGGGGTATTCTTTGGCCTGGGCGGTTACTGCATGGCGATGTTCCTGAAACTGGAAGCCTCGTCACCTGAAAATACAGCGATTCAGTCGACTCCCGGCATTCCGGACTTTATGGACTGGAACCAGCTCACCGAACTGCCATGGTTCTGGGAACCCTTCCACAGCTTTGGCTTTACTCTGTTCGCTGTTATTGCTGTGCCCGCTGTCTTCGCTTTTATCATTGCTGTTGCCATGTTCAAGCGTCGTGTCGGTGGTGTGTACTTCGCCATTATCACGCAGGCGGTTGCGGCCATCCTGACCATCCTGATTATCGGTCAGCAAGGTTACACCGGCGGCGTAAACGGTATTACCGACCTGCGCACACTGCATGGTTGGGATATCCGTACTGACGAAGCGAAGTACATCCTCTACTACATCAACGCGCTGCTACTGTTTATCTGCCTGTTCGTTGCCGCCTTTGTGATTAAAAGCAAACTCGGCCGCTTATTAGTCGCGATGCGTGAAAGTGAAGAACGCGTTCGCTTCTCTGGCTACGACGTCTCTGGATTCAAAATCTTTATCTTCTGCCTGGCTGCGGCAATCTCCGCGATCGGCGGCGCAATGTTCACGCTTCAGGTCGGATTTATGTCGCCTACCTTCGTTGGCATCGTTCCTTCGATTGAAATGGTGATCTTCTGCGCACTGGGTGGTCGTCTTTCTATTCTCGGCGCTGTGTACGGCACATTACTCGTTAACTGGGCTAAGACCAGCTTTTCGGAAAGCTTCCCCGAACTCTGGCTGTTCGCTATGGGTGCTCTGTTTATCGGCGTTGTAATGGCCTTCCCGAATGGTCTTGCTGGTATCTATCAGCGCTATATCGAACCCATACTGCTGCGTATGTCCGGTAAGTCTCAGGATGATTCACCCGCCACGCCTGGTCCGCAGGAACCCACTGCCAAAGAAAATTCGCCTGAAGAGGCTCTGACTGACGAATCCCGGACAGAAGAGGAACGCAAACATGCTTGAGTCAACGAAATCCATTCCAGCAAAAGACTTTGTCTTGAGCGTAGAAGGTCTGACTGTGTCCTTCGATGGCTTTAAAGCAGTGAACGATTTATCGCTGTACGTCGAAGAACAAGAAATCCGCGTCATTATCGGCCCTAACGGGGCCGGTAAGACCACGGTACTGGATCTCATCTGTGGCCGTACCAAGGCCACTGAAGGTTCGATTAAATTTAAGGGTAAAGAATTAACCAAGCTGAACGAGCACCAGATTGTTCACGCCGGTGTGGGTCGGAAATTCCAGAACCCATCCATCTATGAAGACCTGACGGTATTCGAAAATCTTGAGCTGTCGTTCCCGCGTGGACGCAACGTCTGGGGTGCCCTCTTCTTCCGTCGCGATAAAGAGGTCGTCGACAAAGTAAAAGAAATCGCCGACATGATTTTTCTCGGCGACAAACTGGATACCTCAGCTGACCTGCTCTCTCACGGTCAGAAGCAGTGGCTGGAAATTGGCATGCTGCTGATCCAGGACCCTGAGCTCCTGATGTTGGACGAGCCGGTTGCAGGTATGTCGGTCTCTGAGCGTAAACAGACAGCAGACCTGCTGCACCGAATTACCAAAGACCGCTCAGTACTTGTGATTGAACACGATATGCAATTCGTTGCCGACATTGCCGACCGGGTGACCGTGCTTCACCAGGGCAAGGTTTTATCTGAAGGCTCAATGGAACGGGTGCAGTCTGACCCTAAAGTCGTCGAAGTCTACCTGGGCCATTAAGGGGAACTACCATGCTGCAATTAAACGATTACTCCGTCGCCTACGGCCAGAGCACCATCATTGATGGTATGAACCTGACCCTTAAAGAGAACGAAATCATCGCCATTCTCGGTCGCAATGGCATGGGCAAAACCACATTGATGAAATCCCTGATTGGCATGATTCCAAGCAAGGGAGGCACGGTTAAATTGGCGGACAAAGAACTGTCGCCATTAAAGAGTCACGAGCGTGTCAGTGCTGGTCTGGCCTTCGTGCCCCAGGGCCGGATGATTTTCTCGACCATGACGGTAGAAGAAAACATCGAAACCGGACTGACCAGCACCGGTGAGCGCAACATTCCATCTGACCTCTACAGCATCTTCCCGGTGCTGGATGAAATGAAACATCGCCGCGGTGGCAACCTGTCGGGCGGTCAGCAACAACAGCTTGCGATCGCACGAGCACTGGCAAGTAACCCGGATGTCCTCATTCTGGATGAACCTACCGAGGGGATTCAGCCCAGCATCATTAAAGATATGGCCAAAACGCTGAAACAGATACGTACACAGCGTGGCTTGTCGATTCTGGTTTCCGAGCAGGTACTCAGTTTTGCACTGGATGTCGCTGACCGGATTCTGGTGATTGAAAAAGGAAAAATTGTACTGGACGTACCGGTCGAAGAAGCCGACCAGGAAACCATTTCAAAATACCTTTCTGTTTAAGCGGAGAACATTATGCGTCACGGTGATATTTCCAGTAGCCCAGATACCGTTGGTGTTGCGGTCGTTAATTACAAAATGCCACGTCTTCACAGTAAAGCTGAAGTCCTCGACAACGCCCGCAAAATTGCCGACATGATCAAGGGCATGAAAGTCGGATTGCCCGGTATGGATCTGGTCGTATTCCCGGAATATTCAACCATGGGAATCATGTACGACGAAGAGGAAATGTATGCCACTGCTGCCACTATCCCGGGTGATGAAACGGACATCTTCGCAGCTGCCTGCAAAGAGGCCGATACCTGGGGCATCTTTTCACTGACAGGTGAACAGCACGAAGAACACCCGAATAAAGCGCCTTATAACACGCTAGTCCTGATCAATAACGAAGGCGAAATTGTTCAGAAATATCGTAAGTGCATTCCGTGGTGCCCGATTGAAGGCTGGTATCCCGGTGACCGTACTTATGTAAGTGAAGGTCCTAAAGGGTTAAAAATCAGTCTGATCATCTGTGATGACGGTAACTATCCGGAGATCTGGCGCGACTGTGCCATGAAAGGCGCAGAGCTGATTGTTCGCTGTCAGGGCTACATGTACCCAGCCAAAGAACAACAGATCATGATGGCGAAAACCATGGCATGGGCAAACAACTGCTACGTAGCTGTCGCCAATGCAACAGGCTTCGACGGTGTCTATTCCTACTTTGGTCACTCTGCTCTGATCGGCTTCGATGGCCGTACACTCGGCGAATGTGGCGAAGAAGACATGGGTGTCCAGTACGCCCAATTATCTGTGTCACAGATTCGCGACGCCCGTAAAAACGATCAGTCGCAGAATCATTTGTTCAAACTTCTGCACCGTGGATACAGCGGTGTTCATGCCTCGGGCGATGGTGACAAAGGCATTGCCGATTGCCCATTCGAGTTCTATCGCACCTGGGTAACCGATGCTGAAAAAGCCCAGGCCGATGTCGAAGCCATGACGCGCACAACAGTCGGCGTAGCAGATTGCCCGGTCGGTACTCTGCCCGTTGAAGAGCGCTCAATGGAGGCTGGCGAGTAATCGCCAGATTGCCGATGGTCTTTGTCACTGATCGCATTCGTTCACAGACACAATCGCAGAGCCAACCGCTTCTGTCGCGGTTCGCTTTTCAGCCGGCTGAAGTATCAGCTCACCTGAAAGCATGTATCCGTAGTCAGGATGCCGTGATTGATCGGCTTGAATCGCAACTGAATGTGATCAGTGCCGGACTTAACGACCGTCGGCGCCCGCTTCTCTCAGCTTTATTTATCGGCGCGACCGGCGTTGGTAAAACCGAAATGGTGCGACAGGTTGCGCAGGCGATTCACGGTCGCAGCGATGCTTTCTGTCGTATCGATATGAATACTCTCGCACAGAGCCACTACAGTGCTGCTATTACAGGGGCACCTCCGGGCTATGTGGGCAGCAAAGAAAACCTCAGCTTACTTAATGAAGAACTGATCAGTGGCACAAGCTCGCGCCCGGGCATTGTCCTGTTCGATGAAATAGAAAAAGCAGACCACTCGGTGGTACTGAGTCTGATGAATATCCTCGACAACGGCACCCTGAAGCTGGCGTCGGGACAGAAGTCGATCAGTTTTACCAATACGCTGGTGTTTATGACGAGTAATGTCGGCAGTCGCCTCGCTGAGTCATTACGCTGGCTGGACTCCGTTCCCGGAGTTAACCGCAGTGGTCTTTATAAACGCGCACTGGAGCGCCATTTTAATACGGAATTTATCAACCGCATTGGCATTGTTGAGTACTTCTCTGCACTGACATCGGAGGATATGCCGAGTCTGGTTGAAGGCCTTGAGCAGTCGCTGAATTCTCAACTGAAACGCCACAACACCAGTATTGAACTTGAACCGGCGGCTCGTGATTTTATCGTCATGACATCCGGATTCCGTAAGTACGGTGCCCGCGCCATCGAACGTCGTTTCCGCGACCTGGTTATTACCGAGGTGGCTCGTCACCTCACTGCGCACAACGACACTATGAATACACACCTGCAGGGCGTTCTGTCTGAACGACAGATCACTCTGCTCCCGGTTTCCCTTGCGGAAACGCACTCTGAATTCCCTTCCGAACCGGAATTTACCCCGAAAAGCCCCAAGGCTACCTAAGGAGAAAACCATGACTGATACCATCATTAAAATTGATCTCAGTAAATCCGCTTATGAAAATGACCAGGTTCACAACCGCTGGCATCCGGACATTCCGATGGTAGCAACCGTAAAACCCGGTGATGACTTCATTGTTGAATGTTATGACTGGACCGGTGGTCAGATTGAAAATAACGACGACGCTTCCGACGTCCGTGATGTCGACCTGAGCCAGGTTCACTTCTTATCCGGCCCGATTAAAGTCGAAGGCGCAGAGCCAGGCGATCTTCTCGAAGTTGATATTCTGGACATCGGTGCTTTCCCTGATAACCAGTGGGGCTTCAATGGTTTCTTCTCGAAAAAGAACGGCGGTGGCTTCCTGACCGATCGCTTCCCGGAAGCACAGAAATCCATCTGGGACTTCAACGGCATGATGACCAGCTCACGTCACGTTCCAGGCGTTGAGTTTGCCGGTATTCTCCACCCCGGTCTGATCGGCTGTCTGCCAGACAAAAAAATGCTGGATATGTGGAATACCCGTGAAAAAGCTTTAGTCGACACCGATCCAGAACGCGTCCCCGAACTGGCGACACTGCCTTATGCAGAAACGGCTCACATGGGTCGCCTATCAGGGGACGAAAAAGCGAAAGCAGCAGCCGAAGGTGCGCGTACTGTGCCTCCTCGTGAGCACGGTGGTAACTGTGATATTAAAGACCTGACACGCGGTTCTAAAGTCTATTTCCCTGTCTATGTTGATGGTGCGGGCCTGTCTGTTGGTGACCTTCACTTCTCACAGGGTGACGGTGAAATCACCTTCTGTGGCGCGATTGAAATGGCGGGCTGGATTCACATGCGCGTTAATATCATCAAAGATGGTATGGCGAAGTATCAGGTTAAAAATCCAATCTTTAAGCCAAGTAAGATGGTACCGAAATACGACGATTATCTGATTTTTGAAGGTATTTCTGTTGATGAAGACGGTAAACAGCATTACCTGGATACTAGCATTGCCTATCGTCAGGCCTGTCATAACGCGATTAACTACTTAACTCAGTTCGGTTATAGCGAAGCTCAGGGTTACGCCATCATTGGTTGTGCACCGGTACAGGGCCACATCAGTGGTGTGGTTGATATTCCGAACTCCTGTGCGACGCTTTGGTTACCAACCGATATCTTCGAGTTTGACGTGCAGCCGAATTCCGAAGGGCCTAAGAAACACCTCGATGGCAGCATCGATATTCCAAAAGCGCCGGATCTTTAATAAGGGGATTTAACTATGCCACTCTATGACTATAAATGTCCTGAACACGGTGTATTCCAGGAACTGGCTTCGATGGAGCACCACGATAAACCCGCGTTCTGCCCGCAATGCCAGACTATGTCTGCGCGGGTGATTGTGTTGCCACCAGAGATTGCCAGCATGATCAAAGAGCGGCGGGAAGCCATGGAAGCGAACGAAAAAGCAAGTCACTCACCCGAGGTTATGACCGCCGGTGAATTCCATGCGCGCGAGAAGGAAAAGCAGGAGCGCCATGCCCACAAGCATGGTAGCAACTGTGGTTGCAACGCGAAAAAACGTCGGAGCAATCTGATGTATACCGCGGAAGGCAACAAGATGTTCCCCTCGATGCGGCCATGGATGATCAGTCACTGACAGCTCATTACAGCTCTCGAATCACCTTGCAGTTTTTTCGGGGCTGTTTCTGAGACGATCAGTGTTTTGAGACTTCCCCGGGCATCTGCCCGGGGCTTTTTGATAAGGCGACGAAGTAAACCTGTCGCCTTATTTAACCGATAAAAGATTTATCAGTCGGCTTTACGTGCAGGCGCGTTTCCGCCTTTACGGTGAGGCTTACGTGGCTTGTCTTTAAAGTCGCGGCTGCCTTTAAAATCACGGTCTTTAGAACCTTTGCCTTTAAAGCCGCCGTCACGGCGCTTAGGACCACCCGGCTTACGCTCAGGAATACCCGCCTCGCCTTTAAACTCTTTAATTTCCAATGCACGGCCACACACGCGCGCATTGCGCAGTGTTTTCATTGTTTCTGGTGGCATGCCCGCTGGCAGGTCAACGATAGAGTAATTTTCCAGAATTTCGATATGACCGATATAACGGCTTTCGAGATCGGCTTCGTTCGCCACAGCACCCACGAGGTTACCCGGACGCAGGCCGTCATCGTAGCCAACACTAACCATATAACGCACCATATCGACATTTGGCTGACCTTTTAATGGCAGCGGATTAATGTCTGGTGTCGCCTTACGGCCACGGCTACCGCGATCACCTCTGTCGCGAGGTTCACGCTGCTGACGAGGTTCACGATCATCGCGGTCACGTTTTTTGCGTTCCTGCATTTTCTGATCGGCTTTTTCATCAATAAACAGCGCTTTGTCACCCTGAATCAGGCTGGCGCAAGCGGCAGCAACGTCGAGTGCATCGACCGGATGCTCGGTCAGTACAGACTCAATAATCTCGCGGTAAAGTGCATTTTTCTCAGTGTTGAGAGCATCAATAATACGCGCTCGGAAAGCTTCGCGACGCTTTGCATTCACCTGGGCTGCGCTTGGCAACGGCATTTCTTCAATCGGCTGACGCGTGGCTTTTTCAATATCACGCAGCATGCGCTTTTCACGACCACGTACAAATACAATCGCTTCACCTTCACGACCGGCACGGCCAGTACGACCAATACGGTGAACGTACGACTCTGTATCCTGTGGAATGTCGTAGTTGATAACGTGGCTGATGCGTTCAACGTCAAGACCACGAGCGGCAACGTCGGTCGCCACAATCATGTCGAGCTTGCCTGCTTTCAGCTTTTCAACAGCACGTTCACGCTGCTGCTGCGGAATGTCGCCGTTCAGAGGCGCACAACGGAAGCCGTTCGCGGCCATAAAGTCAGCCACTTCTTCCGTTGCTTGCTTGGTGCGCACGAAAATCATCATGGCATCAAAGTCTTCGGTTTCGGCGATACGCAGCAGTGCGTCGTTCTTATGTACACCACCTACAAACCAGTAACGCTGACGGATACGGTCATTGGTGGTTGTCTTTGATTCAATCTTCACCTGTACCGGTTCGTTCAGGTGAGTTTCAGCGACACGCTGGATTTCTTTTGGCATGGTTGCCGAGAACAGAGCGACCTGGCGTTTCGCCGGTGCCTGCTCCAGAATCCAGTTTACGTCGTCAATAAAGCCCATGCGCAGCATTTCATCGGCTTCATCAAGCACGACGGCCTTGATGTCAGCCAGACTCAGCGTGCCGCGACGCAGGTGATCCATAACACGACCCGGCGTACCAACCACCCACTGTGGTCCGCGCTTAAGATCACGCAGCTGGCTACCATAGTCTGAACCGCCATAGATTGCGGTCACATTGATGCCACTCATGTGCTTGCTGTAGGTTTTAGCGGCTTCCGCTACCTGCTGAGCAAGCTCTCGGGTTGGCGCCAGTACCAGCACCTGCGGTGTGCGGAAGTCTGGGTTGGTACGTACCAGCAGTGGCAGCGCGAATGCTGCGGTTTTACCGGTACCCGTCTGGGCCATACCCAGAACGTCTTTGCCTTCCAGCAACGGCGGAATACTGTTTGCCTGAATGGCAGAAGGAGTTTCGTAACCCAGCTCTTCAAGAACACGGAGTACAGGAAATGGCAGGCCCAGGCTCGCAAAGCCTGTGCTGTTCGAATCGGTCATATTTTCACCTGTGTACAATCGCTTAGGGGCTTACCGTTGACGGTCAGTTCTCTGCTGTCCGTGCAATGCTCAATGAGGCATCTGTTGACCCCGAACACCCCTCAGGGTGCTGCTGACACGGTGTTGCCCGACGATCTGATTTAAAAGGGTGGCGGAGTATACACAAATGATGGGACTTTTGCTCGTCTATTTTGCGCTTATGGACAGTGCCTGCGTATAATCGCCCGCCAGATCCACAGGAGAATCTAAAATGTTAAAAGTAAACGAGTATTTCGACGGCAAGGTGATGTCGATTGCCCTGCAGACCGAGACACTGCCAGCGACTGTTGGCGTTATGGAGCCAGGCGATTACGAATTCGGCACCAGCCAGAAAGAAGTCATGACTATCGTGTCAGGCAAGATGGACGCTCTGCTCCCAGGCAGCGAAGAGTGGCAGACCTTCACTAATGGTGAATCCTTCGAGATTGAAGCTAACGTGAATTTCAAAGTCCGCCTGTCAGGTCAGACGGCTTACTTCTGTACTTACGAGTAAGTTGCTCGGGTACAAGTCTTGGGTACAGGTTTAAGTACCTGAGCGTCGTGATCGGGCAGACAACCGCCCGATCACGCTGAGACGTCATCAGTTAAGTCTCAGTTCTTCTACCGGCACCGGGCGACTGAAGAAGAACCCCTGGCAGGTTTCACAGCCGTTATCCCTCAGGAAGTGCAATTGACCTTCCGTCTCGACACCTTCAGCCAGCACCTGTAAACCCAGGCCTTTCGCCATCTGAATGATGGTACGGGTAATGACTTTTCCTTCATCTTCAATTTCGACGCTCTGAACGAAGCCTCGGTCGATTTTGAGCTTATCAACCTGATAACGATGCAGATAAGACAACGAAGAGTAGCCAGTTCCGAAATCATCAATCGCCAGAGCCACCCCTAAGGCTGTCAGTCCCGAAATGGTACTGAGCACCTGAGAACTCGGCTCCAGTAAGGCACCCTCGGTAATTTCCAGTTCAAGCCAGCCTGGATCAATGCCGGTTTCCTCCAGCAATGCCGTCAGACGCCCCACAAGGCCACCGGCCATAAAGGTTGGCTGGGTGATGTTTACCGCAACCGTAATTTTATTTATCCCCTCGTACTGCCAGTCCGCTATCTGGCGACAGGCAACACCCAGCACGTAGCTGTCCAGATCAGGCATCATGCCGCCCTCTTCTGCCACTGGAAGGAAGCGCCCCGGCGGAATGATTTCGCCGTCCGGCGTATGCCAGCGGATCAGTGCTTCAACTCCAACAACGCGACCTTCGGTGAGCTCTACCTGAGGCTGATAATACAATCTCAACTCATCTTCTGTAGTGAGTGCCTGGCGCAAACGGTTGCCCAGTTCAAGACGGTCAGCAACGACCTGAGTCATTTCGTTGCTGTATACCTTGTACTTGTTACGGCCTTCTTTCTTAGCCTCGTACATAGCCACATCGGCGTTACTGAGCAGCTGAGTCACATCAGCCCCATGATCCGGGAACATGGTGACACCTATACTGGCGCCGATATAAAAATCTTTGCCAACCCCCACATCAAAAGGTGTCTTGAGCAACTCAAGAATAATACCGGCAACGTTCTCGATCTGAGAGACGTTACCCACACTTTCCAGCACGACAACAAAATCATCACCACCCTGACGTGCAACGGTATCCGAATCTCTCAACCTTTGGCGCAGACGTTTGGCAAAGTCCTGCAACAAACGATCGCCCGCGGGATGTCCGAGGCTATCATTAATGTGCTTAAAGTGATCCAGATCGATCGCAATCACTCCGACCTTGCGCTGATTAATCGTGGCATCAGCGATCGCACCTTCAAGGCGACTTAGTAGTAAATGGCGATTAGGAAGATTCGTTAAAGAATCGTAATTGGATAAATGTTTGAGTTGTTGTTCGTGCTCTTTTATACGCGACATATCCGAGAATACACCGACGTAATGCGTCACTCGTTTCTGTTCATCACGAACTAAGGTCAGAGTAAGCCACTGAGGATAACTTTCGCCGTTTTTACGTGTATTCCAGATTTCACCGCGCCAGTAACCGCGTTCATTCAACTGACTGTTAATACGCTGGTAAAATTCCCGGTTGTGCCGACTGGAACGAAGAAAACCAAGATCTTTGCCCAGAGCTTCTCGTTCAGAATATCCGGTAATGGTACTGAACGCCGGATTAACCGCTTCAATTTTCTGGTCAGCATCGGTAATCACCACACCTTCCATTGAAAACTCGAACACTGTCATCGCCAGGCGCAGGCGATTCTCCCGTGCCTGCTGTTCAGTAATATCCTGCACCGAACCAACACGAGCAACAACCCGGCCCTCAGCATTAACAATAACTTCAGCACGGCCGTGAATAACTTTCTCTGCTCCGGACGGTAAGCTGATCCGATAGGTCATGTCCGACGGCTTACACTCGTTCATGCTTTCCGTGAGTGTCTGCGCAACACGCTCTATATCTTCGGGGTGAATGTACTCGAAATACTGAGAAAGACTGACGACTTCAAGATTTTCATCCTGCTCAAAAATTGCTGCCGTTTGGGGAGTAATAGTGATCTGATCGTTTTCAACGTCGTCATACCAGGAACCAATATTGGCAAGACGCTCTGTCTGACGTAAAAGATGCTCACGATCTTCGAGTACTTCCATGACATGCAGGCGTTCCTGCATAAGCAGGCAGAACTGCGCGAACGTTCCCAGCTGAGTCAGCTTACGTGGAGAAAGGCGCTGTGTAGGATCATCGAACGTGAGAAATAACCAACCAGTCACGCCATAGTCATTTAACAGGGGAATAGTAGAGAGGCGGTTGCCTCCGAGATAATGACGTAATGCTTCTTCGTCCGCATTTTCATCATCAGCAAAAGAGCAGCGTGGAGATATACTGCCACCCTCTATAGACCATCCATCGCGAATAACCGTCGCCAGTTGCTCCGTATCATTCGGTGACACAGCAACGGCCAGCTCGGGACGTTTTCCTGAGCCGTCTGTCGCGATATAGAGTGCAGCCGCCCTGGCCTTGAGGACTCGGGCCATCTGGAACAACGCTCCCTCAACGTCAGTCGCAAAGGTTGCGGCACGGGTAGTAATAAATACCCGCATGGTTCTCTCCAGAATGGTTTCCAGACGCAAATCAGCCGCACCGAAACGTCCACCATTGGTGACGCCAGCGCGACGACTTTCTTCTTCTACGCGTTTCCATCCCTCACTAGGCTGATATTTCCCTTCAGCTGTTGAGGTCAGCACAACCATACAAATTCTCTGACTCCTGATATTACTGTCTCTGGCACACCCTGATGACCCGTGGTCATATGAATATCAGACGAGCCTTACTACTTAATGTCCGAGCGCCCTAACAACTCTATCACCCGGTAGATCTCTTAAAGTGTAGACTATCAATATGAGGTTTAACTGACTTTTTAACAATTTGAAAGAATCTGGGGAACTTTTTAGAATCAAAACTGTTGCTGCATTGCCCCCAACCATCCATACAGGCCAAATAATGTATACCAAAGAGCACCTTCTACAGCTGGTTCAGATGACCATGCCGTTCGGTAAATATCAGGGAAAACGCATTTGCGACATTCCTGAAGAATACTTGCTCTGGATGCAAAAAAAGGGGTTCCCACAGGGGCGTCTGGGTGACTTGCTTGCTATGATGCTCGAGATACGGATTCATGGGGTCGAAGATGTCCTTCTCCCTCTCAAAAAAGCTTATCCGGCAAAGTTGATACAACCAGCAGCAAAAGGGAGCCATTGATCTATGGCCGCTCTCGGTATCCTTGAATGTGATGTTCTCTATGATGACCTTATCGGCGATTATGTGTCCTATGGCGTCATGTTGTCTGAACTTCTCGCCAGCATTGATCCAAACCTGAACTTCACTTTCTATCAGATTCATGACGGCGAGTTACCGTCAGCGGGGGAATGCGACGCCTACCTACTGACCGGCTCAAAGACCGGTGTTTACGACACCGACCACTGGATTCAGCCATTAATGGAATGGGTGCGCGAAGCCCACTCACGTAAAGAACGCATGCTCGGCATATGCTTTGGCCATCAGTTGTTGGCCCATGCATTGGGTGGCCACGCAGGCTTAAGCAACAAGGGTTGGGGCGTCGGTAATCATATGACGGAGATTGATCACCGCCCCATGTGGCTGAATGATGATCAGCCAGCCTATCAACTGATTTACAGTCATAAAGATCAGGTTTCTGCGCTACCAGAAGGGGCCCGTAGACTGGCGGGTAGTGACTTCTGCCAATACGCCGCCTGGTATAACAATGATCTGATCCTGAGCTTTCAAGGGCACCCGGAATTTACGCCCGAATACTTCAGAAGGTTACTGGAGCGCCGCCGCGAAGACGTTGGCGATGAGCGTTTAACTCAGGCAATGAATACTTTGGAACAACCGAATGACAGCAAAACCATCGCTCGCTGGATGACTGAATTTATTCACCTGCCGCGCGCTTAAGCGTGGTATCGATGGCTCTATTTTTACTGACGATTTTCTCGAGTCCTTATGCATTCAGCATTTAGTTCTCTCTGGACAGAAATTCGTAAGTATCAGTGAACGTCCTGCCAGGTCTGATGATACCTGAGCACACACAATTCACTATGGATGAGGCTATCGAGTGTGCAGATCAGACAGGTTGTAAATGCTTACAGAAATTTCTTCACATACCAACAACTGGCCTTGATAGTAAGAGAGTTGTCATTAGCCCATTGAAGCCCGGTTTTAACAAGTTCTTCAGCTAACCCCTTTCCGCGCAAAGCGAACGGGACATAGGTGTGTGTAAAATTCACTTGATCACCTTTCAGTACGTAATCAAGCACACACTCTTTACCGTCCTGTTCAATCACGAAGCGGGACTTCTCTGATTCGTGGTTAACCATTATCTCGTTCCTTGTATGAAGTTGTTGATGGCAGCGAATCAGGCCTGTGGATCAGAATGCACCGCCAGCACCACAGATACCGGCCGGTAGCCCTCCAGTACCAGTGAGCCCGGGTAGCGATCACCGCCGTCGACACTGAATTCAAATTCGTAGCCTCGTACCAGCACAGGTCGCCCCTTAGTAAACTTAAGACGCATACGTGCCAGCGACACAGTGTCATCGAGCAGCTGCAGATTCTCCTGCTGACACTGCTTCCGCAGATACCTGAGCGCCAGCACCCGCGCCGCCTGTTGCCGCTGAATTGCGGGCCAACCAAGCAAAGCCAGCCCGGCGAGTACCGCTATGATCAGTAATTCCACCCGTACCTCACCTCTGGGCCTGTGATACTATCCGCGCTGAGAGTAACACACCTGTATGACCCGTCAGTATTCCGGAGGTTTCCACCATGGCCAACCGCGCCTGCGCCTGCCATATTCTTGTCAAAACCCGTGAGGAAGCCGAATCTTTGCTGAAACAGCTCAACAAAGGGGCTGAGTTCGACAAGCTGGCGCGTAAACACTCCACCTGTCCGTCCGGCAAACAAGGCGGCTCACTGGGAGAGTTCGGTCGCAACGATATGGTGAAGCCCTTCGTCGATGCCGTCTTCAAAGGCCCCCTGTTAAAAGTACAAGGGCCGGTGAAAACCAAATTCGGCTGGCATCTGATCAAAACACTTTACCGTCAGTGAAGACGCTGACGCCCCTGAAAATACGGAGAACCCCATGATGACACCCGGTCTGTTTCACACTCTGACGGTCGCCGACACACAGCCCCAGGGCCTGTACCTGAGCGATGACAGCGGCGAGCGCGTGCTCCTGCCCAACCGTTTTGTGCCCGAGGGCATAGAAACCGGCAGTACGCTTGAAGTATTTATTTACCTGGATTCCGATGATCGTCTGATCGCTACGACACAGCGCCCGCGGGTACAGCTGAACCAGGCGGCCAGTTTGATGGTGAAAGACGTGAACCGTACCGGAGCGTTTCTCGACTGGGGCCTGCCGAAAGATCTGTTCGTTCCTTTTGCTGAGCAGAAGCAACGCATGGAAGCCGGGCAGTCGTACGTGGTCTACGTCACCAGCGACAATACCGGGCGTTTAATCGGCACTACACGTCTGAATCGCTTTATTAAAGACGAAGCAAGCGCGAACTGGCCGGGCGCTGCTGACCCATATCAGATGGGCGATAAGGTCAAGCTACTGATCGCGCAACGTACGGATATTGGCTACAAAGCCATCGTCGATAACACCTACTGGGGTGTGCTTCACAACAGCCAGATTCATAAAGCGATCCGCGTTGGACAGAAGACCGAGGGCTTTATCCGTCAGGTACGGGAAGACCAGCGTCTGGACCTGAGCCTCGAGCCCATTGGCCATCAGAGAGCCGATTCGCTATCAAAGCGCATCCTGCAGAAGCTCAAAGACTCCGGCGGCACTCTGGGCCTGAACGATTACAGCCCGGCAGAACTGATCGAAATGCACTTCGGTGTCAGCAAGCGTGCGTTTAAGATGGCCGTAGGGAAGCTCTACAAAGAACGGGAAATCATAATCGAGGAGAATGGCATCCGACTCGCCAGTGAGGAAGAGCGTAAGAAAGCCATCAAACATGCCGGTGGCAAGCCCGATGCTAAAAAGAACAAGCCCAAAGGCCAGAAAGCAAACAATCGCAAGCCTGAGAAGCATACCGCCCGGAAAGAACAGCCCAAAGACAGCAAAGATGACAGCAGCTCATCTGCACCGCGCAAAAAGACGGTATACCGCAATCCTAAGAACACCTCGGGCAATACCCTGCGCCTGAAAAAGTAAGTCACTCAATTAAGGCCCCCGCGACAGGTACTCTGGTGTATGTGGTGGGGGTTCAGACTCGTTTTCTGTGGCGAAAACGCGTATAGTCGCGGCCTTTGAATACGTCCCAAAATCTGCCTACGCAATTCAGGAAGTGCCTGTGATTTCTACCGCTAATATCACCATGCAGTTCGGTGCCAAGCCGCTGTTCGAGAACATCTCTGTCAAATTCGGAGATGGCAACCGCTACGGCCTCATCGGTGCCAACGGTTGTGGAAAATCTACCTTCATGAAGATCCTCGATGGTTCACTGGAGCCAAGCGCGGGCAACGTCAGCGTATCACCGGGCGAGCGTCTCGGTAAGCTGCATCAGGATCAGTTTGCGTTTGAAGAATGCACTGTGATCGACACCGTGATGATGGGCAACAAAGAGTTGTGGGCCATCAAAGAAGAGCGCGATGCGATCTACGCTAATCTGGAAGCCACCGAAGACGACTACATGCGCGCCGCTGAGCTTGAAGGTGAGTTCGCAGAAATGGACGGCTACACCGCCGAAAGCCGTGCCGGTGAGCTTCTGTTAGGCGCGGGCATTGAGACCGAACTTCATCAGGGCCCGATGTCTGAAGTCGCCCCAGGCTGGAAACTGCGTGTTCTGCTGGCGCAGGCGCTGTTCTCAAACCCGGACATCCTGCTGCTCGACGAACCGACCAACAACCTCGACATCAACACGATTCGTTGGCTGGAAGGCATCATCAATGACATGAAGTGCACCATGATCATCATCTCGCACGACCGTCACTTCCTGAACTCTGTGTGCACGCACATGGCCGACATTGATTACGGCGATATCAAGATTTATCCGGGCAACTACGACGACTTTATGATTGCCTCGACCGCAGCCCGCGAGCGTCTGCAATCAGAAAACGCCAAGAAGAAAGCTCAGATCGCTGAACTGCAGCAGTTTGTATCGCGCTTCTCGGCCAACGCGTCGAAAGCGAAGCAGGCCACCAGCCGCGCTAAGCAGATGGAAAAAATTAAGCTCGACGACATCAAGCCTTCGAGCCGTCAGAACCCATATATCCGCTTCAATCAGGAGAAGAAACTCCACCGTCTGGCGCTGGAGATCGAAGGTCTGGCACATTCTTACGATGGCGAAGCACCGCTGTTCAAGAACACCAACCTGCTGATTGAAGCCGGTGAAAAAATTGCCGTGATCGGTGCCAACGGCGCCGGTAAGACGACCTTCCTGAAGTGTCTGGTCGGCGATGTCACGCCAACGGCCGGCACCATTAAGTGGGCTGAAAACGCCGACCTTGGCTACTACGCACAGGATCACGAATACGAATTCGATATGGGCGGCAACCTGTACGACTGGATGGAGCAGTGGAAAACCGATAAGCACGACGATCAGGCCGTGCGCGGTACTCTTGGTCGCCTGTTATTCAACCAGGACGACATCAAGAAATCCGTCAAAGTGTGCTCAGGCGGTGAGAAGGGTCGCCTGCTTTTCGGTAAGCTGATGATGAACGACCATAACGTTCTGCTGATGGACGAACCGACCAACCACATGGACATGGAATCCATTGAGTCTCTGAACATGGCACTGGAGATGTACGAAGGCACCCTTATCTTCGTCTCCCACGACCGTGAGTTCGTGTCGTCACTGGCGACCCGTATTATCGAGATCCGCGACAACGAGATTGTCGACTTCCACGGCAGCTATGACGAGTACCTGAAGTCACTCGGTATCGAATAAGCCAACAGCTATTGAATAATGGTGACCCCGCAGCCGGCGGGGCCATCCTCCCCCGCTGTTATCTCTTTCTTTTTGCACTAAATATCATCTATCCAACTGAAACATGCCCTCAGTCAGTGCAGGCCTGCGTCCTCAGATGGCCGGAGTTCGTGGATTTCCGGCCACCTGTCTTTCATGACAGCTATATTTCACTGGTGGCTCGTATCTTGCTGCGTTGCTTATAAGCCAGCCGAATCAGGCGAATATTAATCAACTAAGCAAAGGATATAACCGTGAGAAGTCTGCTGTTCACACTTATGATTACTCTCATGCCCCTGACTGCTCCGACTCTTAGCTGGGGCCTCACGGATGCAGAAGCCATCAATGTATCAGGCCGTCAGCGTATGCTTTCACAACGTATGATGAAGGACTACCTGATGATCGGTGCCAACGTAAAAACTGAAACGGCACAGCGACAGCTGGATTCTGCCGTTGCACTGTTTGAAGAGCAGTTTCTGGCCCTGCGCGATTACGCTCCCAGTGATAAAATCAATGCGAAACTGGATGCCGTAGAGGAGATATGGCTCTCGCACCGGGTTAAAATCATCTCTACACCCGACAAGTCTCTTGTGCCGGAACTACTGAAAGAAAACCTGAATCTTCTCACTGCGTGTAATGATGTCGTGAAAGAGATCGAGAAGCACTCGGGCATTGCCAGTGGCCGCCTGGTCAATATGTCGGGCCGCCAGCGAATGCTATCCCAGAAAATCGCTAAGGCTTACATGGCGATGTACTGGAAGGTCGATGCTCCCGCTCTCGAAGAGGAGTTTAAGCAAGCGATTACCCTCTTCGATGAGTCACTGCTTGAGCTTCAGGCATCGAAGAAAAATGACGACCCACTCAATGATGCACTGAAGCGTGTACAGAATCAGTGGAAGTTTTCACAGTCAGGCTTTCAGCTCGGTGATCAGGGCCGGTTTGTTCCCACCGTGATTTCAGTAACCACCGAATCAATCCTGAAAAAGATGGACAAAATCACCGGCCAATACCAGGAACTGATGAATTCAGATCAGCTTCTCGCCGGATCAGACTGATCAGAGACAGCTTAAGTTGAGTCTGTCGCCCAGCTCGGGCGGCAGCACCAGCGCCCCCCCCAAGACCGAACACCTCCCCAAACAACACCGCGATCACTTCCCTCTTACTGAGTCTCCAGCATCGAAAGAATTTTGTGTAGAGTAGTTATTGCAAGAAGCAATAATGAACAGAGCATCATTTTATAAAGCGATGACATCATAGTGAGCTACTCTTAAACAGACGACGTGATAATCTGCCACAATGCGGGCCGATTCTCATTTTCATCGTAAAGCGAGTGGTATGCTCCCGTCGTTCGTATGTGGCTGAGCCGGATTACGATTGGAGCTACATAAATCATAGGGCATACCTGAGCGTTAGGTGTGCGTTAGACAACAGGATCTTTTATGCGCCCCGTCACCCGGGAAGAGTACCCGCTTGAAAACCTCCACAGAATCGTTTCCGGCGTCACTTTTTTCAAAGAGCTACTGAAGACTGATCCAGAACAATTCGAGTTATTGATGACGCAGGCGCGATTTGTGACCGCCGAGCAGAATGAAATTGTGCTGCATAAAGGTGATGGCGCAAACGTATTGTATTTTCTGCTGCGCGGTGAGCTCGACGTCATTGCCGATGATCACGCAGAAGAAGTCTTGGGCACAATCAACCCCGGCGAACCATTTGGTGTCATGGCAATGGTGCTGAATTTTAAGCGCTCAGCATCTATCCGGGTCTCGAGTAAGAACGCCCTGCTGGCAGGCATTGAGTTCGACCACTTCCGTCACAGCGACAGCGCCAGTATCTTCAGCCTGACAACTCGTATTACCTTCTTCCGCATGCTGAACAGCAATATCCGCTGGGCACTTGAGCGAAAAAAAATGGAATCACCGGACCACGCACTCGTACAACGCATCCGCTCTCTGCCTATCTATTCTGGCGAGAAGAATACAGCTGCCGAACTGCATGCATTGATGGAGCTTGCTCATCTTCAGGCAGAACTATTGCGCGACTGGAATGACGCCAGCCTGTCAGATAACTGATCTCACGTAACAGCCTCTGAGCTGGATCAATTTGTTCAGCAATTAGGACATATGTCTGCTTTCGCACCTATGGTGATGGGCATAGAATGAAGGTTCTCATGCCCTGAATAAGCGTCGCTCATGCCTGAATTTGTTTCCTGGATTCTGATTACACTCGCCGTGCTGGCGTTGATCGGAATTATCTTCGAAGAAGTTATTCACATTAATAAAGCCCAGTCGGTATTGTTCTTCGGCTCAATTTCCTGGGTCATTCTGTTTGCCGCCAGCATCGGGACACCGGAGCATCATAGGATTGAGGAAGGGCTGAAAGAAAACATCGGAGAAATTGCCGCACTCTGGCTGTTCCTCACCGCAGCGATGACCTTTGTCGCTTACCTTAATAAAAAGGGCTTGATCGAAAGCGCCATTTTCAAGGTGCTTCCGCAGCAAATATCCGAACGAAAACTGATGCTGCTCACTGGTTTATTTGCCTTTGTCTTCTCATCGCTCGCCGACAACATTACCGCGACACTGGTATCCGTCGCTCTCATTCTTTCGTTGCAATTACCTGCTCAGAAGACACTGAGGTTCGCCGCGATTGCTGTCTTTGCTGTGAATTCAGGCGGCGTGGCCATGATCACTGGCGACGTGACGACGTTGATGATATTTCTCGCCGATAAAGCAGAAATTACCAGCCTGCTGATGCTTTCTCTGCCAGCCTTCTGTGCCGTTCTCGTTCTGATCGCTCTGCTGATGTTACCGATGTCCGGCGAGGTGACTGTCACCAAAACATCGCACGACCTACAGCAGGTCGACATTGTCGTAGCGGGTATTTTCCTGCTGACGATCATGACTACCATTGCCTTCAATGTACTCTTCGATATTCCACCTGTACTTACCTTTCTGACCGGGCTGTCCATTATGTTCCTGGTCGCGAAAGGGATGGGAGAAGATACTGAGGATGATCCTATTATGGATTATATCCGTCGTATCGAATTCGATACCCTGATGTTCTTCCTCGGCATTCTTATGGTGGTCGGCGCGCTGAAAGAGATCCGAGCACTGGATTCGTTTGTTGCCGTCTATGAGTATCTTCCTGCGTGGCAGGCGAACTATCTGATGGGGCTGTTTTCATCCATTATCGATAACGTCCCTCTCACTGCTGCCCTGCTCAAATCAGACGTTGTGATGAGTCCAGCGGAGTGGTTGGCACTGACCTATGCCGTAGGAGTGGGTGGTTCACTGCTGATCATAGGTTCAGCCGCAGGCATTGTCGCAATGAGTAAGATTGAAGCATTAACGTTTGGCACTTATCTGAGATTTATCGTCGCTTTACTACTGGCATACACCCTGGGGTACGCTCTGACGATGGGGCTCGGCACCCTGATCTTCGCTCAAACCTGACGCCTTAACGGTTCTGTTCGTAGCGAATAGCCAACGATTGCAGGGCTCGCTCGTGAGACGCTTTCCAGTGTTTCATTTCGGCGGGTTCCTCGACGTCAGTCGGCCACTTAAGGCCATAGCCATTCGGTCTGAATAAAGGTGCAAACAAAGCGCAGGCAGTGAGATCAGCACGCGTAAATTCATCACCGACCAGATATCGGGTGTTCGCATATATCTGTCGCAATTCGTTCAGCAATTCATCCATGTCGTTCATTGCTTTGTGAGCACTGGTTTCGTTGATGTTCATCCAGCCACGTAAGGTATTCGAGAGCTTACGATAACCAACGTAAAACATCATGCTCACTACCAGGCTCTGTTTTGCAGTAAGCAAGGGCACGATTGCTCTCGGGAATGGTAACAGGAAATGATAATTAAACGTTCTGACCGCTGGGCCAGCGATCCGATCCAGACGCTCTTCCCAAGCCCTGGCTTGCTCTGCCAGCGAAGGGTCTTTTGGCGTGAGTGAGCGTTCGGGGTATTTCGATTCGAGGTAATCAATAATCTCTGCACTGCCCTGCACTATCACTTTGCCGTCTTCAAGAACCGGCACCTGTGATCTTGAGGCCATCTGCAGAACCTTGCGCACATGAGGTCCAGGTACAAGATTAATTTTCCGGTATTTCAGCCCCTTAAAATCCAGCGCCCAGCGAACTTTTTCGCAGTAGTGCGACACCGGGAACTGATATAGCTTTATCATCGGACCTCCTCAGCGGGGTCCCGATGCACTCCGGACTTCCGCCTGAAATTGCTGCCAGCTCTCCACGATACCCGCAGCACTCTGTGGACTTTCTCCACTGAAAATATCTTCCGGGGACAGAACTGCTCCTTTGGCGACACACGCTTCCTTCACGATTCCAGTTGCCACCAGTTTTTTCCCCACGTAAAAATCGTGTCTGAAATATACGTACTTCTTATCCCACCCCAGAAGAGTGGTCTCCATATCCAGCCGGGCGAGAAAACCTACCGGGCGGATATAAATCATGTCCTGCGCGGCAATCAGACGCATCCCCGCAGGCCGCTTCAGTTCTTGTTTAAGCCCTCTCCAGAACTGAAACCTTCCTAATTCCATAAAACTCAGAAAGCGGAAATTTGGAAGATGGTTCCGCCAGCCCATATCATGCGGCTGGATGCGGTAACTCTGCCTGACCGTATCGCTCTTGCTATGCTGTGTCTGGCCGCTGAACAGCCAGAGAAGAAAAAAACGTATTAACAGATTCATGGCTTATCCTGTCAGGGCAAATAGAACTGCAGTTCTACCTCTGCGCCTTTAATTGTATCTTCGATCGGCATTTGCCTAGCCTCTTCTGATTCATCCCAGAGCAGTTTTCCGGAGAAGTTCAATGTCGACTCCTGCGGTATTTCCCGGAATACATCGGGGAGCACGCCGCGAGAAGAACCGTCACCTCCTATCGTCTCCCAGGACATCGAGGGCAAAGATAAATTCAGGGGCCTTTTGTCTTTATTTTTATTCTCTTCTTTTACTTTCGTTACTGTCTTCAGAAAAGTCTTTTCAGCCTCAGAACTCTCTTCTGATCCTGATACGCCTTCCGGATCAGAATTCTGATCTGACTTACTCTGAGCTGAAGTATCGTCGCTTGCCTCTGCCTCTGTCTGAGAGGCAGTCCCCATTTCAGACCATAAATTTGAGACTGGCTTTTCTCCACGCAGTATTTTTGCGGTCTGGTCCTCACACCCGGCCAGAAAGATCAGCGATACAATACTTATTACTGCAGACATCCTTATCCAGCAGCGCTTCGTTTTGCAAGTTTGCTTTCTGCTGTCTGTCATAGATAACGTCATAATATCATTCAGTCGTTTCCCTCCAAATAGCGCCCTGGCGCCATTTGAGGCTTAAAATGTCTACCGGTTCACATTCAGGAGAACATTCATTCATCAAACCCAGAACGGCCAGAATATCACCCTGGTAAATCAGCATGGGCCAGTCATCTCTGAGCCAGACCGGAACACCGTTTTCCTGCCACACGTTCTTCAATGTTTTCGTCTGTTGCCCTTCTCGGCGCAGAACTTTCGACGCACATTGCCGGGCGGGCAATACCGACCAGCCCTCAGGCAAGAGTCGACTATTTTCTAAGGGCGCGATGGTACCCCGCCCCCATGTCACCGGTATACAGTCGACACTATCTGGCGTCTTTTGTTCACTCCATGCATAAAGGTGCTGTTTGAAACGCTGTAGTACGACACCGTCAAACCGTAAGCTCGGCTGGCGGTCTGGCCCTGCGCTCAAGGCCTGTTCCAGCCAGTGCCAGACCTTCTTTCCCTGAGGTATGGGTAATCCATTTTTCTGAAGCCAATACCTGACCTGATGAAAACGCACCCGCGGAGACCGCTCATTAACTGCTTCGACAGAGAGGCAAAAGGGGGCAGTGGCCGGCCAGTTACATTCTGAGATCGCCTCATCTAATACCGGCGAGAGTAGATCCATCAATAACTGATGGTCAGCGGACAGGTGGTGTGTGGTTTCGATGAGGGTTGACTCAATAGACGGATACCGGGCCTGCAGTGACGGCAGTAAACTGTGCCTGATCCAGTTACGATCGAAGGTCTGATCCAGATTAGAATCATCTTCAATCCAACTCAGCCCTCTTGCGGCCAGGGCCAATTGCTCTCGCGTAAACCCCAACCACGGACGCACGACTGTGCGTTCATCGTCAGGGTGACGGGTCAGCTTACGACTGGGTGACATTCCTTTGAGTCCGGCCAAACCGCTGCCACGAAATAACCGCAGCAGTAGGGTTTCCGCCTGGTCAGAACCGTGATGTGCGGTCAGTAACAGAGCCTGGGGCGGGAGCAACTGCTGAAAAGCGGCGTAGCGGGCGTCCCGGGCAGCGGCTTCGGTTCCCTGCCCTTTGTATTCCAGCGTTACCTTCCGGCCGATGAAAGAAACACCACAGGCTTCACAGTGACGCTGGCATTCCTGCTGCCAGAGGTCTGAATCCGGGCTAAGGCCATGATTAACATGAATCGCCGTCACCCGTGAGCACCACTCTGGCCGGGAGGCAATGCAATCGAGCATCAGACGGGAGTCCATGCCGCCGCTCAACGCGAGATACACAGCCGTACCGGGGTATTCTGAGAATACCGGTGCGAGTGCCTCAGTTAACTCAATACGCAGCTGCTCAGCTGAAGACAAGCTCAACGGAGGCCTCGCCGAATTCGTATCTCAACTCCTGTAATAGCTCATCGGTTGGATTGATACGCCAACGATCATCGAGACGGATATCACAACTCGCAACTTCGTTGCGATAGTCCAGAACCACAGGGCAGCCGTTTTCTAAGGGTTGCAGTAGCTTAGCAAGGCGCTGACAGAAGGTATCGGGGTTGACCTCACCATCGACGCTGACACGAACTGAATTGGCGTAAGTGAGGCGAGCCTGGCTGATTTCCATAGCATTGCGCCCAGTAGCTTTCAGGCCGCCTGAGTAATCGTCGTGGCTGATCTGAGCTTCGACGACGAGCACCTTATCTTTAGCGACGACCTCGCGCACCTGTTCATAAACATCGGAGAAAAGTGCGACTTCCATCCGGCCAGAGCGGTCATCCAGAGTGACGAAGCACATATTGTCGCCGCGCTTATTCTTCATCACCCGCATATCAACCACCAGACCAGAGAGCTTCTGCGGTGCTTTGGCTTCCTGCAGGTGTGACAGGCGGGTCGGCACTAACTGGCGGACCTCTTTCTCATATTCATCGAATGGGTGACCCGTGACGAACAGACCGAGCGTATCTTTTTCGCCTTGTAAGCGCTCTTTCAGGCTCCAGTCACGCAGACGACGATGACGTTCATAAACATCGCCAGTGACGGCCTCTTCAGCTTCGACTTCACCAAACATGTCGAACATGCCGGCGGCTTCATTTGCGGCGCTCTGGTTAGCTGCCTTGATGGCATCTTCGATGCTGGCCATCAGCACCGAACGCGGTGCAGTGTACTCAAGACGGTCAAAGGCACCGCAACGCACCAGCGCCTCCATTACCCGTTTGTTGATTTTCTTCGGGTCAACCCGCTTGCAGAAATCAAACATGTCACGGAAAGGGCCGTCTTTACGGGCAGCAATAATGGCGTCAATCGGGCCTTCACCCACGCCCTTCACCGCGCCGAGACCATAAACGATGGCGTCGTCATCATTCACGGTAAAGCCGTACTGGCTCTGGTTTACGTCCGGTAGGATGAGCTCAATGCCCATCTCCCGACACTCTTCGATAAAGACCACCACCTTGTCGGTGGTCTGCATGTCCGAGGTCAGTACCGCCGCCATAAAGGGCGCAGGGAAGTGCTGTTTCAGCCACAGAGTCTGATAAGAAACGACAGCGTAAGCAGCGGAGTGAGACTTGTTGAAGCCGTAACCTGCAAATTTCTCTACCAGGTCGAAGATCTTCATCGCCAGATCCGGGTCTACCCCCACCGAGATAGCACCCTCACGAAAAGTATCCCGCTGTTTGGCCATCTCTTCTGGCTTTTTCTTACCCATGGCACGACGCAACATGTCTGCGCCGCCCAGCGTGTAGCCCGCAAGGATCTGGGCGATCTGCATCACCTGTTCCTGATAGACGATAACTCCGTACGTAGGCTCAAGCGTTTCTTTCAAGGTTTCGTGTTGGAAATCTGGGTGTGGATAGGCGACTTCGGCACGACCGTGCTTACGGTTAATAAAGTCGTCCACCATGCCGGATTCCAGCGGCCCCGGACGGAACAGGGCCACCAGTGCGATCATGTCTTCGATGTTATCCGGCTGGAGACGGCGGATCAGATCTTTCATCCCGCGCGATTCGAGCTGGAATACCGCGGTGGTTTTGGCTTCTTTCAGCAGCTTGTAGGAGGGCTCGTCATCGAGTGGAATCATATTGATGTCCACCGGCTCCAACCCTTTTTCCGCTTGCTTGCGGTTAATGGTTTCGAGCGCCCAGTCGATGATGGTCAGGGTCCGCAGACCCAGGAAGTCGAACTTCACCAGGCCGGCTTCTTCCACGTCGTTCTTATCAAACTGAGTCACCAGACCGGTACCGTCTGGTTCACAGGCTGTCGCCGAGAAGTCGGTCAATTTAGTCGGTGCGATCACCACACCACCAGCATGTTTACCGGTCTGACGGGCAATCCCCTCAAGCTTGAGGGCCATTTCCCAGATTTCCTGGGCTTCTTCGTCTTCGTCGAGGAATTCTTTCAGCAGGGCTTCGGTCGACAAAGCTTTCTCCAGCGTCATGCCCGGATCACCCGGAATCAGCTTAGAGAGCTTATCGGCCAAACCAAACGACTTGCCCTGAGCACGGGCCACGTCACGCACTACCGCCTTCGCCGCCATGGTGCCGAAGGTTACGATCTGAGACACCGCCTCACGGCCGTAGTTGTCGGCCACGTACTGAATCACCTTCTCACGATCTTCCATACAGAAGTCGATATCGAAGTCAGGCATGGAGACACGTTCCGGGTTCAGGAATCGTTCGAACAGCAGGTCGTATTCGAGCGGATCAAGGTCGGTAATTTTCTGCGCGTAGGCCACCAACGAGCCCGCACCGGAACCCCGCCCCGGGCCAACCGGAATATCGTGATCTTTGGCCCACTGAATAAAGTCCATTACGATCAGGAAATAACCGGGGAATCCCATCTGAATAATAATATCCAGCTCGAACTTCAGACGGTCATCGTAAGGTTTGCGCTTTTCGGCGTATTCCGGTGAGTCTTTAGGTATCCCAGCCAGAATGACGTCCAGGCGCTCATTCAGACCTACCTCAGAAATCTTGCGGAAAAAGTCGTCCTCGTTCATACCTTCCGGAATCGGATAGTCCGGCAAGTAGTAGGTGCCCAGTTCGACTTCTACCGAACACCGCTTGGCAATCTCCACGGTGTTTTCAATGGCGGACGGAATATCACTGAACAGCGACTCCATTTCTTCGCCCGAGCGGAAATACTGCTGCTCACTGTATTCACGTGGACGACGTGGATCGTCCAACGCAAAGCCCTGACCAATAGACACACGGGTTTCGTGAGCTTCAAAGTCATCGGCTTTGATAAAACGTACGTCATTGGTGGCGACAAGGGGTACATCCAGCTTACTGGCCATCGCCATGCCCGCGCGGACAATATTTTCATCGCCCTCACGCCCAGTGCGCTGGACCTCAAAATAGAAGCGATCCGGGAAATGCGCCATATACTCTTCGACCAGAGCCTCAGCCGCTTCAAGCTTACCTTTAATGATCCGCTGACCAACATCGCCATCACGTCCACCCGATAACAGAATCAGACCGGCTGACTGTTCGAATAGCCATTCTTTTCGAACAATGGCTTTATCAAAGTGCTGATTCTGGCTGTACCCACGAGACACCAGCTCACGGAGATTTTTGTACCCATCATCATTGATACATAAAGCGCAGACGCGGAAAGGCGCCGTCTGGTCATCGGGGTTTTCCAGCCAGAGGTCCGCGCCCAGAATCGGTTTAAGGCCTGCTCCCAATGCGGTTTTGTAGAATTTAACCAGCGCATAGGTATTGGCCTGATCCGTTAAAGCAACCGCCGGCATGCCCGCATCTGCGGCTGCCTGAACCAGTTTTTTTACACGAATTGTACTGTCGTAAAGCGAGTACTCGGAGTGAACTCTGAGATGAACAAAGCGACCGGCCATGTTGCCCCCTGTTAATGATCGGGAGATTGTACCGGTTTTCTCTGAACGCCAAAACAGACGTCCTTTGACCTGAGCGGCCCATATGCCTATATTGGCCGCCCCCTGCAAAGGGGAAACAACCATTCTCGGGGCGGGGTGCAATTCCCCACCGGCGGTATAGCCCGCGAGCGCCTGTTAAACAGGGTCAGCAGATCTGGTGAAACTCCAGAGCCGACGGTCACAGTCCGGATATGAGAGAGAGACGATATGAGTACTACGTTTGACCCAAGCAAAGCCCGCTTTGCCTTTATCCATGCCAGCTGGCATACCGACATTGTTCTGAAGTGCCTGGACGGTTTCCGTGAAGGTCTGGCAGAACGCGGTTACAACACCGACAACATCGATGTTGTTGCCGTACCCGGCGCTTATGAAATCCCACTGCAAGCCAAGCTTCTGGCAAAAACCGGTCGCTATGACGCGGTTGCCTGCAGCGCATTAGTGGTGGATGGTGGCATTTATCGCCATGACTTCGTGGCCAATGCCGTCTGTCAGGGGCTGATGCAAGTGCAACTGGAGACCGAAGTGCCGGTACTGACCGCAGTGCTGACACCACATAACTTCCACGAGCACGACGAGCACAAGCAATACTACACTCGCCACTTCGTGGTGAAAGGTCAGGAATTGGCCAATGCCGCCGATGGCTCTCTGCGCGCTAAGGCAGCGATCGCCTGAAGAAACACTCGTTTGTTCGGGTATGTTGAGTGACGCCAATCAAACAGCGCTCACTCAACACCTTTTCTTACCATTACTGAACCACAAACGTCGATAATTCAACGGTGACCCAGCACAGACTGAAAGCGCCGGATTCGCTGGCACTCACTGGCAATATCGTCACACACATCGCGGAGGTCAGCCTCAGAATGCGAGTGAGCTTGGGGGATGTTGTCGACTGTTGTACCGGTTGCTTCGGAGTGAAGTACTTCAATGGAAGCATCGTTCGCCGAAAAACGACACGGTCCACACAGATTACGTACCAGGTTGGCACATAAGTGCTTCAGGTGATGCTCTATCTGAGGTTCTGAATGACTACTCACTGTTCATACCTTCACGTGTGGGGCTCGTTCTTTTAACCATAGCGGCTATCCTGATTTCTGCCCGTCACACTGAACTGTCATACTCGCCTTTCGGCCCGTATAATGACTTCGATCACATAATGACCAATATCCTAGGGTCATTGCTTAATCGCACATCATCCCATTCATGACTTTTTATCATATTCGACATGGCCAAAAAACGCAGAGATATCCCCAACTATCAGCAGCCCATCATTGAAACGCACTTTCATCTGGACTATCTGAAGGAACAACCGGCATCAGACATCCTGCAGCAGGGTCGTGATATTGGTGTCGAGCGCTTTATGACAATCGCTGTCGCGCCAGAGAACATGGGGCAAGTACTGGCTTTAACAGAAGAGCACCACGACGTTTATGGCACACTGGGAGTGCACCCGCACGATGCGGAAAAGTACACCGAAGAAACTGGCAGCTTTGTTCGGGAGCATTGTCAACGCGAGAAGATTGTCGCCATAGGTGAAATTGGTCTCGACTATTTTTACGACAACAGTGACCGTGCCGTGCAGCGCAAGGTCTTTGCTGAGCAGCTTCAGATCGCTGTCGATACCGGCCTGCCAGTCGTCATCCACACGCGTGAAGCCGACGACGACACCATGGCGCTACTGCGTGAATACGCCCCCCAGATGAACCGCAAAGGCGTGGTTCACAGCTTCACCAGTGGCATGGAACTGGCCCAGTTGGCGGTTGAGCTGGGCTTCTGCCTGGGAATCAACGGCATCGTTACCTTTAATAAGGCAGACAACGTTCGCGAGGTCGTTGCCGCCACCCCTATGAGCCGGCTGCTTCTGGAGACTGACTCTCCGTTTCTGACTCCGGTCCCATACCGTGGGACAGAAAATGCGCCCAAATATCTGCCCTTTATCGCAGAGAAAATCGCCGAGGTGAAAGATCTCTCTGTTGAAGAAGTTCTCAGCGCTTCTTACGATAATTCGTTACGTACCTTCTTTAACTGATAGGCACCAGCTCCCGCAACAAGTAGAGCGACAATCCTTGCAAACTGCCTGACCTGTCGTCATTCTGAGCGATTAACTCACTGACGACAGACTCAGGAACAGGGAATGGCACTACAGAACTGGTTCGGCCGTGGATGGCTTGCGTTGGCTTTTGCAACCATCTACATCATTTCGCAAGCCACTATTGCATCAACCTTGCACAGTGCAAATGCATCGCATCTTCTGTTCGCATTCCAGTTTACTTACGATGCGGCCAGCTTCAGGGAACTGTTAGCGTCGATCAGTGCCGTACAACAAGCCGGTCTTCAGGCGCATTTCACTTACGATCATATCCACCCTCTCTGGTATGGCGGCCTGATTGTGACCCTGACGGCCTGGTTACTTAAGAAGAATGACTTGGGTGGGCGCTGGAATCTTCTGATTATTTTCGGTGTTATTCCCTCACTGATGGATATCATCGAGAACAGTATTCACGAGCCACTGCTGTTTGAAACAGCCATTCCCACTGACCCTGCTGTTACCATCGCAGCGATCTGCGCTACCATTAAATGGTCCATGGCATTGGGCTATCTGCTGATGGCCATCACCCTTGGGGTACGAGCAGCGATTCAAGCGAAGAATGAAAAAACGAGCTAGTAAGCAAGAGATTCGTGACAGCCTGAAACAGGATATCGAGCGATACCTGAGCGATGGTGGTGAAGTCCACGAATTTGAACGCGGAGAGAGTGGCCTGATTGATGGCCGCTACAACGAACAGGCCATGTCGTTTGAAAAACGACAGGAGCGTACCCCTGTGTCTGACGTTCTGCGCGCTATTGATGAACGCCGTGATGCCCGACGCAAACCCCAGAAGAAAATCACAGAAAAACGCTCGTCCGGCCCAAAAAAGAAAGTCATATACGACGACTTCGGTGAACCTTTACGGGTTGTCTGGGAAGACTGACCTCAGGAAACGTTAAATGAGTAACGACCCTCTCCTGCTGATTCTTGCGGCAGGTTTACTCACCTTCGGGTTGATATCCCAACGTATCGCGCGCATTGCGCTCACTGCCCCCATGCTGTTCCTGCTTCTGGGTGTTATCAGCGGGCCTGTATTACTGGACTGGAGCGCCCCCGCGATCGAGAGCAGTGCACTCAAAATCATTGCTGAACTGACGCTGGCATTAATTCTGTTTACCGACGCCAGTCAGGTGCAGAGATCGCATCTGGTGAAGTTCGAGAATCTTCCGATACGGCTTCTCGGCATTGGTCTGCCTCTAACCATGCTGGCAGGCGCCGCCGTCGCTTTCTTACTGTATCCAGGGTATTGGCAGGTCGCGATTATGATCGGTGTGATTCTGGCCCCTACCGATGCGGCGCTTGCCCAGAGCGTATTCTCAGCATCGGCCATCAAAGAAAAACTCCGTCATTCAATCACAGTTGAAAGCGGCCTGAACGATGGCCTTGCTCTTCCTTTCCTCCTTTTGATTATTGCCATTGCCAGTGCCGGTGACCTCAGCACCGTAGACCCATGGTACTGGGGTAATTTTCTGTTTCAGCAGATTGCACTCGGGGCCTTAACAGGTATTGCCGTGGGCTACTTTGGTGGATACCTGCTTGAGCAAGCCGGAAGGCATGATTGGATGGATCCGGTATTTCAGCGGTTATCCTCTGTCGCACTTGCTCTGGTAACCTACACCGGCGCTGAACACGCCGGCGGCAACGGCTTTATTGCGGTGTTTATGGCGGGGCTGTTTCTTCATGCCGGACGGACGATGGTAGTAACCCGCCTGAAAGAATTTGGCGAAGCAGAAGGTCAGTTACTGACCCTGGTGATGTTTTTTCTGTTTGGTCTCATCTACGTCCCTGATGCGTTACCTCAGATAACCCTTGAAACGGTCATTTACGCACTCCTCAGTCTCACCCTGATACGCATCATTCCAGTCGTATTAGCCCTGACTGGGACAGGGCTTGATATCAAAGAAAAGCTGTTTCTGGGATGGTTTGGTCCCCGCGGAATTGCCAGTATTCTGTACCTGTTAATGGTGATTGAGCAGTTGGGTTTTGCAGAGCAGCTACCCGGGTATCAGCTGCTTTTCCCTACCGTAGTGACGACAGTGGTGCTCAGTATTTTTGTACACGGGATGTCGGTGCCTCTATGGGTTCGATGGCTCAAACGCTAAGTACGGACACTCCGTAACAGCACCACCGCGTATCCAACAGACACCAGGGCAACCCAGATACCGTTAATCAGTACAGCATCGTAACCTAGTTGCTGAAAACCGAGAGTGCCCGCCGCAGCCCCCAGGATAAAGGCGAGAAAAATAGACAATTGCAGTAGCAACTGTTGCCTGAGCAGACCACGCCCTGCAAAGAAATTCCCGAGCACAGAACCTATATCAGACACGATGCCGGTCAGGTGGGTAGTACGAATGACTGAGCCGCTATAGGTCGCCACCATAGCGTTCTGTAAACCGCAGGCCGCTGACGCCAGCCACTCCGCCGACATGTGATCAGTACGGAAAGCGTACCAGGCAAAAAACAGAAGAAAGGCTTCAATGGTCAGCGCCAGACCGTAGCGGCGGCCGAGTTGCAACGCCTCATTACCAACGATGATACCGCTGATAATGGCCCCAATTACAAAGCTGAGAAGTATGCTCGCTGTATGGAATAAAACTTCAGACCGCCCTGACACCAGCGCATCCGCTGCAATGGTCGCCGTCCCTGTTACATGTGAAACCGCATTATTCGCGAAAGAGAGTAAAGCGACGCTATTGATAAAGCCTGCGTTCAGCGCCAGCATCACACTGCCCGCCAGAACCCAGACGGGAAGTTGACGAATCATTCTGCCTGCTCCTGTCGAGCGTTTTATTCTATCGGATTTGCGCACTCAAAGTGATCGGGTTGAAAACGACAGCGCACTTTGCGTTGCCATGTCAGCATTTGAAAGAAAAAAAATACCCAGCAATGCTGGGTATTTATCTCAATCACCGGTGATGTTCTCGTACTCTACCGGCTTATTCTACTGGGTTAGCACATTCGAAATGTCCTGGCTCAAACTTACAACGAACCTTACGCTGGAGCTTCAGCATATCGGCATCATAGTATTCACGCTCACGCAGCTGAATACGGGCTTCCTGCATCATAACCTGATATTCCGCTTTATCGTCGTCAGGAATATTGATCCAGTACTGTTCCGGAATCTCACCTTCCTGTGCTTTGACCAGTTTTTCGATTGTTTCGAACCGTGTCAGGAAGTCTTCGCGAACCAACTGCGCCAGTTCATTCGGGAATTTATCAGCACGCCCTACAAGCTGCAGAGTGATCTGTGAGAACGGATAATCAACGATACCGCCGTTATCCCCCAACCCTTTGTACAGCTCCATGACCTGATACGCAGCCAGTGGTGCTGCCAGAACATCTACAATCTTGTTATTGAACTTAGTACCCGCGTTCACGAGTGCCGTTGGCACCGGGTTGGCACCGATCTGCGATACCATTTCAGCCTGCACCAGATCGTAATCAAGAACGGCTACACGTTTACCTGCTGCTTTCGCCAGCGTATTAATCTTGCGGTCATTCACGAAGATATACGCGGCACCCATCGGAGCGTAACCCATCACAACGTACTGACCATCAAGCATGCGGTCGGCATTTTTCGGGCTGGTAATAGCCTGCATCAGCAACTTCATGTGATCACGGCTTGGCACCGCACCGATTGCATCAATGGTGCCTGTGTAGCGGTTAAACAGACGTGCGCGTAAGCCAGTAAACAATGCTGCATCACACATACCCGCTTTGAGTTCTTCAGTCAGAACAGATTCGCTGGTGTAAGCATCCAGTTCAACGGTAACGCCCCACTCCATCAATTGAGCAGCCTGATCGACTGCGGCATTGTAGATAGGGCCATTTTTACCCGCAATATCCCACACACAGATACGGCGCGATGGAATCGAACCATCTTCATTCAGCATATCGGGATACATGGCCTTGATCGCTTCAACACGCTCAGCTTTAGCGACCTTAGGGTCCATGGCTTTGATTCTGAGGGCCTCAGTATCGGCAGCGATGGCCGACGCCGAAACCAGAGTCGAAACAGCACATACGGCTGTGGCGATAAAACGCTTCATAATTTGTTCCTGTTCTTATTTTAATCTCAGCGACTACTCTAAATATGCAGTGCCGGTTATTTTTGTTGTCACACCGGGCACAGCATCTGCCGGGTGTTTGTCGTCGGAATAACCCCATACATCGACGAACACGAAATACTTTACACCTGTCTGTAAAAATTAACCAGTACTCAGATATGAGTCGCCCGGTAAGGGCGGCGGCTGCGTTCTTTCCGCATGCAGTGTAACCACCAGATGCAGCAGGTTGGCGCCAGAATCAAGCCTATCGGTACGCCCACCAGTAGCGTCCAGCCCAACATTGACAGCCCGTAGAGAAGATCAGCAATATTCACGTCCCCCAGATGGCAGACGCCTCCGACCGAGGATATCAGGTCACACCCCAGAAACTCTGCCAATGAAGTTGCAAAGACAATAAACAGGAAAGGAGAAATCAACAGGAGGGCTGATGTCCAGAGGCTGATCAACGCTTTGTATGATAACTGCATCTGGCCCTCCAGACTGCTCACTTAGTGACGGTTCTTCGCCTCTATCCACTGCGCCATATACTGGGTGCTCTTGAGGCTATGGTGGCGAAGCATACCACCAATAAAGTCGCACTGGCGGTGTCTTTCGAGGCCATTGAGCAGGTCATCAATCCGAGTCAGTAAATTCTGGCCATGAATGGCCTCATTGAACCTGCCGATGGCCAGATGCGGCCCCCTTGCACTGTATTCGGACCACAGAAATTCATCCCTGTAGAGTGCAACCGCCGATTCAACGAACTCACTGGGTTCGTCGGCGACCATGGCTGGCGATGGTTCGCTACCGAACATGCCTTCCGCACCAATCCCTGAGGTCACCGCTGGCGTCCCCAGTGTGGCAGCATCCAGTAACTTCCCTTTAAGGCCCGCACCAAAGCGCAGAGGGGCCAGCATCACACGCGCGTTACTGATCACAGCCTCTGCGGAGGGTGCCCAGCCTTTGACTCTGAAACCAAGGCCCGGATTATCCAGCTGCGTTGCTTTCTTTGGCGGGTACGCGCCGTAAACGTGAAGCTCTGCAGATGGGAGCTGACGACGAATATCCGGCCATAACTCGCGTAACTGCAGCACGGCATCCCAGTTCGGTGCATGGCGAAAATTCCCGATTGCGACGAAGTGTTCACGCTCATTAAATGCTTTGATCTCCCGATCGGACGGACTAAGCATAAACGGCAGATACAGGATCTTTGATCGATCAACCGGAAAGTTATCTTGCAGCCAGCTCATTTCATATTCAGAGATGACAAGCGTCAGGTCACAGCGCAGCAGCGAAGCGATTTCCCGGAAAGCCATATCCGTCTGCCACTCCAGCTCAGTCACCGGGCGCCCTGCCTTAATCGCGCGGTGTCGGGCATCACGCAGGCAGTGAACGTCTTCCATATCAAGGATACGAAGCGCCTTCGGGGCAAACTTCTCGACGCGCCAGCCGAACTGCTCCTCCATCATAAAGCGGTCAAACATCACGATATCAGGCGACTGTTCCGTCAGCCAGGTATCAAAGGTCGATGAGTTCAGCTCAATACGATGCTTCTCTATGTCCATCGCAGCGAGGTTAACCGCATGATCACTGTCATCGGCGGGAGAGGCAAACAGCACACGGTAGCCGCTCGCACGCATCAGCGAGAGAATCTGCAGCATACGACTGCCCGCTGCTGATGAATTGGGTTCTGGCCAGACGTAGCCAATAGCAATAAAGGTTTTCATGGCGCGATTATAGCGCGTTGCACCGCACAATTTGGTCTTAACACGGAGACGACCAAAAACAGCCCGGATGCTGGTATACTCCGCTCCTGTTTTTAATTGCCCGACGGTTGAATAATGAGCGAAATTACCACTCCTGATTACCTCAAAGACGCCGAGCAACTGCTCAGCGAGAACGGTTTTGCAACCAGTGATGACTGGTATCACGGCACGGCCTCTGGTCTGGTAGACACGATTCTCAAAGACGGCCTGAAAGGCGGCGGCGATACAGAGACGGCTCAGCGTGAGCAGGGTACTCTGGGCACTATCGGCAACCGCCAATTCGAAACCAGCGAACCGGTGTTCCTCACGCAAAGCAAAGAGTTGGCGTACTTCTGGGCCGCACGTAAAGCCCACATGCGTAACCTATATTTCCGCAAAGAAGAGACGCCTGTCGTTCTCAAGGTGACGGCGCCTGAAAAAGTGACTCCGGATGTCGGCGGTACCGCTATCCTGCTGGAGCCTTCCAACACGTATATTATGATGTTGAAAGAGCTCTACGAGAAGAAAGGCATTGCCTGGATCGACGAATCGAATCCACTCAAGCTGCCACGTGAGACCTATCTCACCATGCTGGGGCTTGGCTACAGCTACAATGACATTCCGGCCGATAAAATCAGCCTTGTCAGTGAGTGACATGGCCTGAATTAAAGGTCTGAATAACGGCTGACATAGTGCTTTATCAGGCACTTGATATGGATAACTAAGATGAAGATCTATCTTGCGGGTCCGGAAGTCTTTTTCCCTGACGCGGATGAGCTCGGGGCCCGCAAGAAGCAGATCTGCGAAAAGTACGGTTTTACCGGCCTGTTTCCCCTCGATACACAGATTGCACCGGCCGCAACGGCCTCGGCAACCGGGTTCCTGATCAGCCATGAAAATGAACAACTGATCCGGGCCTGCGATCTGGTGATCGCCAACCTCACGCCTTTTCGAGGCGCCAGTGCCGACGTTGGTACCGTCTATGAAATCGGCCTTGCTCGCGGCCTTGGCAAACCAATCCACGGCTACACTAATGACCCGGAGCTATACCACTCCCGTCTGAACGCTCTGTTTGGAAGCGGGACGGAACAGCCACAAGGTCAACTCTGTGACCGCGACGGCCTGAAGATCGAAGAGTTCGACCTGCGCGACAATCTTATGATTGATGGTGGTATCCATGCCAGCGGCGGACACTTTATCGCGGCACAAAAAAAGGCCGCCATCACAGAGACAGCGGCCTTTGAGAAAATCCTGATCAGGCTCAGCCGTTAAGCTTCACCCCGGACATTCTGCGCACCAGAACATAGAAGAGCGGGATAAAGAAGATCGCCAGTACAGTTGCGGCAACCACCCCACCAAACACCCCGGTACCAATCGCATGACGTGCACCTGAACCCGCGCCGGAGCTGAGCATCAGTGGTGTCACACCCAGACCAAAGGCCATCGATGTCATCAGGATCGGACGTAGACGCATACGGGTGGCATCAAGCGTTGCCTGAAGCAGTGTTTTACCCTGATCTTCCAGCGCTTTGGCAAACTCAACGATCAGAATCGCGTTCTTAGACGACAGACCAATGGTCGTCAGCAGGCCTACCTGGAAGAAGACGTCATTACCCAGTCCACGGAAATTAGCCGCAGCAACCGCACCAATAACACCCAGAGGCACAACCAGCATCACAGAGAACGGAATCGACCAGCTTTCATAAAGTGCCGCCAGGCACAGGAAGACTACCAGCAACGACAAGGCATACAGTAGTGGCGCCTGGTTACCGGCCTCAGCTTCCTGATAGGAAAGCCCGGTCCACTCGAAACCAAACCCGTCCGGCAACTGCGAGGCAATTTCTTCCATTGCCGCCATGGCATCACCGGTACTGAAACCTGGCGAAGCTGAGCCCTGAATATTTATCGACGGCACGCCGTTATAGCGTTGCAGCTGCTGTGCACCGTAGGTCCAGTTCCCTTCAGAGAAGCTTGAGAACGGTACCATTTCACCGCTGGTATTACGTACATACCAGTCGGTAATGTCATCCGGCAGCATGCGGTATGGTGCATCCGCCTGAACGTACACACGCTTGATCTGACCGCGGTCGAGGAAGTCATTCACATAACTCGAACCCCAGGCAACGGCCATGGTGCTGTTAATTTCAGAGACTGGGATACCCATCGCCAGCGCTTTCTGGTGATCCACTTTCAGGTCAAACTGAGGCGCATCAGGCAGACCACTGTATCGTACCTGATTCATTTTCTCGTGTTGATTGGCCTGGCCAAGTACCTGATAAGTCGCTCCCATCAGCGCTTCGTGCCCCATACCACTGCGATCCTGTAGCTGGAAGTTAAAACCGCTGGCCACACCAAGTGCAGGAATCGCTGGCGGGTTGATCGCGAATACAAAGGCTTCACGGATTTGAGAGAAAGCCCCCCATGCACGACCAACCACAGCCTGAACACCGTCTTTTTCAAGATCACGCTCATCCCAATCTTTAAGACGGATAAAGGCGATACCTGAGTTCTGACCACGACCTGAGAAGCTGAAACCAGCGGCCGCGAACATTGACTGCACAGCGTCTGATTCATTATCGAGGAAGTGATCTTCAATCTTCTTCAACACCTCAATCGTCTGCTCCTGTGACGAACCCACCGGCAACTGAACCAGCGCGATCAAGATGCCCTGATCTTCTTCGGGTAAGAACGCACTTGGCAGACGCATAAAGGCAAAGATCAGCACGCCAACAATCAGCACATACATCACCACATAACGAACCCAGTGGCGGATGGTGCTATCAACGCGATTACGATAGCCGTTCGTTGCTTTCTCAAACGTGCGGTTAAACCAGCCAAAGAAACCTCTTTTGGTCTGATGATCACCGTCGTGAGGTTTGAGCATAGTGGCACACAGTGCCGGCGTCAGAATCAATGCCACCAACACCGACAACACCATGGCCGACACGATAGTGATCGAGAATTGCTGATAAATTGCACCTGTCGAACCAGGGAAGAAGGCCATCGGAATAAATACAGCAGACAACACCAGGGCAATACCGACGAGAGCACCGGTAATTTCACCCATCGACTTGCGGGTTGCCTCAACGGGCCCAAGGCCCTCTTCAGCCATGATCCGCTCGACGTTTTCCACCACTACAATGGCGTCATCTACCAGAAGACCAATCGCCAGCACCATACCAAACATGGTCAGGGTGTTTACTGAGAAACCAAAGGCATAAAGAACCGCAAAGGTACCCAGCAGAACCACGGGCACTGCAATAGTAGGGATCAGTGTTGCACGGAAGTTCTGCAGGAACAGGTACATCACCAGGAAGACCAGTGCGATCCCTTCAAACAGAGTTTTCACAACCTCGGTAATAGAGATCTCAACAAATGGGGTCGTATCGTACGGGTAACTGACATTGAGGCTGTCCGGGAAAAACTCCTGCAGTTCAGCCAGACGCTCTTTTACCAGTTTTGCCGTGTCGAGCGCGTTTGCGCCAGATGCCAATGTGACGGCTAGACCAGCGGCCGGCTTACGGTTAAAGCGACCACTGATTTCATACGACTCAGAACCGAGTTCAATACGGGCAACGTCAGACAGCGTGACGCGCGAACCATCAGGTGTCACTTTCAGAAGAATCCGCCCAAACTCTTCTGGCGTTTCCAGAAGCGTCTGCACAACAATCGACGCATTCAATTGCTGGCCTTCAACAGCCGGCGTACCACCTAACTGACCACCAGCCACCTGATTATTCTGCACCTGAATCGCAGAGGTTACGTCGTTAGGCGTCAGGCTGTACTCATTCAGTTTGTTCGGATCCAGCCAGACACGCATTGCATACTGAGAGCCGAACAAGCGCGTATTACCCACGCCTTCAACACGGGCAATTGAGTCCTGAACATTTGCACCGATAAAGTCTGCGATATCAGAGCGCGTCATGCTGCCGTCTTCAGAAGTGAAACCAATCACCATCAGGAAGGTATCCGACGACTTAGCTACGCGTACACCCTGCTGCTGAACCGCCTGAGGCAGGCGTGGCGTCGCCATCTGCAGTTTATTCTGAACCTGAACCTGGGCGATGTCAGGATCAGTCCCAGCAGCAAAGGTCAGTGTGATCGACGCGTTACCCGATGAGTCACTGCTGGCCGACATGTAAAGCAGATTGTCGATACCGTTCATCTGCTCTTCAATCACCTGCGTCACAGAGTTCTCAACGGCTTTCGAAGACGCACCCGGATAGGTCGCAGTAATCTGAACTTCGGGTGGCGCCACCTGTGGATATTGCTCCACAGGCAGGTTGATGATCGACAGGGTACCCGCCAGCATCAGAATGATGGCGATTACCCAGGCGAAAATCGGGCGATCAATAAAGAAACGAGCCATAAATTATCAACCCTCAGCTGACGATTGTGCAGATGTTTTTTCAGCGTTGACGTCTACTGGCGTCACCGGTATCCCAGGGCCAATTTTCTGCAGGCCGTCGACAATTAGCTTATCTCCAGCCTTCAGACCAGACTTAATTAACCAGCTACCGCCCACGGCTTTCTCAGTTTTCACCGTGCGCTTCTCAACGATATTGTTCTCACCAATCACCAGCGCAGTGGCAGAACCGTTAGGCTGACGGGAAATGCCTTTCTGAGGAACGACAATGGCATTTTCACGCTCGCCCTGAGGCAGACGCGCACGAACAAACATGCCCGGCAGCAACGCACCATCAGGATTTGGAATCAAAGCGCGCAGAGCGACAGTACCTGTCTGTTCATCCACTGCGTATTCAGAAAACTGCAGAGTGCCTTTGTGTGGGTACACGGTACCGTCAGGGAGAGCCAGCTCGACGGTTGCCTGATCTTTACCGGTTGTGATCAGTTCGCCACTGGCCATCGCCGCACGCAGACTGCGTAGCTCTTCATAAGACTGAGTTAAGTCCACATAAATTGGGTCAAGCTGGCGGATCGTCACCAGCGCTGCTGCCTGATTCGCGGTGACCAGAGCACCTGCGGTCAGTGACGAACGACCGATACGACCGTTAATCGGCGCCTTGATCGTAGTGTATTCAACATTGATTCGAGCCGTATCCAGACGCGCCTGAGCAGCCGCCACCTGAGCTTCAGTGACAGCAAGATTCGCGTTGGCATCCTCCAGCTCCTGCTGGCTGACAGCCTCGGACTTACTCAGTTTGTCGTAACGGCCATCAGTAAGCTTCGCCAGTTCCCGGTTCGCTTGCGCATTCGCCAGGTCGGCTTCAGCACTGGCCAGTGCTGCCTGGTAAAGCTTGTCGTCCAATTGATATAGAGGCTGACCCGCCTTTACCCGATCCCCTTCCTTGAACAGGCGCTCTTCAATAATGCCTGTTACCTGCGGACGAACTTCAGCAACCTGATAAGGCGTTGTCCGGCCCGGCAACTCGTTCACCAGGGTAAACGGCTGTGCAGTCACTTCCACATATCCAGCCTGAGGCGGCGGCATCTGCCCACCACCGGCGGCTTGTTGGCCAGACTGCTCACCACAGGCAGCCAGAATAAATGAAACCGTCAGCGCAGCTGCTGGTAAACGGAATGATGTACGCATGAGTAACCTCAGTCTGGTGGTACTTTAAAGGGCACAATATACATACATGCACGAATGTATGTATAGTGTGAAACAGTGAGTTGTCATTCGTAGTACAGTGAGCCCGCCATGCCCCGCCGCACCAAAGAAGAAGCCCTACAGACCCGCGAGACGCTCATCGAAGCGGCGGAGGTAGTCTTCCACCGGAAGGGCGTTTCAGCATCCTCATTAAACGACATCGCGAAAGAAGCGGGTGTGACACGCGGTGCCGTCTACTGGCATTTCAAAAACAAACACGACATTTTCCAGGCCATCGTCGATCGTCTATTGGCTCCACTCGATGCCTTACACGACCAGATAGAAGACCCTTCGGAGCCTGATCCACTCAGCCGTTTCCGCGAGTTACTTGAATACCTTACTCTAGAAATCGCCCGTGATCCACGGCGCCGCCGCGGGTTTGAAATAGCATTTCTGAAATGCGAGCAGACCGAGGCCAATGCGGTGCTGAACGAGCGTCATCGCCAGAACTATCTGGATGGGTCAGAACGGATAAGAAAAGCTTTGGAAGCAGCCGTAAACAAAGGGCAGCTTCCGGCGGATCTGGACATTGAGCGCGGCGTTGCACACCTTCATATTCAGCTCACCGGAATTATCTACCTCTGGCTGGTACTGCCAGACGTAATCGATTTTAAGAAAGAAGCCCTCCACATGATCGACAGCTTCTTTTTGACGATTAAGCAGAATTTTGGCTCTCACTCCCAAGGCGACAATGAAAGCCAATAAGGGATTCAGGCTTTAGCGGCTGAAGCACTCTTCAGATACACCCAGGCAAAAAAGACCATAAACACGGCGTCGTTCAAGCCATAGATACTGTAGAAAATCCCCGCAAAGAGATCCTGCTCGTACACCGCCTGCAAATTATCTCTACTGAACCATGTCAGCCAGCAAACAACGTAGACCAGTTTTTCAACTGCAAAGGCTCCTGCGATCCAACGCAAATTGCCCGGTGTAAAAGCGGCCCCCAAATACGCCAGCCCCCAGACCATGATCATGATCAGACCGAAAGACGACATAACCACAGGGTCGGCTTCCATTAAGGCTGTATTCGTCAGGCCCTTTGAAAAAATAAGAACACCACTGATGTTAGCAATGGCAGCGGCGATAAAGCCTTGCTTAACCAACGAAGGATTCAACATTTAATTATTCCTGACGTTCCTTCAGTTTTTCTTGTGCGCGTTGCATCAATTTTATGCCCCACTCCTGACCAACCATCATGGATTCCTGCATGATCAGCGGCTGCACTTTGATCATTTTCTGACCTACATCTGACTGCAGAAACTTCAGCTGTGCATCGACATCCGCCTGAGTGAGGTGCTTCTGATAGATCGGGATCACCATATTTTCCAGCTCGTCGCCATCGACCTGGCTTGCAAATTCCTCCCAGAAAGCCTCAGGTGCATCCGGCACCATACGCTTCATGGAAGGTATCATCTGCTCCATCATCTGCGTGGCCATATTACCCGCGCCGGTTACCTGAAGAAGCTCTTTAACGCTCTCACTGCTGGGGGCCTCTGCCCACGAAGTCGCAGAAATAATGAACATCAGGCCCGTGAGAAAAGTTAACTTAATTGGTTTCATGCGATAGTACTTCAACAAATGAAGGCCTATGCTAATCCCATTGCGGAGCAAAGTCAGGGTCAATTTTACGGTCGCCCCGATCAAGCTTGCCGATTGCGATCATGTCTTCAGCATCAAGCTGTAAACCGTGACTGTTGAAGTTATCTTTCAGGTGATCTTTATTGGTCGATGCAGGAATGGTGATCAAACCGTTCTGTAACTGCCATGAAATGGCAACGTTTGCCGGCGTGACACCGTGCTTCCTGGCAATACGAACGATTTCTGGGTCAGAGAGAACCTCACCCACGTAGAATGGGTTATAGCCCGTGACCTTAATATCATTAGAAGCACAGAATGCGCGCAAATCATGGTTCTGAAGATACGGTTGTACTTCCACCTGATTCACATACAACTCGCCTGCCGGAAGAATACGCAGTGCATCTTTTAGCTGAGCGATAGTAAAGTTTGATACACCGATGTGCTTTGTCAGCCCCTGCTGCTTCGCTTTTAAAAGCTCGCTCAGGTACTCATCCATTGGTGCATTATCTTCTGGCGATGGCCAGTGAATCAGTAAAAGATCCACGTAATCCACAGACAGTTTTTCAAGGCTTTCCTTCACACTGGGTATAAATCCGGTCCGGTTCAGATGACTGTTCCAGACCTTAGTCGTCAGAAAGAACTCGTCACGCTCTAATTCAAAATCAGCGAGTGCGGAACCCACTTCAGATTCGTTATCGTAAATCTGAGCGGTGTCGATGTGGCGGAACCCCACATCAAGAGCGTCAGTAACTGCCTGATACGCGGTTTCGCCCTTCAGACGAAAAGTGCCCAACCCCAGAGAAGGAATATTTTTCATTACGCTACCTCATTATTAAAAACACAATAAGTCCGATAACGGAGAGGCTCCTAAGTTCGCAACATCTGTAAATGAGGCATAAAAAAAACCGGCCCTCGTGAGGCCGGTTTTAATTGCTCCCCGGTAAGGTCGCAATGTTCTTAAATACATAGTGAACAGCGTGAGCTTCTAGAGCTTGAGTAAATTGAAAGCTGAGGGCAGTTCAGTCACGGCGCTGGTTTCGATGCTCTGCAATCTGTTCGATGATTGAACGAGGCGTGAGCTTCGACGTGTAGTTCACCTACACGAGAAACCAGCAACAAAGAATGAACAACCTCAGGCAGCAATGAAATCGACGACTGAGGCAGGCTGATCAAGGCGTATTGAGCGACGCTTAGTTCACCTAAGCTAGCGAGATACAACAAAGAGCAGCCAACTTCAGTGGGCGATTTTTACATCATGCCGCCCATACCGCCCATTCCACCCATACCACCCATGTCAGGGGCAGCAGGCGCATCCTGAGGAATCTCAGCAACCATGGCTTCGGTGGTGATCATCAGACCTGCCACAGAGGCTGCTGCCTGCAGAGATGAACGGGTCACTTTCGCTGGGTCAAGAATACCCATTTCGATCATATCGCCGTATTCACCGGTGGATGCATTGAAACCGAATGAACCTTCACCGGCTTTTACTTTATCAACAACGACTGAGCCTTCAGCACCGGCGTTACCAGCGATCTGACGGATCGGAGCTTCCATCGCGCGCAGGGCCAGAGCAATACCCACGTTCTGGTCTTCGTTATCACCTTCGACGGTGATTCCGGTCAGAGCGCGAACCAGAGCAACACCACCACCAGCGACGACGCCTTCTTCAACCGCAGCACGGGTCGCGTGCAGAGCATCATCTACGCGGTCTTTCTTCTCTTTCATTTCAACTTCAGAGCCTGCACCGACTTTAATAACGGCTACACCGCCAGCCAGTTTCGCAACACGCTCCTGCAGCTTTTCTTTGTCGTAATCAGAGGTAGAGGCTTCCATCTCAGCACGGATCTGCTCAACACGGGCAGTCACGTCCTGCTGTGAACCAGCGCCGTCAACAACGACTGTGTTTTCTTTGCTGATAACAACGCGCTTGGCAGTACCCAGCATATCCAGAGTGGTTGTCTCGAGCGACATGCCCACTTCTTCAGAGATCACCTGACCACCGGTCAGCACTGCGATGTCCTGAAGCATGGCTTTACGGCGATCACCGAAGCCTGGTGCTTTCACTGCAGCCACTTTGAAGGTGCCGCGCAGGTTGTTCACAACCAGAGTTGCCAGCGCCTGACCTTCAACGTCTTCTGCAATGATCAGCAGCGGACGGCCAGATTTCGCAACGTTCTCAAGAACCGGAATCAGTTCCTGCAGGTTATCAATCTTCTTATCGACCAGCAGCAGAAGAGGGTTATCCAACTCAGCAACCATCTTTTCCTGGTTGTTGATGAAGTATGGAGACAGGTAACCGCGGTCGAACTGCATACCTTCAACAACGTCCAGCTCGTCAGTCAGGCCTTTGCCTTCTTCAACGGTGATCACGCCTTCTTTGCCGACTTTCTCCATCGCTTCGGCGATGATACGACCAACAGTTTCATCAGAGTTTGCGGAGATAGTACCTACCTGAGCAATGGCTTTGCTGTCTTCACATGGTTTTGCCTGAGCTTTCAGCGCTTCAACAACGGCTGCTGTTGCCTTATCGATACCGCGCTTCAGGTCCATTGGGTTCATGCCAGCAGCAACCGCTTTCAGACCTTCGTTAACAATCGCCTGCGCCAGTACGGTCGCGGTGGTTGTACCGTCACCCGCCTGATCGTTCGCTTGCGAAGCAACCTCTTTTACCATCTGGGCACCCATGTTTTCGAACTTATCTTCCAGTTCGATCTCACGTGCTACAGATACGCCGTCTTTTGTAATGGTCGGGCCACCAAAAGCCTTATCCAGAACGACGTTACGGCCTTTAGGACCCAGTGTTACTTTTACTGCGTCAGCCAGAATATTTACGCCGTCGAGCATTTTTGAACGGGCGTCATTACCAAACTTAACTTCTTTTGCTGCCATGGTAGTTTCCTTAAAATTCGTTGATTTGAAGTATCAGAAGACGGATAACAATTAGTCTTCGATTACACCGTAGATTTCGCTTTCGTTGAGAATCAGCAGTTCTTCGCCGTCTACAGTGATTGTGTTGGAACCTGAATACTTACCAAACACAACGATATCCCCTACGTTTACAGCCAGAGCCTGCACATCACCGTTATCCAGAACTCGGCCATTACCGACGGCTACCACTTCACCCTGATTCGGCTTCTCAGCCGCAGCGCCCGGCAGCAGGATGCCACCAGCAGTGGTTTGCTCTTCTTCCTTGCGACGAACTACGACGCGATCGTGTAAAGGACGGATTTTCATTTGAAGTTCTCTCCAATGTATATGCAAATAAGTTGCGTGTTATGAAACCCCGCTGTCAGCGTGCTCGCTGATCAGGCGGCCCCAAAATCTGTGTGGTTTTCTTTATTGGGGTGGTGATCTGGTTTTCAACACCCCGAAATGAAATTTTTTACTCTTGTCACTTTTCGATCTTCACGCTTCAGTCTTCGCGTTTATAGTCGCCCTCAATCACATCGCCACCAACCCGGCCATCCCGCTGAGGTCGTTGTGATTGCTGACGCTGATTGAACGGCTCCTGAGTGCCGGGCTGCTCGAATGGATTCATTACCTGAGGTTTGAATCGCTTCATGATCGACTGCGCCATCACTCCACGCACACCGGGAAGCAGAAGACTGAAGCCAAAGGCATCAGTAATGAATCCGGGAGTCAATAAAAGTGCACCGGCGAGCGCTAATAAGAAACCTTCAGCCAATTCCTGCGCCGGCAGGCTACCCTGCCGCATACGTTCACTGGCACGCATCAATGTGGCGAGACCCTGAGCACGCAATAGAGTGACACCGACCAGAGCGGTGAGAAGAATCAGAGCGAACGTCCACAGTATGCCGATGGCACTGCCAACTTTGATCAGGACGGCCAACTCGGCCATAGGAACAAGAATAAATATAAAGAGTAAAGGCACGTATAACTCCCGTAAGCTTTGCTATCTGAAATGGGGGCCAATCTTCTGAATACAACCCCAGCGGGACTGAAGCACAAGTCCGAGGATGGCCCATAAGTGTCACGATTGCCCGTAATTTGTCTTCTTTTGCCCTACTATTTGATACCTACACAACGGATAGTGCCCGCGTCAGATAATAATTGGAGTAAAAAAATGGCAACTGAACATTTCGACGTATTGATTGCAGGCGCGGGACTCTCCGGGATCGGGGTAGCTTGTCACCTGACAAAAAAGTGCCCTGATAAGTCATTTGCCATTCTGGAAGCCCGCGACGCCATTGGCGGCACCTGGGATCTGTTCCGCTACCCTGGAATCCGCTCTGATTCCGATATGTTTACACTGGGCTACCGCTTTAAGCCCTGGACCAGCGATAAGGGCATCGCCGACGGCGGTGACATCCGCCAGTACATACGTGATGCTGCGACTGAAAATAAAGTCGATGAGAAAATCCGCTTTAAGCACAAAGTTAAGAATGCCGACTGGAACAGCCGTGAAAAACTCTGGACTGTGACCTCGGACGTTGACGGCGAAACCCGCACCTATACGGCCAAGTACCTGGTCGGTTGTACCGGTTATTACGATTACGATGAAGGCTTCACGCCAGAATTTGCAGGACGTGAAGACTTCAAAGGTCAGGTGATTCATCCGCAGTTCTGGCCGGAAGATCTCGACTACACCGGTAAGAAAGTCGTGGTGATCGGTTCAGGTGCAACGGCGGTTACATTAATCCCGTCTATGTCACGCGAAGTTGAAAGCATTACTATGCTACAGCGCTCGCCAACCTACATCGTGCCAGTACCGAGCAAAGACAAACTCGCTATCCGCCTGCGTAAGTTCCTGCCTGAGAGTTTCGTATACAGCATCATCCGTAGCCGTAACATCATGCTAACCATGGCGTTCTACAACTACTGCAAGCGTTTCCCGCAGAAAGCCCGTGACTTCATTTTCAATTTCAACAAGAAGATTCTGCCGAAAGACTTCGACATGTCGCACTTCACTCCGAAGTACAACCCATGGGATGAGCGTTTGTGTGCCGTTCCCGGCGGCGACCTGTACAAGGCCATTCACAAGGGCAAAGCAGACGTTGTGACAGACCACATCGATAAGTTCGTCGACAATGGTATCCTGCTGAAATCAGGTAAAACGCTGGAAGCCGACATCATCATTACCGCTACCGGTCTGAAAGTTGTTGTGCTTGGTAAAATCAACGTCACTATGGATGGGCAGCCGTTCGATGTCACGGACAAGATGAGCTACCGTGGTGTGATGTTCGAGGGCATCCCGAACGCCGCCATGGTATTTGGTTATACCAACTCATCATGGACGCTCAAAGCCGATCTGATTGCTGATTACTTCTGTCGTGTTGTGAACTACATGGATGATAAGGGCTACGACGAAGTTATTCCGGTCAACCATGATCCGGGTATGGCAAAGAAATCCTTTATCGACCTCACATCAGGTTATATCTCCCGGGTAAAAGATCAGCTACCGAAGCAAGGCACCAAAGGCGCCTGGAAGCTGCATCAGAACTACTTCCGTGATTGGCTGTCTCTCCGTGCCAGCCGAATTACCGCAAAAGAGCTTCAGTACGGTAAGAAGTAAGCTCTATCGCTCTGCTTGTCCGGGCACCCGCCCGGGCAAAGCGGACAGAGCTGCCAGTACCTGCAAGGGACACTGGCTAGCCGCTATACTCTCAGGGCATTCAGCCGCCCCAGGAGCTTCCCATGAACATTCACGGACACACAATTGCAATCACTGGCGCAGGTCAGGGACTCGGCCGGACCATGGCTGTCGAACTCGCCAAGAAAGGCGCCCGCCTCGCTATTATTGATCTCAACCCTGAGCCGATGCAGGAAACACAACGCCTGATCAGTGCCCTGGGAGGGGAAGCTCGCTTATACGAATGCAATGTCGCCGATGAAGATTCCGTCGTCTCCACCTTCAATACGATTAACACCGACTTCGGTGGGATTCACGGCCTGATCAACAACGCTGGCATCCTACGCGACGGGCTCTTCGTTAAATCAAAGAACGACGAAATTACAACCATGAGCCTGGCCAACTGGCAAATGGTGATCGACGTTAACCTTACCGGTGTTTTTCTGTGTGGGCGGGAAGCCGCCAGCCATATGGTGCGTAACAAAGAGCCCGGCTGCCTGATCAATATATCCAGTATCAGTCGCGCAGGTAACGTTGGCCAGACCAACTACTCTGCCGCCAAGGCTGGTGTTGCTGCAATGGCCGTTACCTGGGCAAAAGAGCTGGCGCGCTACAACATACGTGCGAACGCAATTGCACCCGGCTTTATCTCAACAGAAATGACCTCCGGTATGCGCCCGGAAACACTGGAGATGATCTGCTCTGGCATTCCGGCGTCACGTATGGGGACGCCTGAAGAAATTGCTCATGCCGTCGTTTTCCTGCTCGAGAATGAATACGTTTCCGGCCGGGTCATTGAAGTCGATGGTGCATTACGTATCTGAGTCTATGCCCGAAGAGATCCAGACACCTTCTGATGAAGAGAAGCTATACATTGCCTTGAGCAGCGTGCCGGCTGGGCGGGTCATTGCCTATGGAGAGCTTGCCCGGTTGGCCGGGCTTCCCGGCCGTGCCCGCTGGGTCGGACGCACCCTGTCGCAACTCCCTGAGGAATCAGCGCTGCCATGGCACCGGGTAATCAATGCCAACCGAAGAATAAGCCTGCCTAGTGGCTCCCCAGGCTATGCAGAACAACGGCAGCGCCTGCTCTCAGAAGGCATTCTTTTCTCTCCTGCGGGAACAATCGACAGGAAATACCTCCTGACCTGAATGCACAACTGCAACGTGCATGACGTTAAAACACCCTCTCATGGACTGGTTGGCAAAATAGAACCCACCCGACTCCTACGTACGTAACACCTTCACTGAAGAACAAAAACTATCAATTACGAATTTTTAATTGTTTTTATCTATAAAAAAACAGAACCGTGTTTAATGCTTATAAATGATAGTGAGTACAAACTAATAAACAGAAGCGGACACCGCTATAACAATACCGGCCAGCACTATCATCCCAGCAGTGACGGGGCTTTTAGAGCCACAGAGCACTCTATTCTGTCCCCGGTTCAGGACGAGTTTCTCGACATGTGTCAATTAAGTACGGATTTATGTCGGTCAATCACCTTTCCCCCTAGCTTTATTTCAGACAAATTACAAACCACCAGCCGCAAGGCACCCTTGAACAACGAGGGCCTGCTACCGACATAAGCCGTTCAGCAAGCCGACTCATACGATAACAACAGGTGTGACTATGTCTCAGACTAACGAATATTTTGACCTTCTAATCATCGGCGCAGGCCTGTCAGGCATTGGGGCTGGTTGCCACATGAAGAAAGAATGTCCGGGAAAAAGCTTCGCCATTCTGGAAGGCCGTCAGGCAATTGGTGGCACCTGGGACCTGTTCCGCTACCCTGGTATCCGTTCAGACTCTGACATGTACACTCTGGGCTATGAATTCAAACCATGGGTAAACAAAAAAGGCATCGCTGATGGCGACGACATCCGTAACTACATCCGCGAAGCTGCTCAGGAAAATAAAGTAGAAGAGCACATCCGCTTTGGCCACAAAGTGATCGGCGCTGACTACTCGAGCAGTGAATCACTGTGGACAGTCACGGTAGAAGTTGATGGCGAGACACGTACCTATCGCTCACAGTTCCTGCTGAGCTGTACTGGTTACTACAACTACAACGAAGGTTTCACGCCTGACTTCGAAGGTCGTGATGACTTCAAAGGCCAGATTCTTCACCCACAATTCTGGCCTGAAGACCTGGATTACGAAGGCAAAAACGTACTCGTAATCGGCTCTGGTGCAACGGCGGTTACTCTGGTGCCGGCGATGACCGACAAGGCTAAGAGCGTTACCATGCTGCAGCGTTCGCCGTCTTACGTGATTTCTGTACCGCAGATGGACCCTATGATTAACTTCATGCGTAAAATCATGCCTGAAAAGTGGGTCTACAAAATCACACGCGGTCGTAATGTGACTATCACCCTGGCTATCTACAATTTCTGTAAGAAATTCCCGGGGCTGGCTCGTAAGCTTCTGCAGAAGCAGGTATCCAGCCAACTGCCTAAAGACTTCGATATGTCGCACTTTACGCCTAAGTACAATCCTTGGGATGAGCGTCTGTGCGCTGTGCCAAATGGCGATATGTTCAAAGCAATCAAGGCCGGTAAAGCCAACGTCGTTACCGATCACATTGATCGTTTCGTCGAGAACGGTATTCTGCTGAAGTCCGGCAAAGTACAGGAAGCGGACATCATCGTAACGGCGACAGGCCTGAAAATTCAGTTGCTCGGCAACATGAACCTGACGATGGATGGTCAGGAAATTCCAATGCCAGAGAAGATGAGCTACCGCGGCGTGATGTTCGAAGACATCCCGAACTTCGGTATGATTTTCGGTTACACCAACGCATCCTGGACACTGAAAGCCGACATGCTGTCTAAATGGTTCTGTGGTCTGATGAAGCACATGGATCACATTGGCGCCCGTGAAGCTAAGCCTGTGAACCACCACGGTAAAATGGAAACGCGTCCATTTGTAGACATGCAGTCTGGTTACATCGCGCGTATGGCCCACACTCTGCCTCGTCAGGGCATGGAAAAGCCATGGAAGCTTTACCAGAACTACTTCGCAGATATGGCAGCCCTGAAAACGGCTAACTACGATGAAGAAACCATCGAATATGGCAACAGAATAGAAACGACTGAACCGCGACCTGCGTGATCATCCTCTGTTACTGATGAAAAGAGCCCACTCTCAACGAGTGGGCCCGTATCGACCTACGTCGCGGTCAGTTAACTTTAAACTGGTCGACTTTATTGCCCAGCGATTCAGCGATTGAACGGGTCTTGGCAACGGCCTGAACCGTACCTTCTGCATTGCGCGACGTTTCTTCACCCGTACTGCGGATCTCACTAAGATTTGTGCGCAAGCGCGTCGCCGCCTCGCGCTGCTGTCCAGCGGTACCCGCAATCCGGTCAGTACGCTGCTGAATATCGCCCATGCTCTGTTGAATTTCTGCCAGAGTGTCACTGACTTGTACCGAATTTTTCACGGTTGCATCCACCATGTCGCGGTTGACGCGCATGGTGTCGACTGCTTTCACAATGTTTTCCTGAACATCGCTGATCAAGGTTTCAATCTCCTGAGCGGACCCCTGAGTTCGGCTCGCCAGTGTCCTCACTTCATCCGCGACCACAGCAAACCCACGGCCTTGCTCTCCAGCCCGAGCAGCTTCAATAGCAGCATTCAGAGCCAATAGATTGGTTTGTTCCGCAATACCTTTAATCGTTTCAAGGATAGAGCTGATGCTGGTCGAGTTTTCGGCCAGGCGGTTTACAGCCGCCATCGAATTTTCCATTTCGTCAGACAGACGGCCGACCTCGCCCATGACGCGTGTCACAACCTTGCCTGCTTCGTCGGATTTGCCCTGTCCTGAGCGGGCTGCCTCTTCGGCTTCTTCTGCAAGACGGCTGACATCAGCCGCACTCTCAGCAACCTCTTCAATGGTGGTGCTAACCTCGTTCGTCTGCGCTAACTGCACGGTGACTGCCTCGCGACTGCGGTCTGCGATGGATTCAACTTCAGATACATTGCTGCCCACCTCAGATGCAGAATCTTTGACCGCGGTCAGAGTCTGACGAATATTATCGATCATCTGATTAAAGGCATCCCGCAACTGCCCCATTTCATCACTGCCAACCACTTCAATCCGCCGGGTGAAGTCACCCTCTGCGACCACGCCCGCAGTTTTGGTAAAGCTTTTGATCGTCGCCCGAACAGACATAAAGAACGAGAGGTACAGGTAAACAATAATAGAGAGTGTTACGAGCAGCACAGTAACGAGTGTGGTGACCCGGGTGGTCTGGCCAGCCAGTCGCTCTTCAAGTCGGGTCTGAAGCAGAGGGAATGCATTACCACGCATGTTATCGAAAACGGACGATGCCTCAAGATAGTAATTATGGAAATCCTGCCAGGGCCGCTCAATAGAGGCAGCCATAATGACCTGTTCATCCAGGGTCATTCTCAGGTCATTCAGAAATGCCAGGACATTACGTGCATTATCGGCAAGTGCCGCATCACCCGTCACTTCAGCGTTAGCCATAACCAACTCTGTTCCCTGCTCAGCCGCCAGAATCTCATCATAAATAAGATTCATAAGATCGTAAGTCGATGACTGTAGATACTGCTCAGCAAAGGCATAAATACCTGCGGAGTGGCCAAGACCAGCAGCTTTCTCGACCTGAGGGAGATCAATCAGCAAGGTAGACGTCAGACGTTGGATAGTGTCATCAGAGTCCAATGTAAGCCCGGACGTCTGCGCATACTGGCGGGCGGTCAGATAGATCTCTTCGATGTTCGTCTGGAAGTAATTAAATTGATCAAGAAAAGCCGGTTGGCGTTGCTCACCAACGATACTGAAACGTCCCAGGTATTGAGAGCGCCACTCTTCGATAGTGGTGATCAGGTTATCGTCATCAAGTTGGTCGATCAGCGTATTGGTTTTTTGCGGCAGCAAACCAATCAAGCGCGTCGCCTCATCTCTTAGCGCCTGATCACTCTGAATCACCGCCGCTGCAGAAATGTCGCGAACATTTTCAAGCTCTTTGGCAAAAGCGAGCAACAATTCAACAGAATAAACAGCGTTAATCTCACGCTCAGTTTTCTTCATGGAGTCGAATGCGGCCAGAAAGACCTGGCCGCTGAGGATTACGAGAGGCACCAGAAACAGGAAACTGATGAGGCTGAACTTTGAGGCATAGCTTAAACGCCCCATAAACTTGATACCCGGAAGCATCAGTGACCTGAACATATGTACAATCTCCGCTAAAACATCACATCAAGAGCTGCCGCATATCCTCCAGATAACTCACGAGTTTCTGGCTGAAGCGCGCTGCTTCAGCCCCGTCGATCACCCGATGGTCGTATGAAAGCGACAGAGGCAACATCAAGCGAGGAACAAATTCAGATCCATTCCAGACGGGTTTCATTTCAGACCGTGACAGGCCCAGAATGGCAACCTCTGGCGGATTAACAATCGGTGTAAATGCAGTACCACCGATTCCGCCCAGACTGGAAAGACTGAAGCAACCTCCCTGCATGTCCTTTAAGGATAGTTTACCTTCACGGGCCAGGCTGGCCTTATTGCCCAGTTCTTGTGTAATTTCTGTAACCGACTTCTGATCGACATCACGAATTACAGGGACCAGCAGTCCTTTCGGTGTATCTACCGCAACGCCAATATGAACGTACCCCTTCATAATCAGCGATTCACCGTCCGGTGCGAGCGACGAGTTGAAGGTAGGAAACTCTTTCAGTAGTTTCGCGATGGCTTTTAGTACGAAAGGAACAATCGAGTAGCGCACGTCTCCGTTGGCGTTCTGTTCCTTACGGAAAGCCTCCAGCCCCGTGATATCAGCGTGGTCAAACTGAGTTACCTGAGGCACGTTCAACCAGGCCGTCGTCATCGAGCGTGCTGTAGCTCGCTTAATGTTGTTCAGAGCCTCTGTAGTTACCGGGCCAAACTGCGAGAAGTCCACCTCTGGGACTGCTGGGATGCCTGTTCCGCCTGCGCTTGCAGGACCGTTCACACGCTCTTTAACAAAGGCCTGAACATCCTCCTTAAGAACACGCCCTTTAGGGCCAGAGCCCGCAACTAACGCCAGATCGACACCAAATTCCCGTGCCACCTTACGGACCGCAGGGCCAGCATGAACCTGCTTCGAAGGCGATGCCGCAACGGCCGACATCGCCGGTGCAGCGTTGCTCTTAGCTGGCGTAGCTTGAGAAGCCGTTGACGCAGGTGCAGACTCCGGTTTCTTATCCTTGCTTTCGCTAGAGCTGGCGGGTGCTGGCTTGCTTTCCTGCTTAGCAGTGGCAGCGGTTTTTACCACCACCATAGGATCACCTTCGCTGACCTTATCGCCCATCTTAATCAGAATTTCTTCGACCGTACCGGCAACTCCAGCAGGAATTTCCATGCTGGCTTTATCGGTTTCGAGCGTGATCACTGACTGCTCTTCATCAACCTCTTCACCAACGCGAACAGACACTTCGATCACTTCGACGTCTTTAGATCCTCCCAGGTCAGGGATAGGGATGGTTTTGCTCTCACCGCTTCCAGCAGCTTCTTTACTCTCGGCAGGTTCATCAGAAGTCTCTGCTTCAGACGCAGTGTCAGCATTACTGTCGCTGTCGTCGCCATCTGAACTTTGAGCACTGCTGTCACCTGACGAAGCACTGTCCAGTTCCAGAAAATCGTCTCCCTGGCTGACTTTATCACCGACCTTCACCAGCACACCGGTTACTGTGCCCTCTTCTTCAGCCGGAATTTCCATCGTAGCTTTGTCTGTTTCAAGGACAATCAGAGCCTGCTCTTTCTCGACGCTGTCCCCATCACTGACCAGTACCTCGATAACTTCGACGTTGCTGGAACCACCCAAGTCAGGAATTTTCAATGTTGTCATCGGTTCCTTCCTCAGCTGTACAGCGGATCTGGTTTAGACGCATCAATAGAAAGCTCTTCTCTCCAGCTTTCCAGCTCATCGGCAGACAGAGTGCCCTCTTTCATCAGCTCATAACCTGCGGCCCAGGCGATGTGCTGCCAGTCGACTTCAAAGAAGCGACGCAGGGCGTCACGGGTGTCACTACGACCAAAGCCGTCGGTACCTAACACCTGATAGCTGCGACCCGCCGGGATGTAAGGACGGATCTGATCCGAGTAGGCTTTCATGTGGTCGGTTGCAGAAATCAGCGGACCTTCGCTCTGTTTCAGCTGAGAGGTCACATACGGCTCAGGTGTGCGCTGTCCTGCGGACAGCAGAGCTTCACGTTCGCAGGCCATACCGTCACGGCGCAACTCGTTATACGAGGTCACTGACCAGACGCTGGCAGCGATACCTTTTTCGTTAAGCCATTCGGCCGCTTTTTCAACCTGACGAAGAATAGAGCCTGACCCCATCAACTGTACTGGTTTGTCGGTGCCAGCCGACTCACGCAAGCGATAAATACCGCGGCGTATGCCTTCTTCAACACCTTCCGGCATGACTGGGTGTGGGTAGTTCTCATTCAGAGAGGTGATGTAGTAGAAGACTTTCTCTTTCTTCTCGTACATGCGCTTCAGACCATCCTGAACGATCACTGCCATCTCATAGGCATAGGTCGGATCGTAAGAGATACAGTTCGGAATGGTCGACGCCAATAAGTGACTGTGGCCATCCTGATGCTGCAGACCTTCACCGTTCAGTGTTGTGCGTCCGGAGGTAGCACCAATCAGGAAGCCCTGACACTGCATATCGCCAGCCGCCCAGGCAAAGTCGCCGATTCGCTGGAAGCCAAACATCGAGTAGTAAATGTAGAAAGGAATCATAGCCAGGCCGTTAGTGCTGTATGAGCTGCCTGCAGCCATCCAGGCCGAAAATGCACCGGCCTCGTTGATGCCTTCTTCAAGAATGCGGCCTTTCTTATCTTCGCGGTAGTACATGACCTGCCCCTGATCGACTGGCTCATAGAGCTGGCCTTCAGATGAGTAAATCCCCATCTGGCGGAACATGCCTTCCATACCAAACGTGCGCGCCTCATCCGGCACGATAGGAACAACGCGTTCGCCCATGTTCTTGTCTTTCACCACCTGTGACAGGATCCGCACAAACGCCATGGTCGTTGAAATTTCACGTTCTCCAGTACCATCAAGCTGGGCCTGGAAGAACGACAAGTCAGGCGCAGTAAGGCCCTGCCAGTTTTCAGTACGTACCGGCAGGCTGCCGCCCAGTTTCTCACGTTGCTTACGCATGTAAGTCATTTCAGGGCTGTCAGCAGGCGGACGATAGAACGGCAGGTGCTCCAGGTCTTCGTCACGTATAGGAATACCGAAACGATCCCGGAAGGCTTTCAGGCTATCGATATCCAGTTTCTTAACCTGGTGCGCCTGATTCTGACCTTCGGCTTCGCCACCCATGCCATACCCTTTTACGGTATGAGCCAGAATTACCGTGGGCTGCCCTTTGTGATTCACGGCTTCGTGATACGCCGCGAATACCTTGTACGGGTCATGTCCGCCACGGTTAAGTTTAAAGATGTCCTCATCGCTGAGGTCTTTAATCAGATCTTTCAGCTCAGGATACTTTTCGAAGAAATGCTCACGCGTATACTTACCGCCTTTGGCCTTGTAGTTCTGATATTCACCATCAACGGTTTCGTCCATGCGTTTCTGAAGGAGGCCTTTACGGTCTTTCGCTAACAAAGGATCCCAATGGCGACCCCAGACGACTTTAATAACGTTCCAGCCAGCTCCACGGAACTGACTCTCCAACTCCTGAATAATCTTACCGTTACCCCTGACCGGGCCGTCGAGGCGCTGCAGATTGCAGTTAATAACGAAGATCAGGTTTTCGAGCTTTTCGCGCCCGGCAAGACCGATGGCGCCCAGAGTCTCAGGCTCATCACACTCGCCGTCACCGAGAAACGCCCAGACTTTACGACCTTTACGCGGCACGAGTCCTCGCGCAGACAGATAACGCATAAAGTGCGCCTGATAGATCGCCTGTAACGGTCCAAGGCCCATCGAAACCGTAGGGAACTGCCAGTAGTCTGGCATCAGTTTCGGATGAGGGTACGATGACAGTCCCGGGGCCAGTGCTTCCTGTCGGAATCGTTCAAGATCGTGTTCGTCGAACCGCCCCTCAAGATAACTGCGCGCATAAATGCCCGGTGATACGTGACCCTGGTAATAAATCAGATCGCCCAGCGGCGATTGCTCGCTGTCAGCATTTGGAGCACGGAAGAAGTGATTGAATCCCACATCGTACAGCGTCGCACTGGAGGCAAAACTGGAAATATGGCCACCAAGATCACCCGCGCCTTCTTTATTTGCTCGCAGTACCATCGCCAACGCATTCCAACGCACCAAAGAGCGGATACGTCGTTCCATGAAAAGGTCACCCGGCATCGGCGCTTCTTTTTCAGGTGGGATAGTGTTGCGATACGGGGTATTCAGGGCATACGGGAGTGGCATCCCGTCCCTGGTGGCCCTTTCGGCGATACGTTCAATTAAGAAGTGGGCTCTGTCTAACCCTTCAGCTCGAATAACGGAGTGGATTGCATCCACCCATTCTTTGGTTTCCTGAGGATCTGCATCGTTCGTGTAGACCTGATCATCCATTCGCTAGGCTCCTGACCTTGGGCATGTGCTGCTTTCAGTATAGATAAAGTCTGGGAAAACACTCACTCGGGGCCGCAAAGAAATTCGAGGCTGGTCGCAAAACTCCGAACCAGCCCCCAATCATTTCCACAAATGTTGCTGCTCCCGTCACAAAGGTGACTATTTTGTCATTTAAGACTTTCACGCAAATATTGAGACACCGATATGTCCGTAGGGTTTCATCCTGCCCATTGACTCTTTTTGTCCGGATTGATGAGCCCATTTTTACCAGTGTCCCTAAGCGACACTCCGAACAACCTATTCCTCATAAGATCTAGAGTTGAATGTATGGAATTAGTTCAAAAGCTTCGCGCCAGAATCACGAGCGGCGGAGGATTTCCCAGTACTGAGTCAGTGTATTGGTGAACGACTATCGGTGCGTGAGCACGCCTGACTGATCCGAAATTGACGTGGCAAAATTGGCCTTGAGCTGTTCTAGCTCCTGAGGACGGTCAAACAGATAGCCCTGCATCAGGTTACAACCGTGAATTTTCAGAAAATCACGCTGAGCTTCGGTTTCTACACCCTCTGCACACAGTTCTATCCCCAGACGCTTGGCCATCTCAATAATGGTTAAAACCAATGCATCATCGCGGGCTGTAAGGCCAATATTCTCAACAAACTGCTTATCAATTTTGATCAGATCGATAGGAATACGAGTCAGGTAACTGAGCGACGAATACCCTGTGCCGAAGTCGTCTAATGCGACGCGACAACCAAGTTCGCTGATGTCATTGAAGAATCGATTCGCCATCTCAAGATTATCGAGATATGCATGCTCCGTCACTTCGAACTCGATCAGTTCAGGACGAACGGCATAAGTTTCAAAGGTACTGCGGATAAAATCAGAAAACTGGTAGCGTTTGAGGTCGTAAGCCGACAGGTTAAGAGAGACCAATATAGGAACAGGAAGGTCCTGAAAGTAATCCGCAACGTCGCGGCAGACACGCTCAACAACCCAGTCGGTCAGCGCAGAAATCTTGCCTGAGCGTTCAGCAATAGGAACAAAATCTGATGGCGACACTCTGCCAAGCGTTTGGCTGTTCCAACGCACCAGTGCCTCAACACCTCGGGGTTCACCATCGCTGCTGACCTTAGGTTGATAACAGATGTAAAACTCGCCGCGCTCCAGGCCCGGCTCAATGGCATTGGCAATGTCAATTTTACGCTGATGCTCAATGAGCATATGTTCCTGGAAGAAGCAGTACTGAGACTTACCCTCTTTTTTGGCAACGTACATAGCGACATCGGCATTACGTATCGTGTCCTGCGTATCAAAACCGCCTTCGGACGCCCGCGCAATACCGACGCTGGCGCTGATCCGGACCTCCCATGAATCAATCAGAAAAGTTGTTCTCAGGCCACTGACAATGTCTTCAGCCATACTCTCCGGGTGATCAGGAGAGGTTCGACACAAAACAAGGAATTCATCACCGCCATGACGACTGACAACGTCTTCTCTCGGGATGTACGATTTCAGCCTCTCCGCAACCTCAACCAGCAGTTTGTCACCGACCTCGTGGCCCAGCGTATCGTTGACCTCTTTAAAACCGTCCAGATCGACGAACATGACTACCAGGTCGCCTTCCCCGCTATCTCGCAATTCACGTAATGAAGCATCGAGAATGCCCATAAAGCTCTGTCGATTAAGCAGATGCGTCAGGCTGTCGTAGTTCGCCAGGTATTCCATTTCTTCCCGGCGCTGTTCCAGAAGTTCGACGTACTCCTGATTAATGTCGGACTCAACACGGATCGCATCCATCATATTGTTGATATCCTGCGTTAACGACGACACCTCGTACTTACCGTATACAGGGATCTTGAGTCGATAGTCTTTAGTCTCCTGAACTTTTCGGGCAAATTCAGATAACTGAGTCAAAGGCCACAACCAACGACTAGCCTGTACATAGAACAGACCCACCATGATCAGGATCACAGCAATCGCGACAGGAAGAATGCGTAATGCCAGGCTGATAGTGCTCGAAAGCAGCGGCCCTTCAAGGTCAACGATCAGGGCCAGATGCCCCATCACCAAAGGTGGCTCGCCGATACGTCTGACAGCAATCAGACGTCCGTCGTCGCGTAGTACCCCGGACTCGAAAAACTTCCAGTCCGTGAAATCAACGGGGAAATCACCCTGGCTCTCAAGCATGGCCTGGCCAGCATACAGTTCAAGTACGTTCCACTGCGGGTCAAAGATGGCGGCACCAACCACATTTTCGTAAGGCTCAAGGCTCAGCAGATAACGCTTCAAGTCGAAAAAATGATCCGACTTGCTGAGAATCCCAACCAGGTCGCTGGCCATGTTGTCGGAGAGTGCACGGAGATCGCTTTCAACGTAACGGGTGTAGAGCTCCCTGTGCTCGCGCAGGGCAGAATAAAATACAGAAGTGGCGACCAGTGCAATCGAGATAAGACTCAATAGCATCACCGCCGTTCTGATACTTCTAATCAGCATGTAGCTCTCTCTGTTCCCTGACGTCGTAAATTTTTTATACCTGCCATCAGATCATAGTTCACTATAAGTTCAATGTCTGGCCGTTAAGGAATGATATTTATCCTTCTCAGCCCACCACTTATATGACATATTAGGCCAAACTGTCTGAAGTGGGACATCCCGCAAGCTGTATGGGCAGAATTGATTACTATACTCCTGCAACAGAGCCGACATTGAGTACTCTGGCGCAACTTGGAGCAACCATATAATGATAAAAATACCGGGTGTTGCTGCCGTTGTATCTGCCCTCCTTCTGGGTGCAGAGGCATGCTATGCAGAAAAACTGACCGACAATCTGGAAATCTCGGGCTTTGCCCGCGTCATTGGCGGCTACCTCAGCCACAGCAGCCGACGTTTCGATGGCTATACCAATGAAGTATCTCTGGATGAGCAATCACTGTTAGCGGTTCAGCCATCCTATTCCTTCAACGATAAGCTGTCCGTTTCGAGCCAGTTCGTCGCACATACCGGTGACGATCGTGACAGCGGACTGGAATGGGCTTACCTGAGTTATCAGCCAAGCAGCGCCTGGCACTTCAGGGCAGGGAAACTACGTACACCGTTTTTTATATACAGCGACGGTTACGACGTTGGCTACAGCTACCCGTGGGTAACCGCACCTGTTCAGGTTTACAACAATTACCTGTTCTCTAATTTTAATGGCGCCAGTGCCAGTTATTACCATTCAGGCAACTCTCTGGCACTCAACCTCGAAGCTTACTACGGATACTACGAAGGCGACTTGTTCCTTGCCGGCTCAAAAGTAGACGTTGAGACAGAAGTTGAAGACCTGGCGGGTATCGTCGCTACGATTAGTCGCAATAACCTGTCTTTACGCATGTCATACCATCAGGCGCGCAACACGACTGAGATTCCGAATGTATCTGAGCTGCGCTCACAACTGTATGCCCTCGGCTACAACGACAGTGCCAAAAGTCTGGAATCTTCCGGTAATGTATACGCTCTGCAGACGTCTCTCAGCTACGACACGTTAAATTCATTCTATAAAGCAGAGTGGGTCAACATAGTCACTGGGTACGAAATTGCTCCTGAGATCACGGGTTACTACCTGATGGCGGGCCGGGTTATTAACGACTGGACACTGCACGCGACATACAGCCGCAGCGAATACAGTGCAGTCAAAATGTCGAACGAGCTGCCGATACCCCCGACCGGAAACCCGCAGCAAGATATGTTATCAACGGCCTACTACCAGGTATTTGCCAGCACACCGAATGGCAACCTGGATAGCTACACCCTGGGAACACGTTGGGACTTTCGGATGAATATGGCACTGAAAGCAGAAATAACTCTGCTTGAAGAGTCACGAAGCCGCAGCGGTTTCTTTATGAGCCCAGCAAATGACTCCACTGAAAATGCCTACCTCTACCAAGTGGCGTGGGAGTGGATCTTCTGATGAGACTCATACTTAGCTCTTTACTGGCGCTGACCTTATTGTTTGCACCAGGGGCATTTGCTGCCTTCGCCAGTGAACGCATCATTATCGTGACGCATTCCGATAATACCGGCGTGCGATTATCCCGTGAACAGATACGTAACCTGTTTATGGGGGCCTCTGTGGGTCGTGATCTGCAGCCTGTTGCCCTACCTCCCGGCAATCGTACACGCAGTCTGTTTAACATAAAGATCGTCGGCCTTTCTGACTCACGGGTTCAGTCTTATTGGGCTCAGATGAAGTTTACTGGTCGCCGCCCGCCGCCTCAGATAGTCAATTCTGAGAAGGCGATGGTTCAGTATCTTCTTGATACGCCAGACAGCATTGGCTACCTCACTGCGGACACAGACCTACCGGAAGATCTGATCGTTATTTATGCCACCGACTGACCGGTAGGCGTACGCCGACCAAGACAAAATACTGAACTAAGAAAGGGCCTGCGAGGCCCTTTTTTCTTCTGTCTTTTGTGCTCTGTCGTATCGACTCCTTGAACACTGTTTTTATATACAGTACTGTATATAAAAACATTCATAGGAGAGAGAGGTATGCCAGAGACACAATCACATTCGTCATCCGGTCCGAGTTACCCTCTCGACCTGGCTCTGAACAAAGGGCTGGTATGGCAGGCGGCTCAGCAACCCTGTAGCAGTGCCAGAGTCATCTCCTCTGGGTATCCGCAGCTGAACCGTGAACTCCCACAAGGGGGCTGGCAAGCTGGCCAGGTCTGCGAGATTTACCCTCATAGGTACGGCTCCGGTGATATGCATATTCTGCTACCCGTGCTGGCGACATTAAGTCATCAACAGCAGTGGATCATGATGGTAGCTCCTCCTGCTATTCCCTACGCGCCAGCCCTGACAATGGCAGGAATAGATACCCGACGACTGTTGATGGTCCACCCCAAAGATCGTAAAGAAGCACTCTGGTGCGTCGAAGAAGGGCTTCGGTCTGGTCACTGCAGCGCCGTCATGGGATGGCTGCCTGAATCGGACCCTAACAGCATTCGCAGGATTCAACTGGCCTGCGAAGCAAGTAAGAACTTCTGCTGGCTATGGCCCGACGCCAAACACCAGAACAGCGCTTCAGCCGCACCATTGAGACTTCAGGTCACACGAATCTCAGCAGAACAGGCAAACCTGCGCTTTATTAAACGTCGGGGACGCTGGCCGGGTAATGCCTTTTCACTGTCACTGAACAGCGCAACCCGGACAGGTTAAGCCAATGAACGCCTGGCTCTATCTCTACTTTCCGGATATGTACCTGCACAGTCTGGTCCATGATTATCACAGCCCGGTTATTGTGATTACTCAGGATCAGCAGCGGGTCGTTCAGGTTTCAACTGCTGCAAGGCAATGCGGAATTCGGCCAGACATGCCTCTCGCCAGTGCGTTATTTCTGTGTCCGGAAGTTGTCTGCCATACCCTGAACAAGGAATACGCAGAGCAGTTACTGCAACAAAGGGCACTGTGGGCATATCGCTACTCTGCACAGATATTCCCGGACCCAGCGGACGGCTTATGGCTCGAAGCAGGGAGCATGCTGAGGCTGTTTGGTGGCATTGAAGCCTTCGCTAACACGCTCAAAGACGGCTGTCAGCAGCATCAGTGGCCACTGCAATATGGCTTAGGCCTGACGCCTGTTTCTGCGCGCTGGCAGGCACTCGCTGATATACAGACACTCTCTCTGAATACCGTACAACAACAGCATGCGCTACAGGCACTTCCTTTGGATAAATTGCATCTCAACGATGCACAGCTGCTGGCACTACAGCGACTGGGTATCCAGCGTCTGGGAGAGTTATTACAACTGCCACTCGCAGAAACTGGTCGTCGTATCTGTCCGCAGTTGATGCAACAACTGCAGCAACTACACGGACAACAAAAACCGCCCTCTAGTCTTTTTACTCCGCCGCTGAAATTCTCTGAGAAAGTCATTTTCAGTCATGATGCCGAGCACAGAAATGGGCTATTTTTTCCATTGGCTCGTCTGCTCGACAGCCTCTGTGGATTTCTCCACCACCATCAGCTTTCAGTCCGCTGGCTGGCCTTACGCCTGTTACACAGAGAACTTCCGGAAACCCGTTGGTTATTCAGCTTTGCCAACCATGAATACCGCTATGAAGAACTGTTACAACTGTGCCGTTATCAATTGGATAAACAGTCTCTGCGGGCCCCGGTCACTGAGCTTCAGCTTAGTGTCACCCAGTTCACTTCAAGACAGCATGAGCAGGCATCATGCCTTGCAACAGACGACCAGACGCCTCTGTCAGGCAGTCTGATTAACCGCTTACAAGCCAGGCTATCAGCCAGCCAGGTGTCGGTACTGCAAAGCACTGGAGACCCGCGACCAGAAGCTTCATGGCAAGCACAGCCCGCAGATGAAAGCGTAACAGACAGCCTGAGCCGAACCGGAGACTGGCCTATCTGGTTGCTGCCTGAGCCAGTTCCCTACCCGCCTCCCGCAGACATTATCCAAGGCCCTCTGCGCATCACCAGCGGCTGGTGGGATAGCCGGATGACGCGCCGGGATTATTATCAGGTCATGCAAGATGAACAATTGCTATGGGTATTCAGAGATGACCAGAAACGTTGGTTTCTGCATGGCTATTTTTCATAGGCTGACACTCCGTGACTACACCATATGCTGAGCTTCACTGTCTGAGTAACTTTACCTTTCTTCGGGGCGCTTCTCATCCCGAAGAATTAGTCCAGCAAGCCGCTGATCTTGGCTATCAGGCATTGGCTCTGACCGATGAATGCTCTTTCGCAGGCGTTGTGTGCGCCCACCGGGCCATTAAAGAAGAAAATCTGTCACTGAAGCTGATTATTGGTAGCGAATTTCGTCACGCCAGTGGCCTCTATATTGTGCTCGTTACCGGGCGCAAAGCGTACGCTGAACTCTCAACACTGATTACTCAATGCCGGCGTCAGGCAGAAAAAGGACATTATACGTTTACGCCCGCACAGCTCACTGATTTGCAACATTGTCTGTTGCTCTGGCAGCCAGCTGAACAAGAGATACTCTCTGAGTACGCAGCATTAATCCGACATTTTCATCAACGTCTGTGGCTATTGGGAGAGCGGACGCTGGATGAATTTGATGCCCATCACTATATCGGTATCGCCCGCTGGGCAGATACCCTCGACCTGCCTGTTGTCGCAGCGAGCAATGTACATATGCACCACCCGTCACGGCACAGCTTACAGGACTGCCTGACAGCTATACGTATGAACCAGCCAGTTCAGCAGATAAAGCATCACTTATATGCAAATGCCGAGCGTCACTTACGGTCACTTAAAAAATTATCACATCTTTATCCTGAACATTGGCTACAGGAAAGCGTCAGCGTCGCTAATAAATGCACATTTAATCTTGATGAAATTTCCTATCTTTACCCCACAGATTCAGTTCCTGATGGTCTGTGCGCCCGGGAATATCTCAAAACTCTGGTAGAAAAAGGCCAGACAATCCGCTTCCCTGAAGGTACCCCTGCTCATATCCAACAAACCATCGATAAAGAGCTTCGCCTGATCGCACAGAAAGAATACGAGCATTACTTTGTCACGCTCTACGATATCGTCCAGTTCGCCCGCTCAAAAAATATCATGTGTCAGGGACGTGGTTCCGCGGCCAATTCCGTGGTCTGTTATTGTTTATTTCTGACCGAAGTAAATCCGCAAGAGGTACAACTACTTTTTGAACGCTTTATTTCAGAAGAGCGCCACGAACCGCCAGATATTGATATTGATTTTGAAAGCCAGCGACGTGAAGAAGTTATTCAGTACATATATCAGAAATACGGGCGCGAGCGTGCTGCACTCGCAGCTACTGTCATCCGTTACCGTCCGCGTAGTGCTTTGCGTGATGTCGCAAAAGCACTGGGAGTCAATACTGCAGAGCAGGACCGTATTGTTGCCCGCTACGCTGGCCGCTATCACGGTCACGAATGGATGGATCATGTCTATCCAGACTCCGATCAAAGCCCTTTAACGCAACGCCTTCGTTCACTGACTCAAGAGATTCTGGGTTTTCCTCGCCACCTGTCACAGCATGTTGGTGGCTTTGTTATTGCCGAAGGTTGTCTGCATGAATTAGTTCCGGTCGAAAATGCCAGCATGAAAGAGCGCACGGTGATTCAGTGGGGTAAAGACGATCTGGAAACGCTTGGTCTGATGAAAGTGGATATTCTTGGCCTGGGCATGATGACAGCGATACGTCGTAGCCTGAATCATTTAGAAATGCAGATCAGTGACATTCCGCGGGAAGACCCGGCGACGTATAAAATGCTGCAGAAAGCAGATTCCGTGGGTGTCTTTCAGGTCGAAAGCCGAGCTCAGATGAATATGCTACCGCGCCTGAAGCCCGCCTGTTATTACGACCTGGTAGTCCAGGTTTCAATCGTACGCCCGGGCCCCATTCATGGTGATATGGTGCACCCTTATTTAAAGCGGCGTAACGGTCAGGAAGCCGCAGATTATCCTCTGCCTGAACTCAGACCTATTCTTGAACGCACCCACGGGGTTCCATTATTTCAGGAGCAAGTCATTGCCTTTGCCATGGTCGCCGCAGACTTTACTGCCTCTGAGGCCGATCAATTAAGACGCTCCATGGCCAGCTGGCGAAAGAAAGGCCAGATGCACAGGCTACAAAATCGTCTGCGTGAAAACATGCTTCAAAATGGATTTTCAGAAGCCTACATAGAGAGAATCCAGCGCCAGCTCGAAGGCTTTGGTGAATACGGTTTTCCAGAATCTCATGCCGCCAGTTTTGCTTTACTGGTTTATCTGACCGCCTGGTTGAAGTGCCATCACCCTGGCGTCTTTCTGGCGGCCCTACTCAACAGCCAACCTATGGGATTTTATAGCCCAGCACAGCTGATCAATGATGCGCGACACCATAAGGTTATGATTCACCCGGTCGATGTTAATCACAGCCACTGGGACCACGAAGCACTTCCTGATGGCTCAGTCAGACTTGGCCTTCGTCTGGTAAAAGGTATGAATCAGGATGCAGCGACGCGACTGTTAGCAGCGCGTCCGGAAGCAGGATACAAGAGCATTTCTGACTGCACCCAGGCTGCTCAGCTCAATCGCAAAGAGCGTGAGGCGCTGGCTTCTTCAGGTGCATTCGGTGCCCTCAGTGAGCATCGTTACCATGCACGCTGGCAAGCCGCTGAACCCGCTGCGGCATCTTATCAACCCGACCTTCTTGAGAACCTTTCACAAGCCACAGCCTGGGAGCTGGCAGCGCCAGATGAAGTCGATAATCTACTGGAAGATTATCAGAGTCTGGGCGTGACGCTTGGACGCCATCCGATGGAAGTCCTGCGTGAACAGGGTCTCTTAGGGAACAGTGTGACAGCAGAAGGTTTAAAACAACTGAAACACGGAGACGAAAGCTATATCAGCGGTATTGTCACGTGTCGCCAACGCCCCGGAACCTCAGCAGGCGTGACCTTTATTACGCTCGAAGATGAAACCGGTTGCTCGAATATTGTGGTCTGGCTGGCTACGGCAAAACGTCAGCTGGATACTTTGATTCATGCACGGTTACTACAGGTATACGGAAAAGTTGAGCAAGACCCCGAAAGCGGCATTACCCATATGATTGCATACCGGCTACTCGATCTGAGTGGTTCACTGGAGCGGCTGAAAGTACAGTCGCACGACTTCCACTGAGTGCTACGCTCTTAGTCACGGGACAAGAAGTTGCGGGCCTGCAACAGACGAATCAACCACCAGAGAATCACCAGGCTCGGTAAGACCATCAGGGTGGTTAATACAAAGAAGGTCGCCCAGTCACCGTTGAGGTAATCGACCACATAACCGCTGGCACCTGACACTGTCGTCCTGCCAAAATTCGCGATCGATGCCAGCAAAGCGTACTGAGTCGCTGAAAATACCCGGTCAGTCAGCAGAGTTACGAAGCTGACCAGTACCACGGTCGCAAATGCGCTGGTGAATCCATCTGCAATCACCGCAAACAGATAGAGGCTCTCCAGCGGCCCGGTAACGGCAATCCACGCAAACAGGAGATTGGTTCCGGCCATCGCCAACCCACCGATCAGTAGCCCCCTGAAAATACCCAGTTTCTGATTAAAATACGCACCTATCAGGCTGAAAACGATGGTCACCCACCAGGTCACCATCTTCGAATAGGTGGCAATCTGAGCATCGGTAAAGCCAATTTCCTTGTAAAAGGTAATCGACATACGTCCAAGGAATGCCTCGCCCATTTTGAACGTAAACAAGAAAGAGAGCAGTAAAAGTACTATCGTACTGCCATAACGGCTGAGCAACGCCCGGAAAGGTTCAATCAGGGTGAATTGAAGTTGTGCGCTTAGGCTCAGGCCAGAAACACGACTCTCGAGTTTTTCGCGACGGCGATTGTCTCGTTCCACTAATACCGTCACTAACGCGGTAATAAAGAGACAAAACATGGCCAGATAGAAAAACACATCGGCCCAGTCCATCGACGACAGACCTTTCATATAAAACGCCGCAGCACCAAGCAAGCTGTACCCCGTCCACCAGCCGCTGGTAGCAAACGCCGCGGCATAGGGAATAAGTGCCTCTTCAGCTTCTGGATCGAAACTGTCTACCCTGAATCCATCAATAGCGATGTCACAGGTCGCTGATGCCAGTGCAATCGTCATGGCCAATATGCTCAGCCAGACCATGCTGGCCTGCGGAGAAATCTGACTGATGCCCCAACATGCCAGTGTCATTACCAGCAACAGAAACACAATCCAGGATTTGCGGTCACCTAAACGCCTGAAAACAGGCAGCTGAAAACCGTCGACGAGCGGCGCCCAAAGAAAATTAATGGCGTATACGAAGAAAATAGAACCAAACAGCCCGATGCTGGTACGGGACAAACCTGCATCGGTCAGCCAGCCAGTCATTGCCGAGCCAATCAGAACCCAGGGAAAACCACTGCAGATGCCTAATAAAAAGATCATCCGCAGACGAGGTTCACGTAGCAGCTGCGTCAGCGGCATCCCGCTCATAAATATCAGTCTTTAAAGTTCTTGAATGCCAGTGGCATATCGATGGATTCTTCGCCACGAAGCATCGCCATAACCTGTTGCAGATCATCGCGTTTCTTACCCTGCACCCGCACGGTATCGCCCTGGATACTGGCCTGAACCTTAATCTTGCTGTCTTTAATCAGCTTAGCTATCTTCCGGCCCAGATCTTTATCGATCCCCTGACGCATGGTTGCCAGAATTTTCACCTGTTTCCCAGTTCCCTGAGGATCAGAAAATTCGAGGCAGTTCGCTTTGATAGAGCGCTTAATCATGGCGCTGATCAGCATAGACTTCATCTGATCAAGCTGAGTGTTGTTATCAGCGATCATAGTGACAACAAAATCTTTCAGCTCAAAGCTGGCACTGACACCACGAAAATCGAAACGGGTACTCAGTTCGCGGTTCGCCTGATCAACGGCATTCTGTGCTTCGTGCTTATCTACTTCTGATACTACGTCAAAGGATGGCATATTGAGTCTCCTGTAAATGTCGCCATATATACCGCGCTGTCTGAGATATTGCAAAGAAACGCCCCGCCCGGAGACTGGCGAAACTTGCTAAACGCACTAGTCTTAAAGCATATCTGCACCACTATTCAAGGCATTGAGTAGCCCAGGTCGCTGAACAGGCATATTGAGAGCAACGCATGGATAATCGTCAGAAAACTTTGCATGGCCCGGGAATCTATTACTTCCGGCTAACCGGAGCCCGACAGCAAGCGATATTCCGCTCTGTCTTTGAGTACGACTATGCTGCTCAGCTGCTCAGTCATATTGAAGGATCAACGCTCCTCGCCTACGTATTCTTCGATCACGAGATTCATTGCGTGCTTGATTGTCAGCGCGACTGGCCCGGTATTATCGACGATATACGCGATGCCTTCACTGACCAGCACGAACGCCTCTGGGATGCCCACAAGGCCGTCATTTCAGAAGAGATCAGTCCGGTTCTCGTTGACGAGCAGGCGTGTCTCGCTGATCTCATCATTACCCTCCACCAGCTACCTGTCAGCAGAAATCTGGTACCTGATGCCAGCATGTATTCGTGGAGCAGCGATCATCACTATCGCTCATTGAATCCGCCAGGCTGGATCGACTGTGGACGCATGCTCAATCAGCTCTGTCAGACCCGGCACAACCGCTCGCTGCGTTACGAATCACTTATGAATACACCGCACGTGACACAGCTCAATCTCAATGAAAGCAACCACCCGGAATTTCTTCTGTTTGGTCGCCCCGCATTGGCTGAGAAACAGCAGGCACGCGCTGAAATGAATCAACCCGGACGCAGCGCAAATGAACTGAAGCGACTGAGGGACGACGCCCTGCAACTCATCGCCGGCCGCTTTGGGATTACACTGGAATCATTGCAGGACTCATCGTTCAGACGACAGTACCAGCGCCTGATGCCGTTGGTCGCCTGGTTACTGGAAAAACGCCAGCTCAGCAATGAAACCATTGCTGAGCTGCTGGACGAAGATGAAGGCACCATTCCGTTTTGGTTGCGAGGGATTCCCGCAGATCACCCCCAGTCGCTTCTCGATAAACTGAGTGCGCTCTGGTCGCCTGCGGATTCACCCAGTGCGTCTCCACAAAACCAACTTCCCGCTGATACTCCGACTGATGATGCCTCCGCCGACAGCGAAGAAAACGGTTCCATTGCCCCCGCTGACACTGCGGAAGACGCCGACAAGCCAGAAAGTAAGGACGTTGTGAATCAGTAGTCATATAATCGGATTATGACGAATATCGATATTCATACCGCCCAGAGTTCTACCGAGCGCCTGCGTATTGTAGTCGCGGGTCTTGGTGCTCTGGGCACCCTGATAGCATGGCACTGTCGCTTTGAGGCGCTCTTTACGCACAACCGCCGGCAACAGACAGAGTTCTCTTTACAAACATCCGCCAGCGCCTCAGATACCCCTCCCAAGGTCGACACGTTTTCCGCTCCCCTCTGGCGTGGCGAAGAGGCCGACTGGCTGATTGTTACAACCAAGGCAGCTGCAACATTAGAGATTTTAAGTGATCTTAAAGATCACCTTAAAAACACTTCCCGGATTCTTCTGCTTCAGAACGGAATGGGGCAGCAGGAAGAAGCTTCTGCATGGTTAAAACAGAATAGAATCAGCGCTGAACTCTGGGTAGCTTCATCCACAGAAGGCGCCTACAAGGCGGATAACGGAACCGTTATCTACGCTGGTAAGGGGCAGACAGTGGCAGGACGCTGGCAGCTGTCAGGAGACATTGGAACGGCTCAACTCCCACCCGCCATGAAGTTGGCCACCGAAATAAAACAGGTCCTGCACGAGAAGCTGGCCATCAATGCCATCATCAATCCACTGACTGCACACTATCGCTGTCGTAATGGTGAACTGCTGACCAGTTCAGAAAAGCGTAGCGACTTCAACGCCCTCAGCAGTGAAGTAGCGACACTGTTTAATCAACTGAATTGGAAAACCGGTTTCGATATTCAACAACAGGCAGAGAAAGTAGCTGCAGCAACGGCTCAGAATCAATCGTCAACCTTTCAGGATGTATTGCATCAGCGCCGAACTGAGTTACCTTATATCTGTGGGTACTTACTGCAGCATGCAAGACAAAATGGACTGAATGCACCGCTGACAGAAAGTCTGTACCAATCAATTTCTGCCCTGGAGGCAGCATGGTGATGCGCAGAAAAGGAAGCCGGTTCATATGATGTTGGCGCGACAGAAATCGATGCTCGCCATGGTACTGGTTTGTTCAGGCATCATCCTGGTCGCAACCCTCGCATACGTTATTGCCGCTGAACGCATTGGCCGCGAACATCTGGCGCCTGACCTGTCACGCACCATGGGGCATATCATTGAAGCCCAGATGGCAGCCTCTCCCGGTAAGCTACAGGCCGTACAGACCACCCTGTATCACATGGCACAGCACTACCAGATTCAGGAGGCTGGGCTTTACAACGAGCGTGGAGAACGTCTGGCGCACAGCCACTCAGGCGAAGGCCCCACGCTTCTGGCGTCCAATCTTCATGCTCAGCCTCTCCCAGAGGATTACTTTGAATATCGCTTTGCCATTCTCGGAGACGAGTTCGATTTATTCATCAGGAACGATGTTTCCTTGCCAGGCTTCTTTTACATGGACACCCTGAGCACCAGCCTGGTTATCGTTACCTTATCAGCGATGCTCGTATTTATGTTGTATCTGATGACCCGGCAGTGGCAGCAGACCCCCTACATGCATTTGCTTGAAGACATTCGCGAAGCCAACACTCGCGACGACGATGGCCGCATTACCCTGAAACTCAGAGATCCTGACCTTCACCCCCTGATCGAGGCGTTGAACGATCTTTTCTGGCGCCGCAATCAACGCACTCAGCACCTGAAAACAGCTCATCAGCAAGCAGAACATGCCCGTTTACGCGCAACACGATTATCGACGGAAACCCGCCAGATGAACGAAAACCTGGCGAAAGAGGTCTCCGTCCGCCGTAGTATTGAAGTGCAGCTGAAAAACACTCAGACACTGCTCGACGGTATCCTGAACTCCATGCCCACCGCCCTGTTCGCGCTTGATTCCCGTAATCGGATCGTGCAGTGCAACGAGCAGGCCGGTGACTGGTTGAACATGGAGTATTCACAACTCAATGGCCTGCCTCTGGCGCAGCTGATACCTGAGTTGGGCAAGCTGAATCTGATGCCAACGCACCCCGGCGAAACACCCCATCTGGTGAAATCTGAGCGGGTAAAAATCCGCTTCGATGACAAAATTCTGGTCACCGATGTGCTCGCGTATCCTTTGCCCAGCGGTCAACAGGCGCGTCTTGTTATACGCATTGACGATGTATCACAGCGCCAGCGCATGGAAGAAGTTATGGTACAGACCGAGAAAATGATGACGGTCGGTGGGCTGGCTGCCGGCATGGCCCACGAAATTAATAATCCGCTAGGGGCGATTCTTCAGAATTTACAGAATACCCGGCGCCGACTTGATCCGGGGCTGGCGGCAAATCAGCGCCTTGCTGACGAACTCGGGTTAAGTATGGAGATTCTGAATCAGTACCTTACTGGAAGGGGCATTGATCAGTTTTTTAATCATATTCAGAACGCCGGTGAGCGTGCGGCTCGCATCGTCGCCAATATGCTGCAGTTTTCACGTAATGATCACCTTCAGAAGCGCGACATCAGTATCACTGAACTGATCAACACTACCCTGAACATCGCGCACAACGATCTGTCACTGAAACATATAGACCTAGATATCGACAAGGCCGCAGGCGATGCCCAGATACACTGCGTGCCGAGTGAGATTGAGCAGGTACTGCTGAACCTGCTGCGCAATGCTCAACAGGCGCTGGAAGAATACGATGGCGGCGATGGCTGGCACCCTAAGGTGAAAATCAAAGCCAGCCGTCAGAACAACATGACCTGCCTGGAAATTGAAGATAATGGGCCGGGCATCCCTGCGGATGTCGCACCGCATATTTTCGAGCCTTTCTACACAACGAAAGAAGTCGGAGACGGCACAGGTCTGGGGCTGTCGGTATCGTATTTTATCGTTACATCACACCATCAGGGGCGCCTCCGTTATCAGCGCAGTTCGCTTGGCGGAGCCTGCTTTGTGTTGTGCCTTCCCGCCGAAGAAAACGGATGACCAACCTGCCCTCAACTTGACCAAACCGGTCACCACGAGTACTCTCCACCGCAATTCAGGTGCCTCTGTCCACCAGACAGAAGTTAAACGGGAAGACTGGTGAGTTTCACAACAAACCCAGCGCTGCCCCCGCAACGGTGATCGACCAGGTATTGATACAACGCCACTGTGCATAGCATGGGAAGGCATCAATGCCGGAAATCCTTTGAACTTCAGGGTTTCAGTCGTCAGCCCGGATACCGGCCTGAATCCGAACCAACAGTATTGCGGTGGGCGATACAGGTGCTAAGTGAGCTCCAGGGCTCTCCTTCGCCTATTCTTTCCCGCCGACTGGTTGCCCATTAAAACCATTCGGAATCATGATGAAAAAATCACTCCTTACTGCGGCCGTACTAATGACCGCCACAGTGTCATACGCAGAAAACACCCTGGACGATGTCGTCACTATCGCTAACCGCATTGCAGCACCTTCCATCAATAGTGCACAAATCGTTGTAGTGGATCGTGACGATATAGAGACGTCAGGTGCCAACAACCTGTACTCTTTACTGGCGAGCAAAGCTGGCTTCCAGTTTTCAAAAACAGGAGGAGTACCTCACTCTTCGAACCTCTATATCAATGGTCTCGATGGCAAGCAGGTACTATTTCTGGTGAATGGGCAGCGTGTCGGAAGTGCCACTTCCGGTACCACAGAAGTCCAGTTAATTGCGCTGGAGCAGATCGAACGTATCGAAATTATTAAAGGCAGCCGCAGTGCTATATATGGTGCGGATGCGCAAGCCGGTGTCATCAATATCATCACACGTCTCGATACCTCACTGAACGAAGTGGCTGCAACAGTTGGCACCAACCAGACGAAAGCTGTCTCACTGCGTACACGTCACCAGTTTGGCGATGTCGACACCTACCTGAATTTAAACCATGATCGTTCAGCTGGTTACGACATTAATAACGACACAGAGAATGATCGCGATGGCTACGAGCGTAACGGTCTGAATGCCGGTGTCGGTTATGCAATCTCGGAACAGCAGAGCGTAAATTTTGATGCTCAGGTGAACCGCGGATCTTACGACTACGACAACAGCTTTGGCGGTACTGACGAAGCCGACTTCGATAATCGCGCTATGAACCTCGGCTACACATTGAATACTGACGGCCTGCTGCTGAATGCCAGAGCCGGTCGAGGCTACGATCGTAGCTGGAACTACGGTAACGGTGTTACTCGCAGCGGCGATGCTCAGTTGTTTGGTAGCCGCAAAGATGTTGCAGAAATCACGGCCCTTATTGGTCTGACTGAACATGTCAGCCTGCTGGCTGCTGCTGATACTCGCTTGGTTAAACTACTCACGCGTCCTGTTGAGTACGACACAGACAACGAGCGCAACCATGGCGGATTACTTGGAGTTCGTTACAGCAGCGATAGCTTGGCCGCTGAAATTGGCGCTCGCATCGACGACAACAGCAACTACGGCCGCTTCCGCTCGTTTAACACCTCTGTTGCCTTCTATCTGACCGACAACCAGGAACTGGCTTTCGGACAGGCTACAGCCTTCCGCGCTCCTACGTTTAACGACCTCTACTATCCAGCAAGCGACTTCGGCGATTACTCAAACGAAGATCTGAAGGCGGAAACATCACGCATCTGGTCGGTCGATTACACAGCCGCATACGATAATTTTGCAGCTGGCGGTTCTGTCACAGTGAGTGGTCAGCGCAGCCTGTTTAACAATCAGATCGTATCAAACAGTGCGTTTTATCCAGTTAACCTAGGTGAAAGCTACGTTAATTTTGCGAGCGTAACCTGGGCTCAGAACTGGGATGACGCGTGGAACAGTGAGCTGATTCAAGAGTGGACCGAAGCTCGGAATCAAGACACTGGAAATCTGATTGAGCGTCGTCCAATTCGTGCAACCAAGCTCAATGTACGTTGGACTTCGGGCAAGCTATCGAGTGCACTTGAGAGCCAGTACCGAGGCCAGGCACCATCGAGATCCGGCGGCTATATCGCTCCGTTCGTTCTGCTCAACCTCAGTGCAACCTGGGAGGCTTTCCAGGACTTCAGTTTGACTGCTCGCATCGAGAACCTGACCGATCGAGAGTACGAAACTGTACCTGGTTATGAAGCACAGGGACGCTATGCTCAGCTCACTGGACGCTATAGTTTCTGATCCAATGAGCGCCCGGGCAGTCCGCCCGGGTATTTAGTTTAGATTTGGATTCCAGAAACAAAAAAGCCCGCATCAAGCGGGCTTATTTGCGTTACGTATACCGGATCAAATATCCGGCTCTGTAAGCGGTGTTTACTCAGCTGGTGCCGCTTCTTCAAGCAGAGTCTTCAGCTCACCTTTTTCGTACATTTCAGTGACGATGTCACAACCACCGATCAGCTCACCTTTTACCCACAGCTGCGGGAAAGTCGGCCAGTTGCCGTATTTAGGCAGGTTCGCACGAATGTCCTGGTTAGACAGCACATCAACGTACGCAAACTTCTGACCGCAATCCATAACCGCTTGTACGGTGCGGGCAGAGAAGCCACACAGTGGCTGGTTCGGTGAACCTTTCATGTACAGAAGGATGTCGTTGTTTTCGATCTGATCTTTAATGACCTGCATGATATCCATAGCGTCTGTCTCTCACTGTTCGTATTAACTGAAACTGGCGGCAGTCTACCATAATCCCGACCATGATGCTCAGGTATGAAGTTGCCAGCGCAGATCAGGCACCAGATCAGTTGCGGGCCGGGATGGAGGTCTCAGCCTGCGACAACTGCTGTGCAAACACACGCTCGTCAGGATCAAGGACCGCCGTTACTTCTTTGCCTTTCAAACTGCTGAAAATAACGCGGTATGCAAGTACGGCTTTGACGTAGTCACGGGTCTCACGATACGGGATGCTTTCAATGAACTGGTCGTAAGCCACCGGCGCGTCTTTCAGCCAGCGATCGACCTTGTGTGGGCCAGCATTGTAGCCGGCCAGAGCTGCAATCAGGTTCCCCTGATAACGCTCCAGTAGAGAGCGAACATAGTAACTGCCCAGCGGGATGTTGGTGCGATAGTCCATCAGGTCTTCATTGACGTCATGTAAAACCAGATTCTTCTCTCTGGCTACCTGCTTCGCGGTCGCCGGCATGATCTGCATCAGACCGCGCGCACCAACAGGAGAGCGGGCATGAGGGTTGAAGGCGCTCTCTCGCCGGGCGATTGACATCAACAAGGAAGGGTCGAGGTCATACTCTTCTGCCCAACGGCTGAACTCATCCTGATACGCCAGCGGGAAGCGATGCTCCAGCAAGTTCCAGTGGCGTCCTGAAATCGTCGCCTGCACTGCCAATGCTGGCCAGCCATTCTGCTTCGCCAGCTCGGCATACACAGGCGTATCAGAAGGATGACGCAGCAGAGTGAAATTCCATTCATCGGCCGCCAGCCCTTCTTCACCGATAGCCCAGAGAGCACGAATACGGGCAATAGCTGGTGAATCAGCAACGGCTTCGAGCTGCCCTTCCTGCAGACTGGTCTTTGTCTGTTTCAGCTCATAAGGCAGAGCGAGTTTTTCTGCTGCAAGAAAGCCATAAAATTCGCGGGCCGAGGCGGCTTTCGTGTAGGCGTGATGAGCAGCTTCAGATTGCCCAAGCGCTTCCAGTGCGCGACCACGCCAGTACATGTGGTATCCAGATTCTCTTTCACTGCCCTGCACTTTATCAGTCCAGGCCAGCACGGCGTCCCAGTCAGACTGGGCGATCGCTTCACGAAGTACGGGGCCAATAAGGTTGCCATCGCCCAGGTCGGACAGGAGCTGGTCGACGATATCAGGACGCTCCTCCGCATCGAACTTGTAACTGCGGGCAGCTAACATATTCCCGAGGCGCGCGAGCTGCGCTTCACTCAGCACTCCCGCTTCGGACAGTTGCGGATAAAGCTCGGCAACGTCCGCGGGTTTGCGACGCACCAGATAAGCAAGCACTGCGTATCCCATATCACTGCGCTCTACGCCGTCAGGAAAGGTTTTATCCAGCGTCAGGAGCCTCTCTGGTGACGAACGCAACTGGCGAAAAGTACTTGAGGCAACCTTCCATTCTGCTGGCAACTTACGCAGCAGGTAATCAGATAAGCTTCGGTTACCAGCCTGCAGTGCCAGAACAGCGCGCTGCCAGATCGCCTGCTCATTAATTTCGCCACGGCTCAGCATGGCTTTGAACAGGTCATCGCATTGCTCAGGGCGCGAGCTTCCGCTAAGCCACAACTGACGACCGCCATCGAAAGCTGCCGCCTGATCTTTAATCAGTTTCGCCCGGTAATAAATGCAGCGCCCCGGGGCATCAGCCGGTGCGTATTCATTCAGAGAAAGAACTTCGTCCCATTTACGGGCAGCACCGTAGGTCAGTGTTGCATGGCGTACAATCCAGCGTGAAAGAGGCGAATCCGCATTTTCAGTAGCGTAGGCTCTGACATCCGCAGCAGATACATCAGGCAGGTTACGCTTGATACGATGGTATTCAATATAAGGGGCGAGCACATGATCCGATGCGTTCTCAGAAACCTTATTCCACTGCCCCTGACGAGCAGCTTCCAGAGACGTTCTGAACTCCGCATCCGATAACGCAGACGCAGTGATACTGAGTAGCCCCAGAAACAGGCCAGTGACAACTTGCAGATACGTTTTACTCATCGGCTTCGCAAAGACCCCGAAAAGAGATTGTCTGTACAGGTTAGTTCTTATATTCCAGAAAGACACAATACCAATGGTAATCTGGCACAACCCGCACCGCTGGTTACTTTCTGTTACTGACACTACCGGAGTTTGGCTCAAAATAACACCAATTTACAGTTCTCTTCACCGTATAGTGCAGGCTGTTTCTCAACTTGGTCATTCACAGGAGCCAACCATGAACGCCAGCCAGACCCTCGGACAGCCACTTACGCTTCCAAACGGCAGTGTTGTACCGAATCGTTTCGCGAAATCTGCTTTAAGTGAAACTCTGGGTAGCGTCGACCTGCGTGTGACCAAAGCACTACCGAAACTCTACCAGCGCTGGGCCGAAGGTGGTACCGGCCTGAGCTTTACCGGCAACGTTATGATCGACCGTCGTCACCTGGGTGAGCCTAACAATGTCGTTCTGGAAGACGATCGCGATATGGATATGCTCAAAGCCTGGGCCGCGGCCGCCAAATCTCAGGGAGGCCTTGTCTGGATGCAGCTCAACCATCCAGGGAAGCAGACACCGAAGATGCTTAATAAAGATCCGATGTCACCGAGTGCCATTCCATTTCGCAAAGAGATGCAGGCCTTCTTCGGTACGCCGCGAGCGATGACCGAAGACGACATTCAGGATTGCATCAAGCGCTTCGCTAATGCCGCTGCACTAGCCAAACAAGCCGGGTTCGACGGCGTTCAGATTCACGGCGCACATGGTTACCTGGTCAGCCAGTTTCTGTCCCCTCACCATAACCAACGTGAAGACCACTGGGGCGGCTCGATAGAAAACCGTATGCGCTTTGTTGTCGAAGTCTACAAAGCGATGCGTGATGCGACAGGAAAAGATTTCAGCATCGGCATTAAAATGAACTCCGCAGACTTTCAACGTGGTGGCTTTGATGAGAATGATGCAGCGACCGTTGCAACCACCCTCGCTGAGCTCGGCATTGATCTGATTGAAATTTCAGGCGGCACTTACGAAACACCCGCGATGGCTCAGGGCAGCGAGCATCACAATAAAAAACTGGGTAAAGACGAGCCAGTAAAAGAATCTACCAAGCTGCGCGAAGCCTACTTCCTTGAGTTTGCTGAAATGCTACGCAGTAAGGTCGATGTCCCTTTGATGGTCACCGGAGGCTTCCGCACATCAGAAGGCATGGCCGCTGCCGTAGAATCTGGCGCATGCGATCTCGTCGGCCTGGGTCGTCCACTGTGCGTTGAACCCGATCTGGTAAAACGTATTCTGAGCGGTGAAGATTTCACCAGCGTGGTGCGTCCTATCAAAACCGGTGTCAAAATGATCGACAAAATGGCTCTGATGGAAGTCTCCTGGTACGAACGCCAGTTGCATCGTATGGGCAAAGGAAAAGCACCACGTCGTCAGGATCAGGGCTTCTGGTCATTGATCGACGTACTCTGGCTGATGACCTACCGTGGCCTGTTCAACCGCGTTGGTCGTCTACGGGCCTGACCGATGAAAGTACTGCTCAACCGCTTAAAAGCCGCTTACGTTTCTATTTATCTGGCCGTTGCTTCTGTGATCGCAGCCTATGCAGCCTGGCAACTGTTACAAGGTCATGATGTTCTGACGTGGGCTGGCGTGCTCTTATCGGCCGCGCCTATGGCTCTCGTTATCGGATTTTTAATGGTCAAACCCGTGATGGCGCGCACCAGTGCAGATCTGCCCGAGGCCCATGTGCCGATTGCCGCTGGCGTCGCTCTGACTGCGTGGGGCTCATCAGGCGACAGCTGGCTTCCACTGAGCCTAGCCCTGATCAGCTACGTAGGTTTTCTTTTATACGTCTACTGGTACTCCCGCTACGGCCGCCTGAAGAGCGAGTCGCTCACGGTGGGCAAGCCTCTGCCAGCATTCACGCTCACCGACAAACAAGGAACTGTTGTCTGGACCCATGAAACAGATAACTATCGTGTACGCCCCGAACCAGAGACCTTTCTCGAGGTTATCCGGGCGATTTAACCTCGCCCGAACGCCGTAGCGTTTTACAACGTCGTGCTCTCTACTGCCAGGTTAATTACTGTATAGTGGGTAGCCTGTTTCAAGTCGCTATGGATTCGCTATGCCACGCCAGGTTGTGACCACCGCTCTACTTATCACTGCTCTACTCAGCGCGCTTCTTTCGGGCTGTGTCACCGTTTCTCCTGAACGCAAAAACGAGGTGGCCGAAAAGCTTGGCTGGGTAACTGGCAGCTGCCTCGCCATCCACAACGAAAATCTGAAAATAGGCGATGAGTTCACTCTGCACCAGGTCTCTGATCAGGAACATAGCCGCTCGATAACCGTTATTTCAAGAGCCACCTCGTCCGAGCAGTGTAAGCCCCTGCAAAAAGACCGCCGCTTCGTAAACCAACTAACCGATGCTACTTTTTACTACGTGAACGCAGAAGAGCTCCCTGAGCTGGCAGTCGCCAGCATCAAAGGCTATTCCACACGTGGCATTAAATTCCGCGCCTGTTACAGCAATCAGGCTGTGCAGTTCTTTGCGTTCAAAGGCGAAAAACAGATTTGGCAAGGCTACTACTTCGTCGCCGCCCAAGTGCCGGAAACCTGCCGCGGGTCACGTTAAGAACTGCTTTGGCTATTCCAACCACCACCACCCGGTGTATGGATACAAAAGGTATCGCCCGCCGCTACGTCCATCGCGGCGCAACCTTCGAGCCAGTCTATCTGGCCAGTATGACGTAGTACGAAATTGACACCGGTTTTGCCTTCACCAGCACCATTCAATGCAAACGTAGGCACCGAACGATGGCCACTGATGATGTTGGCCGTCATGGGTTCAAGGAAGCGAATATGACGCTCAACGCCATTTCCACCAGCATGATCTCCGCGACCGCCACTTAGCTGGCGAACATGAAATACGTCCAGTATTACAGGATAACGCTGCTCCAGAATTTCAGGGTCTGTAAGTCGGGAGTTGGTCATATGCGTATGCACTGCATTTGCTCCTCGCCCGTCCGCCGTTGCTCCCGCACCACCACATAAGGTTTCGTAATACTGGTAACGGTCATTACCAAACGTAAAATTATTATTGGTTCCCTGCCCGCCAGCCATCAAACCAAGCGCCCCCATTAAACAATCCACCAGGTATTGAGCCGTCTCGACGTTGCCAGATACCACAGCAGCCGGATATTCCGGCGCAATAATCGACGCGTCAGGTACTCTGATGTCCAATGGTCGGAAAAAACCTGCATTCAGAGGCATCTGCTTATTAACGAGTACGCGGAAACTGTAGAGAACAGCCGCCTTAACCACCGACGTCGGTGCATTAAAGTTGCCAGGGTGCATTGGCTGGCCTTTGCGATATCCGGTGCCTTTAAAATCAATCAATGCGGTGCGATTTTTATTATCAACATCGACCGAGACTTTAAAGCGCGTCCCATCGTCCATGTCATAGCTGAAACTTCCCGATGGCAAATCAGCCAGGCAATCCCGCAATGTCTGTTCAGCGTTGTCCTGCACATAGATCATGTAGGAATGAACCATCGCTGCTCCATACTGCTGACAAAGTCGCTTCAGTTCTTCTGCGCCTTTTTCGCAGGCCGCCAGCTGAGCCATCAGATCGGCAATATTCTGATCCGGGTTACGGGCTGGATATTTTGCAGATAAAAGTACTTCACGAAGTGCAGACTCCTGGAATACTCCGCTTCGCATAAGCACCAGGTTATCTAACAGTACACCTTCCTCTTCGATATGCTGACTGTAAGCGGGCATAGAGCCCGGTGTAATGCCTCCAATATCAGCATGGTGACCGCGTGCCGCGACGAAAAAATCAGCGCATTCACTCTGGTCAATAAATACGGGTTTCACCACAGTCACGTCCGGCAAGTGAGTACCACCGTTGTATGGGGTATTTAATACGAAGGCATCACCCGGCTGCATATCTTTATGCTCACGCATCACGACATGAATACTTTCACTCATGGAACCCAAATGAACGGGAATATGTGGTGCATTGGCCACCAGCTCGCCCTGACGATCAAAGACAGCGCACGAAAAATCCAGACGCTCTTTAATGTTCACGCTGCTGGCTGTTTTTTCGAGGACAAAACCCATTTGTTCAGCGACTGACATAAACAGGTGATTAAATATCTCAAGCGTCACTGGGTCGTAGTTTGCTGCAGTTTTCTTAATTTCAGGCGCGTTAATCGCCTCTTCCTGAACTGCTTTTTCGTTGATTCGTTTTTCAAGAACAAGCGCGCCGCTTGCGAGCACTTCAAGGTGCCAACCCGGTTCAATAAAGTGTGTTGAGTTCTGATCAGTCAACAATAATGGGCCGAAGCCTTTATAGCCTTCAGGTAAGTCGGATCGATCATAAACATCGACCTGATGCCAACTTCCCTGAACGTATAACTGAATCGCGTTGCGGGTTTTTACGTCATCTACAGATACGTCAGGTAAGCTAGCTTCAGGCAGTGTCTCGCCGCTTACAGTGACCTCTACTTGCAACGCATCAAGTAGTAGCGCTTTTTCTGGATATATGAACCCAAACAATTGTTTGTGCTGTATTTCAAACGCCTTTTTAGCCTCCACCGCATTTTGCCAATCGACCAGTAGTGGCGTATCCGAGCCTTCGTACCTTAGGTAAACACGTACTGTGTAGTCGCCGTCCAACGGACTCGTTGCTAAAAGCTTTCTCACACGAGTATTAAGTTCTGTTTCAGCCACAGACAATTCTTTCTCAACCGCCTCTTCACCCAGCCAGCGCTGATCGGCGATGCCAATACCGTAGGCCGATAAAACCCCTGCCATCGGATGCAGGTATACCTTGCTGATTCCTAAAGCTGCGGCAACGGCACACGCGTGCTGACCACCTGCTCCGCCAAACGCACTGAGTACGTAATCCTGAACATCGTATCCACGCTGCACAGATATTTTCTTCACCGCTGCCGCCATATTTTCTACAGCGATATTGAGGAAACCTTCAGCCAACTGCTCTGACGTCCAGGCTTGTCCTGTCGCATCAGCGACCTGCGCTGACAATGCCGCGAACTTATCCTGCACTGTCTTCAGATCCAGCAGCTGATTTTGCTGGGGGCCAAACACGGACGGAAAGAACTCTGGGGTTACCCGGCCAAGTAACAGGTTGCAGTCGGTCACTGTCAGCGGGCCACCGTTACGATAACAGGCGGGGCCTGGGTAAGCACCGGCCGACTCCGGGCCTACCTGTAACCGGCCATCAGCAAAGCGAACGATAGAGCCACCGCCGGCTGCGACCGTATGAATATTCATCATAGGGACGCGTAAACGTATACCGCTCACAACGGTTTCGGTTTCCCGCTCAAGCGTTCCGGCGTAGTGACTGACATCGGTGGACGTGCCACCCATATCAAACCCGACAATACGATCAAAACCATCCGCCTCGGCGGTTCGCACCATGCCGACAACACCACCTGCAGGCCCGGACAGAATGGCATCCCGCCCCTGAAATAAATCGGCTTTGGCGAGACCGCCGTTGGACTGCATAAACTCCAGATCCACGGTCTGAGAAGCTGACAAAGCGTCGGCGACCTGATTGACATAGCGCCGCAGAATAGGCGAAAGATAAGCATCCGCGACCGTTGTCTGACCACGCGGGACAATTTTCACCAGAGGGCTGACTTCATGACTGAGTGAGATCTGTGAGAAACCAATGTGCTGGGCTATTTCCCGTATGCGTTTCTCATGCGCTGGGTGGCGATACGCATGCATAAGAACAACGGCAACGCACCGGAAGCCTTGATCATAGGCTTCCTGAAGCTGAACCAGAGTGGCCTCTTCATCCAGCGCATATTCCACTGTTCCATCCGCGCGAACCCGTTCAGGTACTTCATACACACGGTCATAGAGAGGATCAGGCAAATCAATATGGGTCGCGAAAATATCCGGGCGGGTCTGATAGCCAATATCCAGCTGATCCCGAAGCCCCTTACTGATCAAAAGAACCGTCGGCTCTCCTTTGCGCTCAAGCAGAGCGTTGGTCGCGACAGTCGTGCCCATACGCACTGACGAAATATCGGTCGGTAAATCCGGATGGCGAGCCTGAAGACGCTGAATCCCTTCAACGGCAGCGTCTGCATAATGATCAGGATTCTCTGACAGGAGTTTATACGTCAGCACCTGCTGATCTGGCGTCAACGCGACAATATCGGTGAAGGTACCGCCCCGGTCGACCCAGAACTGCCAATGTGTCTGCTGTGAAGCTGATGCCATGATCCGCGCTGCCCCTGAAATTCTTAAACAGCGCGGATGATACCATCAGGGCATATTCGCAACCCAGCGTGCGACGGCCCTGAGATCTTCATCGCTCAGATTTCCGACGACGGCAGTCATCGGAGAGTTCTTTCTCGACTCGTCACCCTGCTTGAATTTCAGCAGTGTTTTCTCAAGAAATTCATAGGGCTGACCCGCAATGCGGGGATACGTATGACTGCCGTGTCCCTTATCACCATGACAGGCAAAACAAAGCGATTGATATACCTGCTGGCCCTTCATGTCGGGCTCGGGCCGGTTATCACGAGGAATCACTGGCTTATCTGAAAAGTACACGGCCACCGCGACACGCTCGTCGGCGCTCAGAATTTCTGCCAGTTTACTCATCACGTAGTTTTTACGTGTGCCTGAGGCGAATTTCTCAAACTGAGTAAAAAGATAAGCAGGGTTCTGGCTGGCGAGATTCGGCACGTAATCACGTACAGAGTTACCGTTTTTGCCATGGCAACGAAAGCAGAACTGCGCGCGCTCCTGCCCTTCTGCATTGGCCTTCTGGCGGGCCTCTGGGTCGGCAACGATGTTATCAAACCGCTGCAGCAACTCAGTCGTATGTTCCGGATCTTTTACTGCCAGCGTTTCCGCAGTCGCCGTGGCTGAAAAAGGCGTCAGCAACAACAAAGACAAAACACAAAGGCTGAAATTGATAAAACGAATATTCATAGAGAATGACAACTCTTTCCGGCATAACGATCGTAAGCGCCGACCATACTCAAGGCCGCCAGCTTATGGCCAGCGGCAAATAATACCTGAGTGTCTATTTCTCGCTGAAAACTGATTCAGATCAGTATTTACGAAAGCTGTTTCACATCGGAGAAATTAAACGTGCTGTGTGTGCTACGCACTCTGAGTTATCGAAACAAAAGGTCATAGGCAGTTCGCTTTTCAGCGGCGTTTTCAAGCCGAATAACATCAGATGAAGACCACCTGGCTCCAGAGTTACGCTCTCGCCTGCCGGTACTTCGAGCGATTCGATCTGACGCATTTTCATAACACCGTTTTCATGCAGGTGAGTGTGGATCTCTATCGAGCTGGCCCACGGAGCAGAGACCGACACCAGCCGCTGTGCTTGATCACTGGTGTTAGTCAGTGTCATAAAGGCTGCACTCATGCTCCGACCCGGAACGGGTTCACGAACATAAGGATCGTGGACAAGTACAGACTCCGCCGTAGCGGAAAATGAAGCAACGGTGAGGAGAACAGATCCACACACACGTTTCAGACAGAATTTCATAGCAGACAGCCTTAATTGCAACCAATATCACCTTTCTGCCCGCACGGGGCAGAAGGTGCATCAGGATACGGCATTTGCTTCAGTTTTCAGAGCGGCAGATTGTCGCACAGATGACTGAAGGTCACACTGTTGGGCGCCAGCTCACGGCATCTTCCAGGCTGTCGAGAGGTCGGGTGAAGTAGTAACCACCCAGACCATCGACACCAGTCTGGCGAACTGCATTGACGTCTGGTGCCTCTTCCAGCCCTTCCGCGAGCACCAACAGATCCAGGTTATGGGCAATCTGTACCATACTCTGGATGTAGAACTTATGATCCTGAGCCAGGTGAACACCCCGGTTAAAGCTCCCATCAATACGAACATACGCCAGAGGTAAGCGCTGCAGGTACGCGAACGCCATAGTACCGGTACCGACCTGATCAATACCCACATCAACACCAAACGGCTGAAGCTTAAGTGCAAGTCGGGCTATCGCGTGTTCTGCGGAATACAGAGCAAACTCAGGTACCTCAAGCGCGATACGGCGGGCCTGCTGAGGATAACGTGCAAGAAGCTCCGCCAAAGACTGATGAAAACTCTCATCCAGCACCGAGGCAGGCGACAGGTTGATGCAGAAGCGAACCGGCTCGGCGTCTTTATCGAGGTCATCCATTGAGTGAAACACTTTCTCGATCACTACCAGGTCGAAACGCGCGGCCAGTCGATGCTGTTCAACCATCGGCCAGAAGCGGGCCGCAGATAACGTCTGCCCTTGCCAGCTGACACGACTGAAAACCTCTACCTGGAGCAGTTTCTGATCGTGGTTAGAAATAACAGGCAGGTATTGCAGCTGAATACTCTGCTCTTCGAGCACGGTATTCAACAAGGTACGCCACTCACCGGCGGTCCATTCATCAAACTCAGAATCACTACGCTGGTATAACTGATACTTAGCGGTCGGCTGACGCTGCGCCTGACGTAATGCAGCATCAGCGCGGCTGAAGGCATCCACAGGATCATCCTGATCCCCTTGCAGGAACACGGCGCCCATGTGGAAACAGAGCTCATTTCGTTGAGACAGGGCCGACACGCTCATCAGACTGAACGCCTGCTGCACAATATCGTCGGCCTGCGTACGATCGGCACAAGGCACAAACAGAGAGAAATCAGCACCAGCGCGACGGCCCAGCAGACTGTGCGGATAATCTGTTCGCCATTGCTCAAGCGACTTACCCAACAAAGCCAGAAGATCATCACCGGCCTGACGACCGGCATTCAGGTTGAATTCAGTAAAGTTCTGAATCTGCATAATGACAAGCACACCACTGTGTTCATCATCGCGTGAAAGAATGTGACCAAACTGCTGATCAAAGCCCCGACGGTTAAGCAGGCCAGTCGGCGCATCGAGGTATGACTCTTCGCGCAGGCGCTCGGTCATTTCTGCCTGTTCGGCAAAAATCGCCTGAAGCTTACGTACCATCTTATTCATGGCTTCCACGACGCGACGCAGTTCACGCGCGCGCGGTATGTTTTCCTGTACCTGAAGATCACGTTCAGATATTGCCAGCGCCTGTTTCTCTACGCGCACGAGTGACCGGAACAACAGCCGCAACAGCAGTTGCAGTGCCACCAGAGCAATCAGAAGTACCCAGGCAAACCAGATCATTTCTGCGCTGATCATGTTCCACAGGTCACGATACGCAAAGTCTGCATGACTGATCACAGTCACAGTCCCGAGGCGCTGCCAGCCACGGGTAACATCGGCTTCGGCCGGAATAAGCTCAAGCGGTACCAGTTTCTGGAACCATTCGGGCGCACCGCCGCTGCTGAACGCTTCGCGTGCACGGCGATGCAGAGTTTCACCGTCGGTCCGGGCGAAAGTAATGTCTTCGAAGAAGCCACGATCAAACAGTACGTCCATCAGGCGAGTCTGTTGCACCGAGTCTTCCGCATCAATCTGCGACATAGACAACGCCAGCGAGGTAGCCGCGTCGTACGCACGCCCGTTGAGTTGTTGCTCAAAGTAGTCTCGCCCGTTGATCACGGTAACGACCAGGTTTCCTGCCAGCAACACGACGACCAGCAGACTGGCGAGTAGAGAGAATTGTTGTCTGAGTGTCATGAGCTTATAAGTCCATACCTAGGTTATTCATCCGGACACGCAGGTCCGTCCACAAATCGAGTTTGTTGGGGTCTCCCAACAGTATCCCCTGCCCCTTCATCTTGTCGAGCCACATTCCATTCGCATTGAAGCTGTAAACCGGATCGAGATCCGGGCGTTTACTGGCCGGGCGTATCTGATTAATCAGATTATCAAGCACCAGAGGGATCGCATCCGGGGTGGGGAAATACGTCAGCACCATGTGTGCCTGATTCAGTCGCACGGCCTTAACATAGGTAATACGCAGTTTTGAGACGTCGATTCCGATCTTGGACAGGGTGTAATATTTGGCAATGACGTAATCCTCGCAATCACCGCCATTAGTACCCAATGCCTCGTAGGGCGTCGCCCAGTAGTCGATCTTGCCCCAGTGCTTATCATCGTTATAAAAAGGTACACGCTTGTTGAAGAAGTAGTTCACCTCTTCAAGTTTTCTGTCTTCTGGGTAATTCGCTACCCGCTCCATCATACGGCGCCAGTCTTCTATTCGGCGACCAGCACTGTAGTCATATTCTTTTTCAGCACGCGCAACCAAGTCCTCAGGAACCCACTGGTTCACGTCTGCCACCAGCGTTGCTGATATCAGCAGCGAACTCCAGAAAAGCTTTCCGGACAAGGCGATTGTCAGACGTTTCAGCTTCATTAACAGTAATGCCAGACTCAGGTGAACAGTGGATGCCCAACAGACCAGAATCAGGGGCTGTATAAACTATAGACGTTCCCAGCATTTTCGCCGGCAATCGGCCGCTCAATGCCCACCCGCTGGACGCTGCGGCGCTTTTTCGGCAAACTCGCAGCAGAAACACACGCATCTGGATACAACCATGTCACGCATACTCCTTCTGCAAGGGCCAAACCTGAACCTTCTCGGCACCCGCGAGCCACATATTTATGGCTCGACCACGCTTGCAGACATAGAGCAAACACTGGGGCCAATAGCAAAAGCCGCAGGACATGAGCTGGAACAGCTGCAGAGCAATGCCGAGCACATCCTCATCGACCGGATTCATGCTGCACGCGACGACGACACCTGCTTTATTCTCATCAATCCCGGTGCCTTCACTCATACCAGCGTGGCGATTCGCGATGCACTCGCTGGCGTTGCGATCCCCTTTATCGAAGTTCACATCTCTAATGTGCACGCGCGTGAGCCATTCCGTCAGCACTCCTATCTGTCGGACATCGCTCAGGGCGTCATCTGCGGACTGGGCGTACAGGGTTACGAGCTGGCGCTTCAGGCTGCAATCACACAGGTAAACGCTTAACCATGTCCTGGATCCAGATCCGAATTCATACCCACAGCGAGCTCGTCAGCAAAGTTGAAGACACTCTGATGGAATGCGGCTCGCTGTCCGTTACCCTCAAAGACGACGCAGATCAGCCAATTCTTGAACCCGAACTGGGCACTACACCCGTCTGGGATGAAACCTGCGTCATCGGCCTGTTCGAAGCGACACGAGACCCGGCTGAGCTGAGTGCAGAACTGAACACCGTGTTCTCTCTGAAAGCAAAAACTGAGCTGCCGCGCCACAAGATCGAGATCCTCGAAGACAAAGACTGGGTTCGCGAATGGATGGATAATTACCATCCGATGCAGTTCGGTGAGCGACTCTGGGTGTGTCCAAGCTGGAAAGAACCTCCTCAGAAAGATGCGGTCAACCTTATGCTCGACCCAGGCCTGGCTTTTGGTACCGGCACCCACCCAACCACATCACTGTGTCTGAAGTTTCTGGATCGTGAAGTGGAAGGCGGAGAGCTGGTTGTCGACTTTGGCTGCGGCAGCGGGATTCTGGGCATCGCAGCTCTGCTACTGGGCGCACGCCATATGGCAGGTACCGATATTGATCCACAAGCGCTGTTAGCGACAGAAGACAACGCTAACCGCAATGGGATCAGTCGTGACCAATATGAAATATATCTGCCAGAGAATACGCCTGAACTGCAGGCCGATATTATGGTCGCAAACATATTGGCTGGTCCGCTTGAGCAATTAGCGCCAACCATTGCCGGGCTGACACGTAGTGGTGGTAAACTCGCCCTCTCAGGTCTGCTGGCAGAGCAAGCCGAAACCATCAGTCAGTGCTACGGCCAGTGGTTTGATATGAACGCACCGGAGCAAGAAGGCGACTGGGTCGTACTTACAGGGAAAAAACGCTGAAAATGATGTTGTTTACGCAGGTAACCCGTTGTCCTCATTGTCAGACCAGCTTCCGGGTTGGCGATGAGCAGCTGGAAGCAGCTAACGGCTTTGTCCGTTGTGGTTCCTGCCTGCAGGTGTTTAACGCCACCGACTACTTTGTTGGTGAGCGCGAAGGAGCACAAAACGCTGCTGAAAGCGAAGACGCTGCGACCGAAACGGTATCTGACATAGTCAGCGAAGACGCCGAAGAGACAACAACTGAAGAAAAGCCTGCCCCGCAATCGTTCGCGTTTACCTTTGCCGACGACGAGCCAGAGCCAGAGCCAGAGCCAGAGCCAGAGCCAGAGCAGCCTACGGCTAAGATTTTCGAATTCGAACCCCTGTCTCCATCCCGGGCGGCACAACAGAAGTCTGCGGTTGCAAACCATCTGATTGATCTTTCAGAAGAAGATCACGAAGACACCACCGACGACGAGCTCGATCTTGAAGGCTCTATGCTGATTTCGGACGACGGCATTATTCACGCGCCCTCCAAAGACAACGACCGCAGAAATAATGACGAAGACGAGCGCCAGCCTGACGAATTTCCCACTGAAGACACCAAACCGTTTGTAACTGACGACATCACAGCGTTTGATGTCAGCAGCGTATTAGATGACTCCGATGCAACCTCTGACGATATACCGGACGTCATCGAAGACATTATCGCAGCAGATGAGCCTGATCTGCCGACCGACACCCCGGAAGAATCGCCGCTACCATCGACGGATACACCAGAGATTGATCTGCCCGATAACGATTCTCCAGGAATAGAGTTCCCTCAGGGAGAACCCGCAGAGCCGGAGCTACCGGACGAAGCACCCGAGCAGATACCGGATGAAGTTCCGCTGCCTGACGTTGAAGTACCAGAGGAACTGCCACCAGCACCGCCTGCGAATATTCCAGCGACCGAACCTGCTGAAGTACCTGGTGTGCCAGAACAAGAAGTGCCTTTCATCCCTGAACAGGATAATGACCCTGCACCGATCGACTTTATTTCTGGTGCACCCGAGAACTCAGACGACGACTTTGCCAGTCTGCTCGATGATGCCGTTGCAGAAGCCAGCGACGACAACACTTCACTGGATGAGCTGTTGGAGAACGCCAGTGACGATGACCTGCTGATCAGCGATCTTACCAATGACGAAACGCCGGCAACCCAAGAGGCTGATCCCGCCCCGGAAGACGATGACGACGATTTCCTTATCCATGATGATATGGAGCCGGGTGACACCCTTGCTGACCTGATCGGTGAAGACGAGAAATCTCCGACAGAGACCGACGACAGCCTGCTCAACAACCTCGAAGATCTGGTATCAGACGATTACTCGGATATTCTCGCTTCTACACCCGAAGAGCACGATGATAGCCAGTATGAAGACAAATGGGCGCTGGAACTGATCAATCAGGAGCCAGCGACAACTGAAGCTAAAGACGACCTCACAGCACCAGACCTGGATACCATTGAGGCCTTCGAGCAGGGCGAAGAGTTTTCTTTTACTGATATCCACGACAGTAACAGTGGCAAGCAATCTGCAAAAGAGACAAGTTCTGCAGATACGATGGGCGCTGCACTCGCGGATGACAGCTACACAGACGATTACTTCGATAGCTATGTAGACGATTCTGACGAGGATCTGCCCGCAGGGCCTGAGCCGTTCGTCGAAGAAATCGCCTATCCGGAAGCGGGCTTCCCCGAAAGCCCGTCAACACAGCGTGAAAGCGACACCACGTTCGCCAACGTCTCAGAAGCGCAGCACGAAACCGAAACCCTTGATGGAAATCTGAACTTCAGCCAGGGAATCAGTCTCGATATACCAACAGCCGAACTGGACCCACTGAAACTTGAACAACAGCAGAAACCAGGCAGCTATACCGGGCTCTGGTCTTTTGCAGCGGTCGTTATGATTTTGATCGCGGTTGCACAGGTCGGCTGGTTCCGCATGGACACCCTGGCTAAAAATGATCAGCTGCGCCCACTCTACTCCGCTGTCTGTGACCTTGCCGGATGCACACTGCCGGGGATTCAGGACACTAGCCTGATTCGCGCTGCAAACACAGTATTCAACCCGCACCGCAGTATTGCCGATGCGCTAGTCATCGATACTCTGCTGACCAACAGCGCGGGATATGCACAGCCTTACCCTGATCTTGAGCTCGAGTTCCGCGACCTCAATGATCGCATTGTTGCCCAGCGCACCTTCTCTCCCGAAGAGTACCTCGCGGGTGACGTCATGCCCGGTGACCTGATGCCTTCCCGCGTGCCGGTTCACATAGCAATCGAAGTCATTAACCCGGGCCCTGAGGCCGTCAGTCGCCAGATTTACATACGCCCCAACCAGTAAAAGTCAATGCTGAAATTGCGCAAAATATGCGCAGTTTTCCCTTTATTCACAAAGGGGTTGGGAGTATCATAGCGCCTCTTTTTCAGCACACTTTTTAACCAGAAGGCCACCGTCTTCTATGCCCTCAATTGGCCCTTACACGCTACCGAACCCCGTGGTTCTGGCTCCTATGGCGGGAGTCACCGACCGCCCGTTCCGCCAGCTCTGCAGAGAACTGGGCGCTGGACTGGTTGTGGGTGAAATGGTCTCTGGCAAGCCTGAACTGCGCAATACGCGTAAGTCAAAGCTGCGCCTGGATCATACGGGTGAGCCGGAACCGATTGCAGTTCAGATCGTCGGTGGTGATCCGGAAATCATGGCCAACAGCGCCCGCTTCAATGTTGAGAACGGTGCTCAGATCATCGACATCAATATGGGCTGTCCGGCGAAGAAAGTGTGCAATAAGGCTGCGGGCTCCGCATTACTGCGCGATGAAGCTCTGGTGAAAGATATATTGCAGGCCACGGTAGAAGCCGTCGACGTACCAGTGAGCCTGAAAATCCGCACTGGCTGGAGCCCTGACTCCCGCAATGCGGTACGCATCGCCGAGATTGCCGAAGCCGCAGGCATAGTATCGCTTGCGGTCCACGGACGTACGCGCGCGTGTGGCTACGCCAACACCGTTGAATACGACACCATTCGTGATGTTAAAGCGAGCACCTCGTTACCTGTGTTCGCAAACGGCGATATCACCAATGCCCGCAAGGCCGCCGAAGTCATGCAATACACCGGCGCCGACGGCGTATTGATCGGCCGCGCCGCTCAGGGGCAACCCTGGATTTTCAGAGAAGTCGTTCATTTCCTGAACACCGGCAATGAACTCGCAGCGCCAGACCTGCACGAGGTAGAAACCATCCTCCAGCGTCATCTGGTTTCTCTCTACGATTTTTACGGTGAGTACTTAGGGGTACGCATCGCACGGAAACATGTCAGCTGGTACCTGAAAAGCCAGCCGGGTAACAGTTTCCGGAAAAAGTTTAATCAATTAGACAGTCCCACCGCACAGATGGAATCCATTGCGGAGTATTTCCGGGACCCATCGTTAAGGAAGGAAGCAGCAGCATGAGCTCAGAAGCAATTATCAGACAGGTTGAACCAGTGACAGAACCAGCGAACTCCGAGAACCATTTCACCACCATCGCAGACTCCACACACACGCTGCGTGAGAGCGTAGAGATCGCGCTCAAGAATTATTTTGATGCTATGGACGGCCAGCCAGTATCTGAACTCTACGAAATGGTTCTGGCAGAAGTTGAAGCGCCGCTTCTGGAAACTGTTATGCGTTACACCCGCGACAACCAGACCAAAGCGTCCATCGTGCTGGGCCTCAACCGCGGCACACTGCGTAAGAAACTCAAGCAATACGGCATGCTCTGAGCAGCACCCAATAAAAGGTTTTCAGACGGCTGAGATACTCAGCCGTTTTCACTTCCCGACTAGTTAAGATGACAATGACTGAAATCACACAAATCCGACGCGCCCTTATCAGCGTTTCTGACAAAACCGGAATCGTAGAATTCGCTTACGCACTGACTCAGGCAGGTGTAGAAATCCTGTCAACGGGCGGTACTTACAAACTGCTGGTTGATAACAATATCCCGGCCGTTGAAGTGTCAGACTACACAGAATTTCCTGAAATGATGGACGGCCGTGTAAAAACACTGCATCCAAAAATTCACGGTGGCATTCTTGGTCGTCGCGGTCAGGATGATGAAGTCATGCACGAGCACCACATCAACCCGATTGATCTGGTGGTTGTGAACCTCTACCCGTTTGCAGCGACTGTTGCCCGCCCTGATTGCGACCTGCCCCTGGCGATTGAAAACATCGATATCGGTGGTCCGACCATGGTGCGTTCAGCAGCGAAGAACAACGCCCACGTTGGTATCGTCGTAAACGCCTCTGATTACGATCAGGTACTGCAGGAAATCAATGCTCACCAGGGCCTGACGGCCAAACTGCGTTTCGACCTGGCACTGAAAGCCTTCGAACACACAGCAGCTTATGACGGCATGATTGCAAACTACCTGGGCACCATCGACCAGACAGCTGAAGTACTGAGCGTTGATGAGCGTGACGCCTTCCCGCGTACATTCAACAGCCAGTTCATTAAAACGCAGGACATGCGTTACGGTGAGAACCCACACCAGAAAGCGGCCTTCTATGTAGAAGCCAACCCAGCGGAAGCATCCATCGCTACTGCCAAGCAGATTCAGGGCAAAGAGCTGTCTTACAACAACGTTGCTGACACTGATGCGGCCCTGGAATGCGTTAAGTCATTCACTAAACCCGCCTGTGTCATCGTTAAACACGCGAACCCATGTGGTGTAGCTGTTGTACCTGATGATGAAGGCGGTATCCGCAAAGCCTACGATCTGGCTTACGCAACCGACAGCGAATCAGCTTTCGGTGGCATCATTGCCTTCAACCGTGAACTCGATGGCGAAACGGCACAAGCCATCGTTGATCGTCAGTTTGTTGAAGTCATCATCGCACCAAAAGTCTCTGCCGAAGCTATCGCCGTGGTAGAAGCGAAGAAGAACGTTCGTCTGCTTGAGTGCGGCGAATGGTCTGCGGAACGCGTTGAAGGTTTCGACTACAAGCGCGTAAATGGCGGCCTGCTGGTTCAGGACCGTGATAACGGCATGATCACCAAAGACGACCTGAAAGTCGTGACTAAGCGTGCACCAAGTGAAGCCGAACTCAACGACCTGATTTTCGCCTGGAAAGTCGCTAAGTTCGTTAAATCAAACGCCATCATCTACGCAAAAGACCGTCAGACTGTTGGTGTAGGCGCTGGCCAGATGAGCCGCGTAAACTCTGCACGTATCGCTGCAATTAAAGCAGAGCACGCAGGTCTGCAGGTTGAAGGTGCGGTCATGGCATCTGATGCCTTCTTCCCGTTCCGCGACGGTATCGATAATGCGGCCAAAGCCGGTATTAAAGCGATTATTCAGCCTGGCGGTTCGATCCGTGACGAAGAAGTGATTGCGGCTGCCGACGAGGCAGGCATCGCTATGGTGTTTACAGGAATGCGTCACTTCCGTCACTAATTCGGAGCTACTGCGCTTGGCCTGGCGGTGTTAAAAAGGTTTTCGGGATGCTCATGTAGGTGAACTACACTCCGCTCCCTCAAACCTTTTTGCCTTGCCAGACCTGCGCTCGTGACGCTTCTACACCGTAGATAACGCAAAAGTTAGAGCGGTGCGAAATAAAAATTTTGCGACAACGAATTTAATTCGCTGTCGCGTTGAAAAGAATTGGGCGTTGTAGCCCCGGGAGATGAAAGGTTTCTGAGCAAGGCAAAACCTGAGGAAAAAGCGGAGTGTACTTTAGTACATGAGCATTTTGACGAAGGTTTTAACACCGCTCAGGAGCGTTTCAGACCCGCAATAAGAGAAGTCAGCTATGAAAATTTTGGTTATAGGGGCCGGTGGTCGTGAACATGCTCTGGCCTGGAAGGCGTTACAATCCCCACTGGTTGAGAAAGTATTCGTTGCTCCGGGCAACGCTGGTTCAGCCATCGAAGAAAACATCGAGAACATCGCCATCGACGTATTGGACTTCGATGCGCTCGAAAGCTTCGCTAAAGAAAACGAAGTAGGCCTGACCATTGTTGGCCCAGAAGCTCCGTTAGTCGATGGCGTGGTTGATCAGTTTGAAGCCGCGGGCCTGAAAATCTTTGGCCCTAAAAAAGGTGCTGCGCAGCTGGAAGGTTCCAAAGCCTTCACCAAAGATTTCCTGGCACGCCACCAGATTCCTACGGCGGAATACCAGAACTTCACCGACGTTGAGCCAGCACTGGCTTACCTGCGAGAAAAAGGCGCGCCTATCGTGGTTAAAGCCGACGGGCTTGCTGCGGGTAAAGGCGTGATCGTTGCCGAAACTCTTGAGCAGGCTGAAGAGGCTGTGAAAGACATGCTGTCTGGCAACGCCTTTGGTGATGCAGGCTGCCGTGTTGTAATCGAAGAGTTCCTCGCTGGCGAAGAAGCGTCTTTCATTGTGATGGTCGATGGCAAAAACGTGCTGCCAATGGCCACCAGCCAGGACCACAAACGCGTTGGCGATAAAGATACTGGCCCGAACACCGGTGGTATGGGTGCCTATTCTCCAGCGCCTGTCGTCACACCAGAAATTGATGCCCGCATCATGAAAGAAGTCATCATGCCGACCGTTGAAGGCATGGCCGCTGAAGGCAACGACTACACAGGTTTCCTGTACGCTGGTCTGATGATCGACGAGTCTGGTGCGCCTAAGGTGATCGAATACAATTGCCGTTTCGGTGATCCAGAAACTCAGCCAATCATGCTGCGTATGCAGTCCGATATGGTGGCCCACTGTCTGGCCGCTCTGGAAGGCAAGCTGGATTCAGAAACTGCCAAGTGGGACCCACGTCCTGCACTGGGTGTGGTTCTGGCAGCCGCAGGCTACCCAGCGGACTACCCGAAAGGTGATGTCATCTCTCTACCAGAAAACGACGGCGCAGACCGCAAAGTTTTCCATGCCGGCACTAAGCTGAACGACAAAGGCGAAGTAGTGACAGCTGGCGGTCGCGTACTCTGTGCAACCGCTCTGGGTACTAGCGTCAGCGAAGCTCAGGCACAAGCTTACGAGTTGGTGAAACTGGTCTCATGGGAAGGCATGTTCTGCCGCTCTGATATCGGTTACCGTGCAGTAGCGCGTGAACAAGAGAACGGCTAACGCCGACTACCCAAGCCGGGCCAGCAACGTGCTGGCCCGGTCTTATCGCTAATGCCTGTCTGGCTGGTTAAACGCCACGCTCTATAGTGAGGGATCACTGCAGTAATGACCGCTCAACAATTCTTCCATCGTATTTTCCGGGTTCTGGTTCTGCCGGTCATGTTGTTACTGGTCGCTCTGCGTGCTTATGCGCTTGGCCCAATTATTCTGCCCGAGGGTTCTTTCAGTCAGTCCATTACACCCTATACGTCTTTCTATGAGGACAAATCGGCTTCTCTGACTCTGCCTCAGATACTGGCCAGTGACCGACAACTCAGCTTCACCCCAACGCACACGATATCCCTGAAACGCGGAGTTAACTCCGGAGTCGTCTGGATAAGAATGTCAGTCTTAAATCCATTCGCTCAGGAAATGGACACCATACTGACCCTGTCGAACTCACGAATCGACTCGGTGCGTATCTTCAATATCTCTGACACTGAACGTCCGCTGGAGCTGAATGCACCTCAACCCCAGGGGTCGTTAAGTCAGGCACACGTTTTCAGCCTGAATGTAGAGAGTAAGGCCACAAACAGTTATCTGATCCGCCTCGAAACTGATGCCATAATGGCAACCCGCATCGCCCTCAAAAGCCTGGATCAGTTCAACCTTGTAGAGCGTATCAGTAACCTGTTGACCGGGGCGCTCCTTGGGTTGGTATCTCTGGTTTTACTGTATTTTCTGTTCGCCTTTGCCCGCGGTGATAAAGGTATTCGCGCCGCTGGAGTTCTCGGCTCAACGTCAGTCATGTTCTTTGTGCCCGCCAGTGTAGGCATCAGTTTCGACCTCCCGATCAATGTCTACCTGCCAAACGGTTGTATCGAAACCTACTCAGTAGGTGGAATACTCATCGCCCAATTGCTGGCCCTCTTAAAGCTCAAGTGGCGGCAGGTCTGGATACGCGCACTTATCAAACTGAACATCGCAGCCCAGGTCGGCATTCTGCTCAGCGATGTTGTTACGCCCAGCTATCTGACCGAAACCATGCTGTACACCACCACGACCTTTGCTCAGCTGCTCACCATTTTTGTGACCACGGTATATCGCAGTAAGTATCCGGAGTGTCATGTATATCTGCGCAGTGCGGCCATCGTGATCACTCTGGGGATGGTGATCACACTCATGCACAAAATGAACTTAATCAATATGCCAGTGACCGAGCAGGTGTTGGTGTTTCTGTTACCTCTGGCAGCGGCTGCGGGCCTGTTCTTTTCACAACTGGCCATCAGCGCCAAACACAGCCATCGCGAAATCAGCGGTCAGCCGGGGATTCCGCCTGAGACCATGGGGCAGATCAGCCATGAGCTCAGAACCCCGATCAACGGCGTGATTGGCATGAGCGAGCTGCTCACTGACACGCCGCTATCGATCACACAACGCGACCACCTTGAGACCATCAAGATGGCGGGTACCGATTTGCTGGTACTGGTAAATGAACTTTCAGACCTCGGCAAACTGAAAGCCCGTGAAGTGTTTCTTGATATCAAACCCGTTCGGGTCATCAATCTTCTTAACCGCACACTCGGACACTTCCAGCAGGAAGCCGCGCGTAAACAGGTTGAGTTGATTCTCGACCTGTCTGACAATTTTCCTGAGCGCCTGCTGTGTGACCGCAACCGCCTGCTTTCCGTCTATTACAATCTGCTGTCACGCACTCTGGCATACACCGAGCACGGTGCCCTGACCGTGTATGCCTCTTACTACTGTGGTGAACAAGCACAAGGCCTGCGCCTGCAGCTGCAGATCAGTGGTACGGTCATCAAACAGCAGGAACTCGAGTCTCTGTTCCGCATGCTGCAACCGGGCAACACGAAAGTCGATGGCAACGACCCACACACCTGGAATCTAACGGTTGTCAGGGGTCTTATACGCCACATGCGCGGCACGTTGGATATCGAAAGCCTGAGCAGCCAGGGCGGCTCAGTTACCCTCTTCCTGCCGATGCAGACCGACACCAGTGAAGACCTCTCACAGAAAGAGCAGGACTCCTCTCTGAAGGGCCTGAATGTACTCATCGTTGATGACAACGCTACGCTGCGTTCAGTCATCGAAAAACAGCTGAAACGCTGGGGAGTGAACTCCGACAGCACCTACAGCGGCAAAGAAGCCCTGGCCATGCTGAGGACAGAACACCGCAACGGAACACCTTACGATATCGTTATCATTGATCACGATATGCCGGTGATGTCGGGCCTTCAGCTGGCAGAGCGTATTCACTCAGATGAAGAAATTCGCCGTAAGCCCGCCAACCTGATGCTGACCGGACTCAGCACCAACAGTGTCGAACGCAGTGCCTCCGCCGCCGGTATCGACTATGTGATCGCCAAGCCAGCCAGCGGTAATCGCCTGCGCGAAGCCCTCGCGATCCTTCAGAAACGGCGCACACCGGCCTACTGACCTGCATCATGCAGCTCTACGTTCAATAGGGTAAAATGGTTACCAGATTTCAAGAAGGTGACCTTCATGACCGCCAGAAGACAATTTTCTCTGTTCGATAAACTCATCACCAATGCCGATCAGGCGCTCCGCACACTGGTACCCGGTGCCGCAACTGCCGAGCGCGCTTCACCAGCGCAGAGCCGTGAATACAGTGAACTGTCAGAGCAGGAACGACAGCACGCGGCCGGATTGATGCGCATTAACCATACCGGTGAAGTCTGTGCACAGGCGCTGTATCAGGGTCAGGCCCTGACAGCGAAACTGCCTGAAGTGCGCGAAGCAATGGAAGAAGCGGCCGAAGAAGAAATCGACCACCTGGTCTGGTGTGAAGAACGTATCAAAGATCTTGGCAGCCACACCAGCCGCCTCAACCCTGCGTTCTACGCACTGTCATTCGGCATCGGTGCAATCGCGGGTAAGATCAGCGATAAGGTAAGTCTGGGCTTCGTCGCCGCCACAGAAGAGCAGGTCTGTAGCCATCTGAGCAAACACATGACGTCCCTGCCGACACAAGACGAAAAGAGTAAAGCTGTACTACTACAGATGCTTGAAGACGAAGCGAAACATGCGACAACGGCCATTGAAGCTGGCGGAAAGCGCTTTCCTTTGCCCGTAAAAATGGGAATGACTGCGCTCTCAAAAGTGATGACAAAAGCCACATACCGCATCTGAGCCCCGCCCTCCTGCCCCACTTTGGTTCAGAAGTGGGGCATCTATCGTTCCCCCTTTTATAGAACAAATCGCTGTAAAGAGGTATCTCTTCTGTAAACACTTGTCATATGGCCTACTCTGAAAAGTGGGCCTAATCTGAAAAGAGACAAGCGGGAGACAGATATGCCATCGTTCAACCTCATCAGTAAGATCCGCCGTTTTTATAAACTACCTGAGAATCACCCAGACATTGAGTGGACCAGAACTGAAACCTATCGCAGACGCCTGGAGCAGGTAAAAACAGGCTGGATTATCAGTGGTGTATTTATGTTAGCCGCAGAAAATGTTGCTGCGATTCTTGGCATATTCTTTTTCAGTAGTTTTATGAGCTTCGCATTTCTCGAACGGGACGAAGAATAAGCAACTTTTTTTATACCCGCTCTGCTTAAAGTAAAACAAACCACAAGCTGCAGAGCTCAACACGTCGCAACATCTTGAATCATCAGTATTTTTTCTGCAGTTTTTCCGCTCTCACTCTCCTGTTAAAACTTGTTCATCAAAAATCCCCTGAACTATTCACCGGATCACCGGTCGTAAAATTGACAGTAAAGAGACTGTAACGCCGGGAGAGGCCCTTTTTAACGCCCTCACGCGAAATCAATCTGAAGCCCGAAACAATCCCAAAAGGAGAGTTATTATGGCTAATGCAAACTCAAAATCAGCAAACAATTCAGTCGATAAGCAGGAAGAACTGGCAGCAAGTCGCGAAGCAGTTTCTGAAGCTTATAACAAGCTGATCGACGCCAAAAATCACTTCAAAGTAGCCGCAGAATCAGCAGGTGTAGATGTCAAAAATGACGCCACTGAGCAGCTATTAAAAGGTCGTGATAAAGCCTCTGAACTTGCAGACCAGGCAACCGGCTACATGAAAGAAAAGCCACTGGTGACTGCGGGTATTGCATTTGCTGCAGGCTTCCTTGCTTCGAAAGTGCTCTCAAGTAAATGAGCCCGAAAAGCAATAAAAAGCCAGAGCAGAGCGAACAGGAAGCTCTTGCTCAAGCGCTGACAGAACAACTGTCAGCGCTGTCTGGCCAGACCACAACGGCTGCAAAAGAACTGTCTGAAATATTCAGACTGGAGATGCAGTTAACGGTCGATGATACCCGAAGATTACTCATCACCTGGCTGGCGATTATTCCAGCAATTATTCTGGCATGGGTTTCTTTGGGTGGATTAATTGCCTGGTGTGTTTATGCCCTGTCAGCATCTGTGACCTGGGCAATTTCCAGTTTTACTTTGCTTCAGATTGCGCTCTGCATAACGCTGCTTTCAATGAGAAAACGATTCCGCAACGGTATCGGTTTTCGGCGCACCAAGTCGCATGCACGTCGAATCATACAGGAGGTATCCGGTGAAGCGTCAGACTATGATCAACCGACTCGATCAACTTGATGAACAGCTGACGCTTCGCACAAAAGCGATCGGCGTACTCGCAAAAGACTCTCACGAGACTCTTAAAAAAGTCCCCCCAGTCTGGTTAATAGGCACTGGCGTGGCAGCAGGTGCACTGGTCGGCTTTCTTGGCCCTACCCGTATCTCTGCCCTAAGCATTCAGGGCAGCCGGTTAATTCCGTTTACGCGTGATGCCTTCGCCTTAGGCCAGCAGTTCGGAGCCGGCGAATGAGTCAGCTTCGGCAGATTGCCCTAAAAAATCAGAACGATGAGTCAGAAGATCAGCCCAAAAAGCTGACCTCCATGCAAATGGTAATGTACTGGCTTATCGCATTTGTCGTTTTCTACACGCTGTACATTGCGCAGACACTCTTCCTGCCCGTTGTAGTGGCCGCACTGTTCGCACTGCTACTCAGCCCATTGGTACGAATACTCAAACGCTTCTATATTCCGAGATCATTCTCTGCCTTGCTGTTACTGGCCTCACTCGGTGTACCCTTTACACTGCTCGGAATGCAATTGGTCGAGCCCGCAGAGCGCTGGGCAGAACGTATTCCAGAGCTGTCGACACAGCTGACCACAGAGCTGAATGAAATCAGCGAAAAACTCGCGCTCAGCGAACAGGCGCCTCCACCAAAAGCTGAACCAGAAGAAGACAGCGGCGGATGGTTCGGCTGGTTCAGCAAAGATGAGCCCGAACCGCCGAAACCCGAACCTGAGCCAGACCAGAACGCTGTCTCAGACCGTTTCAAACAAGGCGGTGTTGAGTTAATGATTCAGATACTGGGCGCAACACCGGTCATGCTCACCCAGTTCTTCACCTTTGTGATTCTGGTCGTTTTCATGCTGGTATTCGGGCCGCTACTCTACAGTAACTTTATCAGTGGCTTTACTCAGCAAAGCGACAAGCAGGCGGCAAACTCGCTGCTCGACGAAGTACAACGCGAGCTATCGCGCTACATATTAACAGTGAGTGTCATCAATACCGGCCTTGGTATCGTGACAGGAGCAGCGCTCTGGGCCGCTGGCGTGCAGGATGCCCTGCTGTGGGGGGTGATGGTCGCCCTGCTGAACTTCGCCCCTTACGTGGGCCCGATTGCAGGAATGATGGTGCTGTATCTGGCTGGAATTATTCAGTACGGTGCAAACTGGATGGCGTTCATGCCGCCACTGATCTTTTTTGGTATTAACACCATCGAAGCTCAGTTCATTACGCCTACCGTGCTGGGCCACAATATGAGGCTGAACCCTCTGGTACTCATTCTCTGGCTTATTCTGTGGGGCTGGATGTGGGGTGCTGTAGGCGTCTTAATTGCCGTGCCTTTGCTGGTCTGCCTGAAACTGGCGGCCGCCCGCCTGAACATCTTCTCGAGATGGGTAAAGCTGATCGAAACTCCGGGCTAACGGAAACATAGCTACAAGAACGGCACAGGGGTATAAACAGTGCCGCTCATCCCTTCTATCGGATATCAGCCAGATTCGGGTTATCAGGCCTTTTTAACGAACTTGGCTGTCACCATAATCTCGCCAGCACCGGCAAACTTGCAGTCCAGCTCATGATCCTTGCCTTCAACGATGCGGCGGATGGTCGTCTTAGAACCAATCTTCAGCGGCTGCGATGAACCTTTTACCTTCAGGTCTTTAATCAGAGTGATCTGATCGCCTACTTCCAGCACCTTGCCGTTCGAATCACGAACCACAAACGCATCGTCATCGCTGTTATCTGCTGGATTCCACTCGTGACCGCATTCCGGGCATACCAGGTTCGCCTGATCTTCATACACGTATTCAGACTGACACTTAGGGCATGGAGGCAAAGACATAATGAACACTTCTTATCGATTTTTAAGGAGGCCGGAGTATACCCGAATAGCCCTACAAACGGTATGGGGTCTCAGTCATCATCCTGCATGGGGATGCCGTAAGTACCCGCATTCAGCCCAGCCAGCCGCTCATTGATGGCCGCCTGCTCTGCCGCCGTAACCTCAACAACATCAGCAGGCTGATAGAAGATATGCCTCCCTTGGGCGTCATCGAAGCGAATCTTGCCCAGAATCACACCGCGTTCGCTGATGCAGTCCAGCTCCTGCTGGATAGGGAAAAACAACATACTGAACAGAACCTGAATAACGTAAAGGGGCGGCGATTATAGCTATCGGGGCAACCTCTCTCAATTTGTACAACTTACGTATAAGTTCTGGATTTTATCACCACTTCTCGTACACAATGAGACGACTTAGCTATCTGTCTTAACTCACCGGAGTCATGCATGTTCTCATTCTTGAAAAGTGATCCGACCAAGAAACTCAGAAAACAGCACGCCGCGCTGCTTGAACAAGCCATGCATGCCCAGCGAGGTGGCGATATCCGCACTTACTCTAAGCTATCAACGGAGGCTGAGGATATTTATAAGAAGATTCAGGAGATAGAGGCTGCAGAGAAGCTGTAAGACAGCTACTCGCAGGGTATAGCGAAATCCACATGGTAGTGCTCGTCATGGCGCACCCAAGAGCGCTTTTTCGAAAACTGAATATTGTCTTTAAGATACTGCCCGTACTTAGTATCAAGCAAATTTGGTTGCAGGGCCGGATCAAAGATTACCCGCCATAAACCGTGCCCGTGCGCTTTCGCCTGTTGGTCCAACGCTACTATATGAGCAGCGAGCGCCTCGTAATCAATGTGCATTTCATCGAAATGATCTCTGCCATCGAACTCGATATTGTAGCCAAACTTATTTAAAGGATTCGTTGGCAGGTGAACGGATTTACCATTCCCATCCACGACTGGAGTCATGAAGTCGACAGATAGTCCGTTTCTGTGAGTCTTATGAGGTTTAAACTGACCGCCCTCTTTAAAACCTGTTTCTGCGTACTTATAAACCTTATCAGGTTGCTCTTTTTCCAACTGTACGTAGGCAGACACTACAATATCCCTGACTTCAGAATGAACATAAGTGCGACCAGCCAATCGGGCAATGGAGCTGTAGCCCACATAGTTGCTTCCTTCAGAGGGTAGCTGCACACCTCCAGACAAGCTGCCATTGGCTGTTGTGCCATAGCAGGTGCTCGTTTCGGCGTGTAACATCACAGGGAACGATAAGATGGCGAGTAGTATGTATCTCATAAGCATATTGGGCTTCGTTGACTGTCTTTGGTTTCCGTTTTATCGGGGCAAGATCATTGGTCCAATGCTTGTGCTTGTTATGCGCATGCTGCACTTTAACGTTTTTAATAGGATTTTATTGGTACGAAATCATAAGATCCTTTTTGGACCAATAAATATTCTGATGCGGAGTTTAATCGATTAATTAAGTGGTGCCCATCTAGTGGCTGAATATCAATAAAATTTCCCGGCTTTAAAATATTTGGATCACTACTAGAATCCAGCACAACTTCTATTTCACCACTTAAACATACTATGCTTTCAATAACATTCGAATGATAGTGTGCGGGTGAAATCTCTGCTGCTTTTAAACAGATTCTTGAAACTCTTACTTCATCTGTCTTGATTAAATCAATTTTATTCACTGACTTTTCTCTGACTCATAACGCCGCGTTCAGTTGCGGCCGGAATGGAGTTTGCTTTGTGCTAATGTTTTCTAGCACAAAGCAAGCGGAGTGTAGGGCGTCAATTGCAACGCTTTGTTATGCACTTATTCCTTGCCTTTAATAGGGGTTAATTTAGGCTTTGCCCCTTCAATATCCGAAATCTCTTGGTTTACAAGAGCCAAAAGTCGATTTAAGTAAAGACGATCATCTTGAATTTCAGAAAATTCATCGTCGTCCGAGCATTCATCTTCATTTACCTCAGAAAGGATGCCCTCATAGGCTTGAATAGATGCCCGTATATATGTTAGGTCCTTGTATGAAAAAGCCATATCATACCTTCTGTTTCATGTATTTTTTAAGCTCTTCAAGTTTTTCAATGTACTCAGATAACAGCATATCTCTATCAGGCTCTATTGAGTAGTGAGTATTTCCTTCGCTATCAGAGAACATATCCTTAGCGATAACTAAACCTTCTTCTAGTTTGGCATTCTTAGTTATTACCCACCAGCAATCATTTTTTCCGAGTTTGACCTTGCTGCTCATCCCATCAAAAAGTGAAACCCCGCCGGATTTCGCTAATACGTATAAGTCATCAGTTCCACCTTTTTGGTAGGTAACTATATCATTTTTCTTATCTTGCTCAGTTTTTGTCCTGCTGTTATAAGACTTTTGAGGCCTTGAATCTTCCTTGTATCGAACCTTGCCAATTTGCTCGTCACTCTTTTTTCCTTTCCGAAATACCACGTCGACATCGAATTTATACATATAAATCTGATTCGATCGCTTAGTTCGGTTAAGGTAGTCAATAGCTTCATTTTCAGTGAAGGTTAATATATTGGCTTTCATCATTACTCCTTTAATAGATGGTGATTGCATAACAGCTTATTAGTGTGCGTGCGCATTTATCCTAGGACACTCTTTCGAGGTTTCCTAGGTAGCCTATTGATTGCATTGAAGAATCCTCCATAACTCAAATTTCCCTTCAAGAAAAACGCGCACGTCTTTTACTTCGGCGGTGGCTTACTCAATTACTTCATCCGAAGTTCATAAGTTCTGATTTGATATTGGGTTAAGTTACTACGCTCCCCAAAGACGGGCAAGCGCATCTGCCCTACGTGATGATATTCAGGTGAGCAGGCAACAAAATCGACCAACAAAAAAGGGCCCGAAGGCCCTTTCTGTGAGTCGATAATTTAAGAGGTGCGCAGTGCACACCCTACATCAGAGACTCAGTACTTTCTCACCGCGTGCGATACCAGATACCCCGGTACGTACGGTTTCGAGTACACAGCCAGCACCGATGGATTCGATAAAGGCTTCGAGCTTGTCACTGGTTCCAGTCAGCTGGATGGTGTAAACGCTTGGGCTAACGTCAACAATCTGGCCGCGGAAGATGTCGGCAGTACGTTTGATTTCAGCACGTTGTGCACCAATCGCTTTGACTTTAATCAGCATCAGCTCGCGCTCAATGTGCGGGCCTTCTGACAGGTCAACCAGCTTAACCACTTCTACCAGTTTGTTGAGCTGCTTGGTGATCTGTTCGATCTTGCGCTCGTCGCCGGTGGTGGTCATGGTCATGCGCGACAGGGTTTCGTCTTCTGTTGGCGCGACCGTTAAGGTTTCGATGTTGTAGCCGCGCTGTGCAAACAGACCTACAACGCGGGACAAAGCACCTGGCTCGTTTTCAAGCAGGATTGAAATAATATGTCTCATGATCAGGTACGCTCCGTCTTGCTCAGCCACATATCACGCATGGAGCCGGTTGGCACCTGCATTGGATATACGTGTTCGGTTTCATCAACTGCTACGTCGAGGAATACCAGACGGTCGTTGTACTTGCCGAAGGTGTCTTCAAGCGCTTGTGGCAACTGATCGCGATCGGTCACACGGATACCCACGTGGCCATACGCTTCTACCAGCTTAACGAAGTCAGGCAGTGACTCCATGTAGGAGTGTGAGTGACGACCTTCGTAGTTCATGTCCTGCCACTGGCGAACCATGCCCAGTGAGCCGTTGTTCAGACACAGAATTTTTACCGGAATGCCGTACTGCAGACAGGTCGACAATTCCTGGATGTTCATCTGAATCGAACCTTCACCGGTCACACAGACGACCATGTCATCCGGGAAGTTCATCTTGATGCCCATGGCCGCCGGGAACCCAAAGCCCATAGTGCCCAGACCACCTGAGTTGATCCAACGGTTTGGCTTGTCGAATTTGTAGTACTGTGCAGCGAACATCTGGTGCTGACCTACGTCAGAGGTGATGAAGGCATCACCTTTGGTGGCAGTCCACATGGCCTCGATCACTTCCTGCGGCTTCATCAGCTGGCTGTCGTTTTTCTCGTAACGACCGCCATGACGCTCACGCCATTCGTTGATCTGTTTCCACCAGGTTTCCAGTGCTTCTGCATCGGGTGTTTCGTTGGCTTCGTCGAGCAATGCCATCATTTCGTCCAGAACCGCACCTACCGGGCCAACAATTGGCACGTCAGCGATGATGGTTTTAGAGATTGATGATGGGTCAATATCGACGTGGATGATTTTTGCATCCGGGCAGAACTTGCTGGTCGCATTGGTTACGCGGTCGTCAAAACGCGCACCAATACAGATAACAACGTCTGCGTTGTGCATGGTCATGTTGGCTTCGTAAGAGCCGTGCATGCCCAGCATGCCGATAAAGCGCTCGCCAGTGCCCGGATACGCACCCAGACCCATCAGGGTGTTAGTGCATGGGAAGTTCAGACGATCAACCAGCGCACGCAGTTTGTCGGAGCTGCCATCAATGATGACACCACCACCGGAGTAGATTACCGGACGCTTAGCAGCCAGCAGCAACTCAACGGCCTTTTTAATCTGACCTGAGTGACCACGCTGTGGCGGCGTATAGGAACGCATTTTAATTTTCTTCGGATAGACGTACTCGTAACGCTCGTTTGGCATCGTCATATCTTTCGGAATATCGATCACAACCGGACCAGGGCGACCGGTGTTGGCGATGTAGAAAGCCTTAGCAACGATCTCTGGAATGTCTTCAGGACGACGAACCGCAAAGCTGTGCTTAACGATAGGACGCGATACACCCAGCATATCGGTTTCCTGGAAGGCGTCGTCGCCCACTAAGTGGCTCATTACCTGACCAGAAATAACGACCATAGGGATGGAGTCTGTAAAGGCCGTCGCAATACCCGTAATGGTGTTTGTTGCGCCCGGACCAGAAGTAACCATCACCACGCCCGCTTTACCCGTCGCGCGCGCATAACCATCAGCCATGTGAGCAGCGGCCTGCTCATGACGGACGAGTACGTGCTTCACCGCGCTCTGCTTGTACAGCGAGTCGTAAACGTGAAGCAGCGAACCGCCCGGATAACCATAAACGTATTCAACACCTGCTTCGTGAAGTGCACGAACCAGCATGTCTCCGCCGGAAATTAATTCCACCGTAAAATCCTCTGTTCTTGTGCTCACCGTTGAGCACGAGTTACGTATGTTCGAGTCGGGTCTGCACCAACAACAGCTCAAACGGAACCGTTGGGGCAATCCCTTAAAAGGCTGGATGAGTCACTCTTAGTTCGTCATCAGATACCGGGTGCCTGGTCCAGGAAACCGGGGTCAGGGCCGGACACGGAGGGTAACCGCATCAAAGGCCATGTATGACAATCACCGCGCTCCGGGTGTGTAGCATTGGGTGAGCTGTCATTTATGGCGTTTATTCTATCAGTACTTGATCAATGTGTGAACCACCAAACCCCTGTAAAATCAAGGCTCAGGCCGGTTTTTATCACTGTATTTAATAAGGTTTCAGCAACGGTATTATCCAGTCTGAAAACGGGGCAGGTTTGACGCTTTCCAGATCAGGCTGACCTGACGACCGGTGACACCATCACGACGATATGAAAAATACCCACTTTCGTCTTCGAAAGTGCAGATCCCTCCTCCGTGCACACTGCCAATTCCCGCACGGATGAGCTGCCAACGAGCCAGCTCAAAGAGATCTGCATACCAGCGATCTCCCTCTCCGTTGCGAAAGCAGGTTTCGGGCGCACCGGGAAAGGCAGCTTTAACTTCAGGGCCAACTTCAAAGGCTTCAAATCCGATCGCCGGGCATAAGTAAGCACTTACCTGAGATGCATCAGAGAACTCGTTGAGTGTGTTGAGCAAGACGCCCGATGCCAGGCCGCGCCAACCGGCATGGGCAGCAGCGACCTTGTCGCCGCTCTGATCACAGAACAACACGGGCAGACAGTCGGCCGTCATCACAGCACAGGCGATACCTGCTTCGGTGGTGGCGGCCGCATCGGCTTCTGGGATTACTCTGAGTGAGTCAGCGGTTGCCTGAAATACCTCAACACCGTGCACCTGCTTCAGCCACTGGATGCCTGAAACGCCGGGCAAAGCATCGAGCAGCGTCGCTCGATTAGCGGCCACGGATTCGGGTAAATCACCCACATGATCGCCAAGGTTAAATCCGTTATACGGCGCTAACGAAACGCCGCCGCGCCGACCCGAATAGTATGCGTGAACGCCTTCCGGCAATGGCCATTCGGGTTGGTGCAGGTCGATCATTAATAGTCGTCCTGCAAGGCTTCGTCGTCGGCCAGTGTATTCAGCAGTTCAACAAAATCATCCGGGAGTTCGATTTCCCATTCCATGATTTCTTCGGTACGCGGGTGAATCAGCGTCAGGGCTTTTGCATGAAGTGCCTGTCGTGGAAATTTCGCCAGCATTTCGCGTAACTCTGGGCTGACGCCTTTCTTCAGTCGGGTACGGGCAGCGTACGTGGCATCACCAACGAGAGGATGGCTGATGTGCGACATGTGCACACGAATCTGGTGCGTGCGGCCAGTTTCCAGCTTGCAGCGAATGTAGGTATGCGACGGAAACTTATGCAAAACACGATAGTGAGTGACCGCTTCTTTACCCATGGGGCTAACGGCCATCTTGGTGCGTTGCGTACCGTGACGGCCAATCGGTTCATCGACTGTACCACCCGCCACCATGTGCCCTTGCACTACCGCCTCATACTCACGTCCCATGCTGCGATCCTGCAGTTGAGCGACGAGATGCGTCTGAGCCTGTAATGTTTTGGCAACTACCATCAGGCCGGTGGTGTCTTTATCAAGGCGATGAACAATGCCGGCACGGGGAATATTAATCAGCTCAGGGCAGTGAAAAAGTAAGCCGTTGAGTAAGGTACCGGTACGATTACCTGCGGCAGGATGCACCACGAGGTTGGTCGGTTTGTTCAGTACCAGAATGTCATCATCCTCGTAGACGATATCCAGCGGGATATCTTCTGGCTCCCATTCGCCCTCGGCCTCAAGCTCGGCGGTTAAGGTCAGGGTCTCACCACCAACCACCTTATCGCGCCCCCGGACAGATTTGCCGTTCACCAGCAGCTGGCCATCTTTGATCCATTGCTGCAGGCGCGAGCGTGAGTAATCAGGGAAGAGCTTGGCGGCCACCTGATCAAGGCGTTTGTTGCCCTCTTCATAGGGAACTTCAATGGTGTGGTCTATCTGGTCAGACATAGGAAACCTTTAATGTGCGCGACGGATGATGATGACGCGCAGGTGTGTTCTAATACGGCGTATCGCGAAATTATATAGATGTATGAGAATGCACTCCATAAAGTCCATCCTGTTGGCACTGATCACAGCGTCTTTTCTTTCAGCCGGCCTGAGCGCCTGCTCTTCGAACCCTGAACGTGAAGTACGTACCGAAGCCGAGTACTACGAAGAAGCCCGCGAGGCCATCGACGACGATAACATGCTGATCGCGGAAGACCGCCTGAAGCGACTCGAAAGCGAGTATCCGTTCGGCCAATACGCAGAGCAAGCTCAGCTTGAGCTGATTTACGTCAGCTTCAAGATGTCAGACATGGAAGGTGTTCTGGCCAAATCTGAACGCTTTATCCGTCTTCACCCGCAACACCCGAAAGTTGATTACGCTTACTATATGCGCGGTCTGGCAACCTATGAGCTGGGTTTTGCCTTCGTCGAGCGCTACCTGAGTGATGAAACAGAGTACCGTAACCCGGTGCCCCTGCAGGATTCATTCGCGTATTTCTCTGAGTTGCTGCGCCGCTTCCCTGACAGCGAATACAACGCCGATGCACGTGCCCGCATGGTTTACCTGCGTGAACGTCTGGCCAGCTATCAGATCAACGTCGCTAAGTATTATATGAAGCGTCATGCTTATCTGGCTGCGGCAAACCGCTGTGAAGAAGTTCTGATCCACTACCAGAAGACGCCGTATGTTAAAGACGCGCTGGCGATCATGACTGAGGCTTACCAGCTGCTGGAAATGGACGAGCTGGCTGAGAAGTCACTGGCGCTGTTGAAGCTGAACTATCCGGATCACCCACAACTGGTGGATGGCCAGCTGGAAGAAAGTGGACTGGCAGATGTCGACCGTCGCAGCTTCTGGAACATCATCAGCTTTGGCCTGATCGACTGATCAGCTCCCTGATTTTCACCCTGCCAGCCCTCTGACCCGCCCGGCTGGCAGGAAAAATGAATTTTTTGTTACCCAAACGTGCTGTTTCGCCGATAAATATTGACAGATAGCCGAACCAAGCCCATAGTCCATCTGGCAAGAAAGAAAGTCTCCTGTCTAAATACTCCATCTCGATGTCAGTTAGCTGTAATACCTCGGTTTGTAGTTTCTAAGTTCAGCCTTATTTCATGCTTTATCGTCCTCAGCGTGGCTTTGTGTCATGAGGGACACCACTGAATACAATCCGAAAGGTACAAATTATGTCTGATAAAACAACTGGCACAGTAAAATGGTTCAACGAATCTAAAGGTTTCGGCTTCATCGAGCAGGAATCTGGCCCTGACGTTTTCGCTCACTTCAGCGCGATCACTGGTTCTGGCTTTAAAACTCTGGCTGAAGGCCAGCGTGTTGAGTTCACTGTAACTCAAGGTCAGAAAGGCCCTCAGGCTGAGAACATCGTCGCTCTGTAATCAGAACGTGATGCATAAAAAAGCGCAGTCGGGAAACCGACTGCGCTTTTTTTGGTCTGCATTTCCGTTACTGCGGCGTGCGCACTACCATCAGGCGCAACTCTGTCATATCTTCAAGAGCATAGCGAATGCCCTCCCGGCCAATGCCTGAGTCTTTTACACCGCCGTATGGCATATGGTCGACGCGCCAGCTCGGCACATCACCAATCACGACACCACCGACTTCCAGCTCATCCCAAGCTTTCTGTGCTTTATACAGATCGCGGGTGAAGATACCCGCCTGCAGACCGTAGCGGCTGTCGTTTACTTTATTCAGAACAGCGTCGTAATCATCAAACGGCTCTAAAATAGCCACGGGGCCAAACGCTTCTTCCGCGCTGAGTTCGCAATCCGCTGGTACGTTTTCCAGCAAGGATGCCTGCAGCATATTGCCGTCACGCTCACCACCACACAGTAAGGTCGCACCGCGATCCAGAGCGTCTTTAATCCAGCCATGCAGACGTTCCGCTTCGCCTTCGGAAATCATCGGACCAATAAAGGTTTCCGGATCTTTCGGATCACCACTTTTCAGCGCTTTGGTTTTGGTCAGCAGTTTTTCTTTGAATTTGTCATACACATCGCTGTGCACATACAAGCGCTGAACACCGATGCAGCTCTGACCCGACTGGTAGAAAGCACCGATGATGACACGGGCAACCGCATCATCGAGATCCCAGTCGTTATCGACAACACATGCAGCGTTGCCACCGAGTTCCAGCACGACCGGCTTTTTACCAGCACGGGCTTTCAAAGCCCAGCCAACTTCAGGAGAACCGGTAAAGCTCAGAAGCTTCAGGCGGTCGTCTTCGGTAAGCATATCGGCACTGTCACGGCGACACGGCAGAATAGAAAACGCCCCTTTAGGGAGATCCGTTTCTGCGAGAATTTCACCAATCACCAGAGCGCCAATCGGTGTCATGCTGGCTGGTTTCAATACGAACGGGCAACCCGCCGCAATCGCCGGAGCGACTTTATGTGCAGCCAGGTTCAACGGGAAGTTAAACGGGCTGATAAATGCGCACGGGCCGATAGGCACGCGCTGAGTCATACCACGATAGCCTTTGGCGCGCGGACTGATATCCAATGGCAGAGTCTCGCCCAGCATACGCGGTGTTTCTTCCGCCGCGATTTTAAAGGTGTCGATTAAGCGACCTACTTCGCCTTTCGCATCGTTAATCGGTTTACCGGCTTCAATACACAAGGCTTCGGCCAGTTCGTCAGCGCGCTCGGTAAAGCGTTTCACACAATGCTCAAGAACAGCCTGACGTTCATAAACCGTCATTTTACGCATCGCTTCGGCTGCGCCTTCGGCCGCTGCAATGGCTTCATCCAGAACATCCGGCGTCGCCAGTGGCACTTCGTAAGCGACTTCTCCGCTGTATTTATCGGTAACTTTCAGGTCTGTATTGGCGTATACCGCTTCGCCTGCGAGATAGTAGGGATAGGTCTTACTCATGTCAGATCACCAGTTGCGAGAGTGCATTTCGTATCGGTTCAGGAATTGGGACGGATTTATTGGCCGCGCGTTCCACAAATACGTGAATAAAGTCGCCAAAGGCACAGGCCTGATCTTCGCCTTCTTTGAAGATAGCGACACCATAGGTCACTGAGCTGTTGCCCAGCTTGTTGACTCTCAGGCCAACTTCGATGGCGTCTGGGTAGGCAATCGGGGCAAGGTAATTACAATGTGAATTGACCACGAAACCAACAATCGGCGCATCATGAATATCCAGCCCACCCTCTTCGATTAAATGGCGGTTAACTGCCGAATCAAAATAAGAATAGTAAGTCACGTTGTTAACGTGGCCGTAGATATCGTTATCCATCCAGCGGGTAGTAATAGGGACGAACTTTTTATAGTCACTGCGTGACAGCGGTTTTTCACTGCTCATGGGTCATCCTCTTTTCAAAATTAATAAGCTGCGGTGTAAATAGCCAGCGCATCCGCTTCGGTGACTTCGCGCGGATTATTAATTAGCAAACGTTGCTGCAGCATGGCTTCACTGGCCAGCATAGGAACAGCATCTTCCGGGATGTCACACTCCCGCAGCCTCATTGGCAGGCCGGTCTCTTTGATCCGCTGTTCAAGCCAGGCGATCAGAGTGTTAGTAACGTCCTCATCGCTGCTCCCGGCTGATTTTTCTGAGAAATCAGCTCCCATAATATAGGGCGCTAATTCCGCGTACTGTGCTGCCGCCTGTTTATCCGCTGCGTTAAACCGCATAACTTGCGGCAATACGAGGGAATTACTCAGACCATGCGGAATATGGAAATGACCACCCAGTGGATACGCCAGTGCATGTACTGCCGCCACTGGCGCATTGGCAAATGCCTGACCAGCATACAGCGCACCGAGCAACATATTACTGCGCGCTTCGAGGTTGTGCCCTTCGTTAACAGCAGCCATGAGGTTCGATGACAACAGGCGCAGCCCTTCTTTCGCCAGCATGTCGGACACAGGGTTTTTCTTATGCACAGAGGTGTAGGCTTCAATAGCGTGCACCATGGCATCAATGCCGGTCGCTGCCGTAACGTGCGCTGGCAGGCCTTTGGTCAGCTCGGCATCTAATAAAGCAATGTCGGGCTGTAAAACGGGAGAAACCACGCCCGCCTTAGTCGTTGCACCTGTGGTAACGATAGCGATGGGAGTAACCTCAGAGCCTGTGCCTGCCGTAGTAGGCACCTGCAATAAAGGCAGACGTTTACCACGTGCATTGCCAACACCGTACATATCGCTTAACGGCTGTTTGCACTCTGGGTGAGCCAGTAAGGCCACCAGCTTGGCGACATCCATCGAGCTACCACCGCCAAATCCCACCACATAATCGGCTTTAGCAGCACGCGCCTGATTCGCGGCGTCGATGACCGTGCTGTCAGCCGGGTCGGCTTCAACGTCTTTAAACAGTGTTAACTGAATACCCGATTCTGAAAATGCTGGCAGTACGTCCTCAAGCAAGCCAATACTGATAATGCCCGGGTCAGTTACCAGCATGACGCTACGCGCACCCTGCTCTTCACAGATACTGGCCAGGCGCCGGGCTGAACCCGGCTCATTGATGATGGTGCGTGTCGTTGTAAACGTAAAAGCTGTCATTATTATTCTCTGCTGATTATTTAGTGGCGGACAAACTGCTCTGCTGTCAGGCCAAACAGGTTATCAGCCGACGTTTGTAGTACCTGGCGATGCAATTCTGCACGCGGCAGAATACGCTCAAAATAGAAACGCGATGAGGCCAGTTTCCCTTCATAAAAATCCTGATCGCCCGACTTTTCATCAAGCTTCTTCTGCGCTGTCAGCGCCATACGTAGCCAACCGTAAGCCAGAAGAACATACGATGAGAAATTCAGGAAGTCGGTCGCACAGGCGCCGATTTCTTCCGGATTATTGGCCGCACGCTTGATGATGTCCTGCGCCAGCTTACGCCAGTGAGCATTCATGGAAGTGAGTGCAGCGACTTGCTCACGCAAAGATTCATGCAGATCGTTCGCTTCGCATAAAGCGTCAATTTCGTCCTGCAATTTAGAAAGCTCGGCACCCTGATCGCCCATCACTTTGCGACGCATCAGATCCAATGCCTGAATACCGTTGGTGCCCTCATAAATCTGAGTGATACGACCATCGCGTACCAGTTGCTCCATGCCCCATTCGCGAATAAAGCCATGGCCACCATACACCTGCATGCCCAGGTTAGCGGCTTCTGCGCTCATATCAGTGAGGAAGGATTTCACAACCGGGATCAGCAGCGCAGCGCGCACTGCGGCCTTTTCACGTTCTTCAACGTCAGGATGGTGTTGCTCCATATCCAGATACTGAGCCGCTTCGTACGCAAGAATACGGCAGCCTTCGACCAACGTTTTCTGAGTCAGCAGCATACGGCGTACATCGGGGTGAACAATAATCGGATCGGCCGCTTTCTCTGGTGCTTTCGGACCAGAAAGCGAACGCGACTGTAAACGGTCAATAGCGTATTCGACGGCGCCCTGATACGCCATTTCAGCAACACCCAGACCCTGCAGGCCCACCTGGAAACGTGCATCGTTCATCATGGTAAACATGCACGCCAGACCGCGGTTTTCTGTACCGACAAGCCAGCCTTTAGCGTTATCAAAATTCATCACACAGGTTGCTGCGGCTTTGATGCCCATCTTGTGCTCTATCGAGCCGCATACCGCTGGGTTGCGGCTGCCGTCTTCGAGCACTTTTGGCACAAGGAAGAGCGAAATGCCTTTCACCCCAGGTGGTGCGTCCGGCAGGCGAGCCAGTACAAGATGAACAATATTGTCGGTCATGTCCTGCTCACCACCACTGATAAAAATCTTGGTGCCAGAGATTGCATAACTGCCGTCTGCCTGTGGCTCGGCTTTGGTGCGCAGCAGGGCAAGGTCAGTACCGGCATGAGGTTCGGTCAGACACATGGTGCCGGTCCATTCGCCGGAGACCATTTTCGGAAGATACGTATTTTTAAGCTCGTCGCTGCCATGCATGTTCAGCGCGAACACAGCACCGTCCGTCAGGCCGGTATACACACGGAACGACAGATTGGCGCTCATCATCATTTCCTGAAATGGCGCCGCCATCGATACAGGAAAGCCCTGACCGCCAAACTCTTCACTGCCGGTCATCGAGGCCCAGCCGTTTTCACAGAACTGCTGATACGCCTCTGGGAAACCCTCCGGTGTTTTTACTTCACCATTTTCAAAGTGAATCCCTTCTTCGTCACCACTACGGTTCAGCGGTGCCAGTACGCCCTCATTAAATTTTGCGCCTTCTTCCAGAACGGCATCGACAATTTCTGCCGTCAGATCATCACGACCGAGGCGGGCAAAATGTGAAGTAGCGTCGAGTACTTCGTGCAATACGAAACGCATATCCTGCAAAGGGGCTTTATAGGCTGTCATATCTGTAACCTGTTTTTAATTTATTATTTTCTGGGTATCAGTTAGCGATATCTGAAAACTTACCGCCACTTTCGGCGAGTTTTTTCAGCAACGGAGCTGGCGCACATGCCTCACCGAACTTATCGGTCAGTGCTTGTGTACGAGCAAGAATATCGCTTAAACCGCACTCATCGGCGTATGCCATAGGGCCGCCGCGCTCTTTCGGGAAGCCGTAACCATTCAGGTAGACCTTATCGATATCGGCACTGTTGCGGGCAATGCCCTCTTCAAGGATTTTCGCGCCTTCGTTCACCAGCGCAAGAATGCAGCGATCAACGATTTCCTCATCGCTGATATCTCGGCGGGTGAAGCCGGCTTTTTCTGAAGTTTCGACTATCAATGCTTCAACCGATTCGTCGACGATGGCCTCACGGCTGCCTTTTTCGTAGCGGTAGTATCCTTTACCTGATTTCTGACCGAAGCGCTCCTGTTCACAGAGCTGGTTGTCCACACGGACATTCAGTTCTTCAGGAGAGCCTTCAGGGAGCTGCACTCCCGAGAGCTGACGCGAGCGCCACTCAAGATCAATACCGACAACGTCGTACATACGGAACGGGCCCATCGCCATACCAAAGTTCTGCAATGCGCTATCGACCTGCGCTGGCAGTGCTCCCTCTAACAGCAGTCGGCGCGCCTGAAACACATAAGGCTCCAGCATGCGGTTACCGATAAAGCCATGGCAGTTACCTGCGACAACGGCGACTTTGCCAATGTGCTGGCCCAGATCTTCAGCCAGCTGCAGTACCGCAGGAGCAGTCTTCTCACCGCGAACAATCTCAAGCAGCTTCATAATGTGTGCTGGGCTGAAGAAGTGCAGACCGAGTACCTGCTCTGGGCGTGAAGTCGCCGCGGCAATGGCATCAACATCGAGATATGACGTGTTGGTCGCAAGGATAGCGTTCGCATTCAGCGTTTCATCCAACTGCTTGAAGATGGTTTTTTTCAGGTCGATATTTTCGTAGACCGCTTCAATCGCGAGCTGCACATCGGCAATGTCAGCGTAGTCTCCGCTCAGGCTGAAGCAGGCCAGGCGCTCGTCCGCCTGAGCCTGAGTGATACGCTCACGCTTTACCATGCCGGCATAGATGCCTTCGATGTAGCTCATAGCTTGCGCCCGTACGTCTTCGTTCAGGTCGAGCAGAGTCACTTTGATGCCTGCATTCGCGAATGAGATAGCAATGCCGCGGCCCATGGTGCCCGCACCAATCACTGCAACCTGCTGGATGTCGTTTACGCTTGAGGGGAGATTCGCTTGAGTCATATACCTTGCCTGTCCGGATTGTTATCCGGGTTACTATTGAGTTGTTATGCTTATTCGATCAGCTTCTGGGCTCATTCTGACCAAGATTGAAGAAGCACATGAAATTAAACATAGTGATATAGCTTATTGTGATGATGAATATCCGCAACTTTGACCTCAACCTGCTGGTCATCTTTGACGCCCTCATGCGCGAGCGCAACGTATCGCGGGTCGCCGACCAGCTGGCTCTGAGCCAGCCGGCCATCAGCAATGCTCTCAACCGCCTGCGCAGCCTGCTCGACGATCAACTGCTGATCCGCACCGCACAGGGCATGCAACCGACGGCACTGGCATTATCATTGGAAGGGCCGATACGTCAGGCCATTCAACAAATCGAGACCACGTTGTCCGGCGGTCATCAATTTGATCCTCAATCCAGCCGCCGCCGTTTTCGGATAGCGACTACAGACTACGCCGAACTGGCGCTGATGCCACGTTTATTGGCTTACATGCGCACAACGGCGCCCGGAATCGAATTCGACATTCTTGATCTGCCACCGGATACGCCGACGAAAGCGCTTGAAGATGGCAACTTAGACCTGTGCATCGGACGCTTCGGAGAGCTGCCGCCCCGCATTCGCCGCACAGGATTTCTGAAGGAGGATCTGGTTGTCGCCTATGACCCACAGCAACTGGACCTGACCTCCGGGCTGGATCTGGAACGATTTCTTGGCTTACGCCACATATGGGTATCGGGTGGGCAACACCGGGGGGTTGTCGATATGTGGCTGGACGATAACAACCTTGAGCGTGAGATCGTTCTTGTCACGCCCAATTACCTTGGCGCCACGCATCTCATCATTGGCAACGATATGGTCGTAGTGCTGCCAAAACGCATGGCCGACCAGTATGCAGGGCTGCTACCTATCGCGCTGGCTTCGCTGCCTCTGCCGATACCACCGTTTGATGTCGACATTATCACATCTTCCTTGCGGGGCGATGACCTCGCACTGGAGTGGCTTATCAGCACTTTACAGCAGGAATTTACTGAGATCTGACGGATGAACCGTCGCAACCCGCGTCGTTGACGGACTCGCACACTGGCAAATCCAGCCATATAGTTATACATTAGTTATACCAAACAACGTAGAAATGTATAACTTATGCACCTCGGGCTGATTCTCGGCGACCAGCTGACACACGACCTCGCAAGCCTTCGCGTTCTCGATCCGAAGGTGGACCGGCTGATCATGGCCGAAGTCCGCGATGAGGCCACCTACGTAAAACACCACAAACAGAAGATCGCTCTGCTCTTCAGCTCCATGCGCCATTTTGCACAGGAGTTGAGAGATGCGGGGTGGCAGGTGGATTACTACGAATACAACAGTCAGGGAAACTTCAAATCCCTGTTCGACGTAGTGAAGCACTATGCAAAAGAGTATTCGGCTGAGCGCCTGATCCTGACCCAGTGTGGTGAATACCGTTTGCAGAATGCGATGGACCGGGAATGGTCAAAATCACTGAACATCCCGGTCGATGTGTATGGCGACGATCGCTTTATCGCCACAACAAAAGAGTTCGCAGACTGGGCCGACGGTCGCAAGCAACTACGTATGGAATACTTTTATCGGGAAATGCGCCGTAAAACTGGTTACCTGATGAAAGACGACAACCCAGAGGGCGGACAATGGAATTACGACGCCGATAACCGCAAAAAGTGGGATGACAAAACTCCCTTTCCTAACCCTCCTGTGTTTGAACGCGATGATATCGACCGTGAAGTCATAGAGCTGGTCGAAAAGAACTTCGCAGATCACCCAGGCTCGCTCGATGAATTTCACTGGGCGACTACAAGAAGCCAGGCTTCAACCGCGCTAGGCTTTTTTATTCAGCATTGCCTCAGCAATTTCGGTGATTTTCAGGACGCTATGGTGCGCGGTGAAAAAGCCTTGTTTCATAGCCTGCTCTCTCCCTACCTGAACTGCGGATTACTGACAGCGAAACAAGTATGTGATGCTGCCCAACGTGCCTGGGACGAAGATCGTGCCCCCCTGAATGCAGTAGAAGGCTTTATTCGCCAGATTATCGGCTGGCGCGAGTACGTGCGAGGTATTTACTGGCTTCACATGCCCCGATACGCGAAACAGAACACGCTGAAGAACAAGCGCTCACTGCCCCGCTATTACTGGGATGGCGATACGAAGATGGCCTGCATGGCCGACTGTTTTAAAAACACATTTGATCATGCCTACGCACATCATATTCAGCGCTTAATGGTCACGGGTAACTTCGCGTTACTTACCGGAATTAAACCTGAAGAAATCTGTGACTGGTATCTCGCGGTATACGCCGATGCCTACGACTGGGTTGAGCTTCCCAACACACTTGGCATGGTCATGCATGCCGACGGTGGATATCTGGGGAGCAAGCCCTATGCAGCTTCCGGAAACTACATTCATAAAATGTCGGATTACTGCTCGCAATGCCATTACTCAGTCAAAACTCAGGTGGAGGAAGAGAGTTGTCCCTTTAACAGTCTGTACTGGCATTTTATCGACCGTCACCGTGAGGATTTCAAAAACAACCACCGTATGGGAATGATTTACCGGACCTTGGACAAAATGAAAGACGACAAGAAAGACCGGATTATTGCCCGTGCGGATGACCTTCTCAGTCGACTGGACGATCTTTGATATGCCCCATAAAAAAGTAAATCTTCCAGAGAAAAACTGTGCCTATTGCAAACGCCCTTTTTGCTGGCGGAGAAAATGGGCGCGTGACTGGGAAAACGTGCACTATTGCTCACAGCGCTGTAAGCGCGCTGCTAAATCAACACCCGCTGCAAATCTGTGCGCCAGCGCGAGTGTGGAGGACGAGTTCTGATGCAAAAGACGACTCAAGTATTATGGCTGCGGAATGATCTGCGCCTCCATGATCATGAGGGGTTTCGGCTGGCCGTAGAACACGGCGCCCCTCTCGCTGTCATTTATATTTTACCTGAGCATTGGCTGAATACAGATGATGATGGCATGAGTAGGCTGGGAAGCGCGAAAGCACATTTCCTGCGAGCCTCATTGATTGATCTTCATCGACAGCTTGAAGATCAGACCATTAACTTCAATATGTATCATGGTCACCCAGTCGACATCATTACTCGACTCAGAGATGAGCTGTGTGGCGACATAAGGCTGCTCACCTCGGATGCGCAGGCCCCTGAAGAACAAGAGTGGCTGGAAGCGGTTAAAGAATACGACATTGATCTGGTGACCTACGAAAGTCAGACACTCTTCAGTCAGGCACAAATGGCCACCTTACTGAACGACTTTCCTGCATCTTTTTCTAAATTCAGAAAAACGGTCGAAAAAAGACCAGAGCTTTTTTATATCCCTGAAAGCGCAGAAACAACCCGCCTTCACATCCATGAACAACCACTGAGAACCAGTGCCTCTATCAGCTGGCCAGGCAGCGAATACGCGGTTTCACTCGGCTGTCATGGAGGAGAAAGACCAGGGATAGAGTGGCTAAGTCGTTATGTGTGGGACGATAAAGCCATCACTCATTATAAAGAAACGAGGAACGCACTGACCGGTGAGAACTTCAGTAGTCGTCTCAGTCCGTGGCTTGCCTGGGGCTGTCTATCGCCGCGTTATATCTGGCATGAAATACTTAAGTTTGAAGCCAGCTATGGTGAGACAGAGCATACCTACTGGCTCAGATTCGAACTGCTCTGGCGGGAGTACTTCCACTGGTCAATGCGAGTGCATGGCGACCGATTGTTTGCACGCTCAGGAATCCAGAGAAAGAAAATCGAAGCTTCAGACAATAGTGTCCACTGGCAAGCCTGGTGTAATGCCAGTACGGGCGTCCCTATGATTGATGCAGGACTGCGCGAGCTAAGACATACCGGCTTTGTTTCAAACCGCCTGCGCCAGAATATGGCCAGCTACTTTATTCACCAACTTAAGCTGGACTGGCGACTGGGTGCCCGCTGGTTTGAGATGTATCTGTGCGACTTTGACGTTGCCAGTAACTATGGAAATTGGGCCTACCTTGCAGGTGTCGGTCACGACCCAAGACCCGTTCGTGAGTTCAACCTGAACAAACAGCTTCATCAATATGATCCAGAACTCAGTCATATCAGGCGGTGGTGCCCGGAAATAGAAGAGAATAGTCTGCAGGACGTTCTTGATCATCAGGCAGGAAGAAAACTTCTCGCGTCCTTCCCTCCGCCCGTCGTTACCGTACCCGCTTTTGATATTAAATCATGACGCAAATAGTATGGTTTAAGCGTGACCTGCGCTTACAGGATCACTCTGCACTCTGGCACGCTGCGCAATCGGGAACGGTACTGGCACTCTATATTTTTGAGCCTGATTACTGGCAATTGGATGACACCAGTCAACGCCAGTGGGCATTCACACGGGAAGCCCTGATCGATCTGAATCAACAACTGAAAAGGCTCGGTGGCGAACTCATCTGTATGAGCGGAGATGCGGTGCTTCGTTTTAATAAGCTGACAGAAGTTCTGAACATTCAGGGGATTCACAGCCATGAAGAAACTGGCAATCTCTGGACTTTCTCACGTGATCTGAAATTAAAAAAGCTACTTAAGAAATCCAATATTCCGTGGACAGAATACCCGCAGAACGGCGTGCGACGGCCTAACCGTAATCGCGATGACTGGGCATCCCACTGGAATCAATGGATGACGCAGACGCAATATCCAATACCCGATCACATTAATTTCCTGACCCTTGATCGAAACGAGAATTTTCTGAAACCCGAACAACTTCCAGAGCGTATTTCCTGCCAGCTGCCTTCTGTGCAGCAGCCGCAAAAAGGAGGGCGTGAAGAAGGTGTAAAAATACTCTCGGACTTTCTGAACCAACGCGGCGAATACTACCGTGGCTCAATCAGCTCTCCATTAACAGCAGAAAATGGCTGCTCACGGTTAAGCCCTTATCTGGCAGTGGGTTGCATCGGTATGCGCGAGCTTGTGCAGGCGGTTCAAAACCGGCGGCGAGCAGCGGAAGGGCGTTGGAAGGCGAGTCTGTCGGCATTTGAATCCCGGCTGTGGTGGCACTGCCATTTTATTCAGAAGCTCGAAGATCAGCCGGATATGGAAATTCAGAATCTTCATCCACTGACAGAGCAGCTCAACCGCCCTTTCGATGAGGAAAAATTCGAGGCCTGGAAAACAGGCAACACTGGCTGGCCGATGGTCGATGCCTCCATGCGCTACTTAATTGCCAACGGCTGGGTAAACTTCCGCATGCGTGCCATGCTGATTTCGATCGCATCCTACCCCCTAGCTCTGCCCTGGCAACCTGTGTCGCGCTATCTGGCATCTCTGTTTACCGATTATGAGCCGGGCATTCACTATCCGCAGGTGCAGATGCAGGCAGGGACTACCGGGATTAATATTCCGCGCATGTACAACCCTATCCTTCAGGCGCAACGACTGGATGCCAAAGGTCTGTTTGTACGTCGTTGGGTGCCCGAATTACAGCATGTCTCAGATCAATGGATCTTCGAGCCCTGGTTAATGCCACGAGCAATTCAGGAAAATTCACACTGTATTATTGGCGAAGACTACCCTGCTCCTCTGGTCGACTTCGCCGCGGCAACCCGACGAGCCAGAGCCGACCTGAAATCCGTTCGTGACTCTGAATTCTTTACCACTGCTCAGGTAATCGGTGAAAAGCATGGCTCGCGAAAGCGTAATTCAAGCCGACGAATGACAGGCAAAAAAAAGGCCCGCGATGCGGGCCAAATGACGTTGTTTTAAACAGCGAACTTTACAGGTCCTTCAACGCCGAAATTGTATCCTGCAGAACCTTCTTAGCATCGCCTGCCACCATGAGTGAGTTATCACGGATGAAGAGTTCGTTAGGAATACCTGCAAAGCCAGGTGACAGACCACGTTTAACAACAACGACAGTCTTAGCATGGTGTACATCAAGAATTGGCATACCGAAGATAGGTGAATTCGGATCTTCTGCAGCCGCTGGGTTAACAACGTCGTTCGCACCCAGAACAATCGCAACATCAGTCTGCGAGAATTCAGGGTTGATCGCGTCCATTTCTACCAGCTGATCGTACGGTACTTCCGCTTCCGCCAGCAGTACGTTCATGTGGCCCGGCATACGACCGGCAACCGGGTGAATTGCGTATTTAACTTTCGCACCCTGCTTCTCCAGCATACCAGCCAGTTCACGTGTCGCGTGCTGAGCTTGTGCAACCGCCAAACCGTAACCCGGAACAAATACAACGTTCTGAGCGCCATCAAGCAGCATCGCCAGTTCGTCAGCGGAAGAGAACTTCACTTTGCCTTCGTAGAAAGCATCGTTTTCTGAACGGCTTACGCCTGAGCTTTCAGACATAGAGCCACCGAACAGAACGTTCGTCAGTGAGCGGTTCATTGCTTTACACATGATGCTGGTGAGGATGATACCGGATGCGCCTACCAGAGAACCGGTAATGATCAGGCCATTGTTGCCCAGCACGAAACCCGCAGCCGCACCCGCCAGACCTGAGTAGGAGTTCAGCAGTGCAACCACTACCGGCATGTCTGCGCCACCAATTGGCATTACCAGACAGATACCCAGAATCAGACACAGAATAATCAGACCCGCGATCAGCAGATCAGAGTTAACAGGATCAACCGCAGCAAAGTAAGCTGCACCCGCCAGCAGAGCTGCCAGGCTCAGTTTTACAATCCACTTGAACAGGCGGACCTGCTTAGCGTCGCCGATTTTTCCTTTTAGCTTACCAACCGCGATAAAAGAACCGGTCAGAGTCACAGCACCGATCAGAATCGACAGAATAACGGCGATAGACCAATCGTACGTAGGAACAAACTGACCCATCTCAGCCAGCTTCTGGCTTTCAAGGTAGTTAGCCGATGCCACCAACAGGGATGCACCACCACCGATACCGTTCAATGCAGCAACCAGTTCTGGCATATCTGTCATTGCGACTTTCTTGGCGATAAACGCACCGATTGCACCGCCGATCAGCACACCAATAATGATGTATTCGTAGCTGACAACGTTATTGTCGAGCAGCGCAGCAATAATCGCCACCAGCATACCCGTTGCCGACATCTGGTTACCACGAACCGCTGTCTTTGGCTTGGTCATGCCTTTAATGCCGAGAATAAAGAGTACGGCGGCGACCAGATAACCGATGTTAATTACAGTTTCCATGAATTAATCGCCCCTTACTTCTTTTTAAACATGTTGAGCATGCGGTCGGTAACCATAAAGCCCGCCACAATATTGATGGTCGCCAGCGCGATCGCTGCAACACCCAGAACCGTCGACAGGACCGTCGTGTGCTCGCTGCCGCCAGAACTGATGATGGCACCCACAACAACAATGCCCGAAATAGCGTTAGTACCACTCATAAGCGGCGTGTGCAGAGTTGGCGGTACTTTGTTAATCACTTCCACACCAACGAATACAGCCAGCACAAAAATCGTGAGGCTCAGGATAAACATTTCCATAAGACTACTCCTTACGCGTTACCAGCCAGTTGAGCACTGAGCCCTTCGTGTTTTACTTCACCGTCTTCGGTTACCAGGGTAGCCGCGACGATATCGTCTTCCATATTTACAGACAGGTCACCTTCGTCCGCCATGTTCAGCAGGAAGGTAGAAATGTTTTTGGTCAGAAGCTGGGAAGCATGCACAGGAACACGACCCGGGTGGTCGGTATAACCGATGATCGTCACGCCATCGAGGTATACTTTGTCGTTCGCCACAGTGCCTTCGACGTTACCGCCACGCTCTGCTGCCAGATCGACAATCACTGAACCTTTTTTCATGTAGTGCAGCATGTCTTTGGTGATCAGACGAGGAGATGGCTTACCTGGAATAGCAGCGGTCGTAATTACCAGATCTGCCTGAGAGATCTTGGTGGTCATCTGCTCACGCTGCTTACGATAAAATTCTTCTGATTTCTCGCTAGCGTAACCAGAGCTGTTGCCTTCTTCCGTTTCAAGGTCGAATTCAACGAATTTAGCGCCCAGAGATTCAACCTGCTCACGTACTTCGGCACGCGTATCGTACGCTTCTACAACAGCACCCAGACGACGGGCAGTAGAAATAGCCATCAGACCGGCAACACCTGCACCGATTATGAATACTTTAGCCGGGTGGATGGTGCCCGCTGCAGTCATCAGCATCGGGAAATACTGAGGCAGAGCCATAGCGCCGGTCAGTACAGAACGGTAACCGCTGATTGCACCCATCGAGCTGAGTACGTCCATAGACTGTGCACGGGTTGTACGTGGAATAAATTCCAGAGCGAAAGAGCGTACTTTCTGTGCCGCCAGCTTTTCTACCATTGGCAGATTAAACCAGGCGTCCATCAGGCAGATCAGCGTGCTGTTTTCTTTCAGCAGAGGCAGCTCTTCTTCCTGAGGGTTGCGCACTTTCAGAATAATATCGGCTTGCTCATAAAGAGACTCTGCAGACGGGGCAATGCTTGCACCGCATGCACGATATTCTTCGTCACCAAAGTGTGCGCCATCGCCTGCACCCTCCTGAACAACGACTGAAAAGCCTTTGTCCAGTAGTGCCTGTATACCCGAAGGTATAATGGCAACCCGGGCTTCCCCAGGATAAATTTCCTTAGGTACACCAATCAGCATGGTTAGTACTCCTGTTAATTTAAATTTAAAGTCTGAAGTTTTTAAAACAAACAAGAGCCGCCTGCGGTCAGGTTACTGACTGCATAAGCGGCTTTTTTGTAAATATGGAATTAACTACATGAAACGTCTGTCAGCCAAAGGAACGGCGTTGCTCCTGTCGTTCCTGGTGGTGAGTTTCGCCTGAGGTCTCCTTGCCGGCGACTGCCTGCAACCCCAGAGTAGTCAGAGTATGACGACGAATATCCTGCAGCAGATGTGCGTTATCTACCAAAGATTCACCGTAAGAAGGCACCAGAGCCTTCAGTTTTGATTTCCAACCACCGTCCATACGCATACGGAAACAGCGCTCTAATACTTCGATCATAGCCTGGGCAGCCACGGATGCACCCGGAGATGCACCCAGTAACGCAGCCAGAGTACCGTCTTCAGCAGCAACCAGTTCGGTGCCGAACTCAAGCTTGCCGCGGCCTTTTTCATCTTTCTTAATAATCTGCACGCGCTGACCAGCATGTGCCAGCGTCCAGTCTTCTGCTTTAGCAGAAGGCAGGTATTGTTGGAGTGTTGCAACACGGTCTTTGTGTGACTGCATTACCTCGCTAATCAGATAGCGGGTCAGATCCATGTTATTCAGGCCTACGTCGATCATGGGTTTCAGATTATTAGCGCTGACGGATTTTAACAGATCTAGACGTGATCCTGCCTTAAGAAATTGCGTTGTGAACCCAGCATATGGCCCGAACAACAATGCAGGTTTGCCATTAATGATACGTGTGTCGAGGTGTGGCACCGACATAGGAGGTGCTCCAATGGCTGCTTTGCCGTACACCTTGGCATGATGCTGTTTAATTACATCTTCGTTCTGGCATACCAGCCACTGCCCTGATACCGGGAAACCGCCGTAGCCTTTACTTTCAGGAATATCTGATTTCTGCAGCAGCGGTAACGCACCACCACCAGCACCCAGGAATACAAATCCTGCCGTGATCGCTTCTTTCTTACCTGTGCTGCGATTTTTGATAGTAACGTGCCAGTTGTTGCCGCCGTTCTTTTTCAGTGCGGTAACTTCATGGCCAAGACGCAGGTCAAAATCATTTTGCTTTTCCAGGCTGGCGACCATGTTGCGGGTAAGAGAACCGAAATCAACGTCAGCACCGTAAGCAACGCGTGTCGCTGCAACAGGCTCGCCGTCAGCGCGCTCACCCATCACGAGTGGCATCCACTCGGTCAGGGTCTGAGTATCTTCGCTGTACTCAATGTCAGCAAACAGGTGATGGTCTTTCAGCTTTTCGTAACGCTTGCGCAGAAACTCAACATTCTCTTTGCCCCAGACAAAGCTGATATGCGGCGTTGAATTAATAAATTGATCGGGGGATGGCAAGTCGCCAGATTCGACGAGAGACGACCACAGCTGCTGAGAGATTTCGTAATTGGCATTGATAGTGAGCGCTCGTTCGATAGCTACATTGCCATCAGCACCCTGAGGTGTGTAATTGAGTTCGCAGTAGCCCGCGTGACCTGTACCGGCGTTATTCCAGCCGTCAGTACTTTCGGCTGCAACCTGATCCAGGCGCTCTACCATCAGGATATTCAACGAAGAATCCAGTTTCTTTAGTAATGTCGCCAGTGTTGTGCTCATTACGCCACTGCCCACGAGCAGTGCATCTACTTTATTCGTTGCCATCTTGATTTCTCCAGTAGGCGAAGATCATATTGTCCGATTAGCGCGGGTGTGCGCAGTGACTACCGGGCTTGTGGCCCTGACTGTCTTAATATGTGCCTATGATACAACGAACGCTGAACAGCTAATCTGTATAGTTTTTTATTATAAGTATAAGTCAGAGCTTATAGATAAATGTTTGCGTATCCATACGGGTTATACGAAAGTCAGGTTGTGGACAAGCGGCAGCCTTACCCTGCCGCGGAGAGGAGATACTTTCAGGAGGCCTCGGCAGCGCCTTCGGTAGGTGGGTGGAAGCCTTCCTTCCCGTATAACTCTGATAACAACCTTGCTTCGCCATTCGGCTGCACCATACGCGCATGATGCCGCTGTAACTGGCGTGGGTCTTCAACACCGCAGCTGTGTGCGATGACACCGACTTCGTTAACAAGAGTACGGGCAAAGTGAGCGACTCGCTCCGCCTTGTCTGTCGGAACCAGACCACGCTGCAGCCTGGGGTCGTGGGTTGTGATACCGGTCGGACAGGTATTTTTATTGCACTGCAGAGCCTGAATGCAGCCCAGTGCGAACATAAAGCCACGTGCCGACGTTACAAAGTCTGCACCGACACAGATTGCCCAGGCCACCCGGTCGGGCGTGATCAGTTTGCCTGAGGCTATAACTTTTATCCGTGGACGTAATTCGAATTCATCAAGGGTATCCACAAGCATAGGGAGCGCCTGAGCCAGCGGAAGACCCATGTAATCGATTAACGATTGGGGTGCCGCGCCGGTACCACCCTCAGCGCCATCTAAGGTAATAAAGTCAGGCGCACTGTCTTTGCCGCGCAGATGAATCTCACGACACAAGTCCCGTATCCAATCATTGCCCCCCAGTACGACTTTGAACCCGGTAGGCTTACCCGTAATGTCGCGCACATGGTTAATCATATCGAGCAGATCACTGACTGAGCGGACTTCCGGCTGGCCATTAGGACTGATTGAGTCCTCCCCAACCGGGATATGTCGGATCGCTGCAATCTCTTCGCCGACTTTGGCGCCGGGCAGAATACCGCCTTTTCCGGGCTTGGCCCCCTGGCTCAGTTTGATTTCAAACATTTTCACCTGAGGACGATGTGCGATTTCTATCAGCTTTTCGTCGTCCAGCGAGCCGTCTTCTTTCCGTACTCCGTACTTCGCGGTGCCAATCTGAAATACAATGTCGCAGTCGCCTTCGAGGTGATACGGCGACAAGCCACCCTCACCGGTATTCATCCAACAGCCCGCTTTCTTCGCGCCCCGTGACAGCGCTTGTACCGCTGGTTTAGACAATGCGCCGTAGCTCATACCAGAAATATTTATCAGCGAGCTGGTGCTGTATGGGTTACGACAGTTTTTACCTATGGTGAGAACCTGAGACTCGCTCAGGTCTTTGCTTAATGAAGGAAATGGGCTGTTAACGAACATCACGGTACCGGCGGTATCCAGACGCCGGGTCGAACCAAAAGCCACCGTCGTACTCAGGTTCTTGGCTGCACGATACACCCAGCTACGATCTGCCCGGTTAAACGGCATTTCTTCGCGGTCCATAGCGAAAAAATACTGGCGAAAGAATTCTCCAAGGTGCTCGAACATGTAACGGAAGCGTCCGATGACCGGAAAGTTGCGTCGCACCGTATGCTGGGTCTGGAGACGATCCGATACATAGGCCCAGAGAAACCAGAGGGTACCGAGTAGAAGCCCACCCAGAAAGAGCGCTAACAGAGCAAGAACGCCCCAGGCGGCGGCATAAAAAATATCGTCGGTCATGCAGAGTCTCCTGTGTCTCTACACAGGGTAAAACAGTACAGTGAGTCGTAAAAGTCACTTTATCAATAATATCGGCAAGACAGAGTGTTGCCCCGGTTAAAACAGCAAAAGCGGGCATAAAAAAAGCAGCCGGAGGGCCACTGCTGTCCCACAGTTT